>NZ_JBQLIB010000009.1:0-121689 GCF_056034365.1 Marinococcus sp. LNHM5E3-2.1
CAGGCTATTTCTTTTTATCATAGCACAAAAAAACTGCCGACAAACTCTAAAATTAGAGCCATTGTCGACAGTCTGAAATAAGGATGAAACCTTCCGGGGTACACCTGCGTATAAATACTCGTGTAAAAGAAAATGAAGAGTAAAAAAAGGAGAGAAAGCCATGGGTAAAAGAATCATGCTGTTTCTGTTAACGAACATGATGGTGTTGTTAACAATTGTCATCGTGTTTTCAATACTAAGTTTGTTTGGTGTTAACCTGGGTGCTTATGACTATGGTGCCGGTACGCTGAATCTGGTGCCGCTGTTGATTATCAGTGCCGTTATCGGCTTTGCCGGAGCATTTATTTCACTGGCTATGTCGAGATTCATAGCGAAAAAAGCGATGAACGTCAAAGTAATTGACCCGGATAATCCGGGAAGCCAGGCTGAAAAAATGGTCGTTGAAAAAGTACACCGTCTCTGCCGGCGCGCAGGGCTTACCCATATGCCGGAGGTTGGGATTTACCAGTCCGCTGAAGTGAACGCTTTTGCGACAGGGCCTACCAAAAAGAGATCGCTTGTTTCCGTTTCAACTGGTCTGCTTCAATCGATGGATGATGATGCTGTTGAAGGCGTTATTGCCCATGAGGTTGCCCACGTGGCAAATGGCGATATGATCACTATGACCCTGCTGCAGGGAATCGTGAACACGTTCGTGGTGTTCCTGGCACGGGTCGTCGCCTTTGCGGTATCGAGGTTCGTAAACGAAAATATGCGCCCGATTATTCACTTTCTGGCGATTATTGTATTTCAGATCCTCTTTTCGATTCTCGGAAGTATTGTTGTGGCTGCCTACTCCCGCTACCGTGAGTATCACGCCGACCGCGGCGGGGCAGATCTTGCCGGTAAAGACAAGATGGCCCATGCTCTCCGCTCACTGCAAAATTATGTGGACCGGGTGGATACGGAACAGTCATCCATGCAGACGCTGAAAATCAACAATAAGCCGTCGGCAGCTGCGATGCTCTTTTCGTCGCACCCGCCGCTTGAAGACCGGATCCGCCGTTTAGAACAAAGCTGAATATAAGCACCTTCCCCGGATGCGCCTGCCGCGTCCGGGTTTTTTGTACCAGGTGGAAGGATAGAGAGATGGATATTTCCCGGGAAATATAAAATTGACACAAAAACGTAAATGATATGGTTCGAATTTGGCTTTATATCATGATATAAAGAGTAGAGTGATCTATTATTGAAAGGAGAAGTCCTATGAAATATCGAATTTTTGGTCTTCTCGCGGTTTTATTTTTCATTGCCTCCCCTTACCAGGCGGTTGCAGCGCCCGTACTGGAATCCTCGAGTCCGGAAAATGGAGATTCTTTGTTGGAAGTACCCGAGCGGGTGGAACTCAACTTTGATACAGAGATTGACCGTGTAGAAGATATGTATCTGCTTGTAGAAACCGGCGATGAAATTGATATAGAAGAACCAGTGATCAGCGAAGACGGAATGACAGTCTCCGCAGAGATCGAGAGCATTCTGGAAAATGGAAACTATATATTAAATTACACCGTAACTGATGCGGAAGGGGAGTCTGAACAGCAGGGCATTAATTTCAGTATTAACAGCAACACTTCCCTCGAAGAAAGACAGGATAACCTGGAAGAACGGACAGGCGAAAGTGCTCTTACAGAAGCAGAACAGGAAGAAGAGCGGGAAGCAGAAGAAGCAGGCGCGAATATTCCCGGCATGGTGTTTATGGGAGCGCTTGGCCTGACAGTCGTTTCCGCGTTTACGATCATTTTATGGAAAAACAGAGAGCGTAAAAAGTAACAGTGGACAGCTTCGAGACCCTTCGAAGCTGTTTTTTTGTTTGTGTGTGGAAAAATTCCAATGGCTTCAGCCGTTCTTGTTTGGCAGTGGGGGACCATTGTCCGCTATAATAGACGGGGAGAGAGGACGGAGATGCAGATGAGAGAGCAGCAGACAGGCATTGCAGCAGGAGTGGCAGCTTATGTACTTTGGGGATTTCTTCCGCTTTACTGGAAGCTTTTTAACGAGGTCCCGGCGATCGATGTGCTCGCCCACCGGGTGATCTGGTCGTTTTTATTCATGGCTGTACTTATTGTGCTGATCGGGCGCTACAAAGGAGTATGGAATGAAATAACGCATGCTTTTCATTCCGTGAAAACGACGGCGGCGATCACCGGTGCCGCTTTATTGATTACGATCAACTGGTTTACTTTTATTTTTGCAGTGAACGGAGACCATGTGATCCAGGCGAGCCTTGGCTACTATATTAACCCGCTTGTGAACGTAGCTCTGGCGACGGTATTTTTAAAAGAACGGCTGGCACGTATGGAAATAGCTGCGGTAGTGCTCGCGTTTATCGGCGTATTCGTGCTGACGATTTCCTACGGGCAGTTTCCGTGGGCTTCGATTATCCTGGCATTATCCTTTGGGTGCTATGGTATTATTAAAAAAACTGTAGCACTCGGCGCATGGGCAGGTTTGACGCTGGAATCGTTTCTGGCAGCTCCATTTGCCCTGATTTTTTTAATGTTCTTTTCGGGCGAAACGGCTTCCACCTATGATTCAGGCACGTGGACACTGCTCTTCGGGGCGGGGGCAGCTACGGCTGTTCCATTGCTGCTGTTCGCCTCGGGGGCGCGGAAGATCAGCTATTCCCTGCTTGGCTTTCTGCAGTATATTGCGCCGACGATTATGCTGGTGCTGGGTGTTTTTTTATTTAGGGAGCCTTTTTCCTTCCAGCAGTTCACAGCCTTTTTAATTGTCTGGGCGGGGCTTACGCTGTTTACCGTTTCGCGGACACGTATTCATATGCAGAGAAAGAAAACAGAAGCAGCTATAAATAGTTGAAGAAAAGGAGAGAAAGCATGGATGAGCGATATTCGAGACAGCAGCTGTTTTCGCCGATTGGTGAAGCGGGCCAGAAAAAATTAAACGAAAGCTCTGTGACGATTGTCGGTGCAGGAGCGCTCGGGGCTTCGGCAGCGGAGATGCTTGTGCGTGCCGGCGTTGGTACAGTGACGATCGCAGACCGTGATTACGTGGAGTACAGCAATCTGCAGCGCCAGCAGCTGTATACGGAAAAGGATGCCGCAGAGCAGATGCCTAAAGCAGCCGCGGCAGAAAAAAGGCTGCGTGAGATTAACTCCGGGGTTCATGTGCAAGGTGAAGTGGTGGATGTCGATTTTACGTGGATCGAAGCAAAGGCTGCAGAGACAGATCTTATCGTTGACGGGACGGACAATTTTGATACCCGTCTGCTGATTAACGATGCGGCGAGAAAATACCGTAAGCCCTGGATTTACGGAGCCTGTGTGGGAAGTATCGGCATGGTGCACCCGTTTCTTCCGGGAGAGCGCCCCTGCTTTCGCTGCGTATGGAAAAAGATCCCTTCGCAGGGGCAGACGTGCGACACAGTAGGAGTAATCGCTCCGGCTGTGCAGTCAGTAGCGGCAAAGCAGACGGCCGCAGCCTTAAAAATACTGGTCGGTGACGGAGAAAGTCTCCCGGTGACTCTGGACTATTTTGATCTTTGGAACCAGCAGCAGTTTTCCATCGGCCTGCAGAGCAGTAAGGATCCTGGATGCCTCTCATGTGGTGAAGAAGCGGAATATCCGGCGTTAACATATGAACATTCAAATAAAACGAGCGTACTGTGCGGCAGGGATACAGTGCAGATCCGCCCGGGGGAAAGCAAACAGCTGAACTTCGAACGGCTGGAGCGCGATTGGGAAAGCAGGAACTGGAGCGTGCGCAAAAATCCTTATCTGTTGTCGGTGCAGACTGAAACGCGGCGTATCGTTTTATTTCAGGACGGGCGGGCGCTCATCCACGGCACGAGCGACGTCCAGGAAGCCAAGCGGTGGTATGCACAGCTGCTCGGATAACCTGAAACCAATCCATCGAAGGGAGATGAAGGACAACATGAACTGGAAACCCTTCGTAGCGGCAGGGGCCGGGGCTGTTCTCCTGCAGGCCTGCAGCGGCGGTCCGCAGGCAGAACAGAACGAAGAGCAGCCCGAGCTGACGGTTTCAGCGGCAGCCAGTCTGCAGGATGCTCTTACTGAGGTGCAGAAAAGCTTCGCCAACGAGCATCCGGATATTTCCCTGGCGTTTAACTACGGCGGCTCCGGCACACTGAAGCAGCAGATTGAGCGGGGCGGTCCGGCGGATGTCTTTTTGTCAGCCTCCGCTTCACACTATAACGATCTTGAAGAGGAAAATATAATGGTGGATACAGGGGATCCTGCCTTTGCAGAAAATAAGCTGGTGGCGGTGGTGCCTGAAGACAGTGCGGAAGAAAAGCTTCAGAGCGTGCTCAATGGAAGCGGCCGGATAGCGGTGGCAACGCCGGAGGCAGCACCCGCCGGAAGATATACCCGGGAAGCACTTACTTCCATGAAGGAATGGGAGCGCGTGCAGGAGCGGGTGGTTTTTGCTAAAGATGTGCGGCACGCGTTAACTCTTGTCGAAAGAGGCAATGCAGCGGTCGGCTTTGTATATGCTTCAGACGCGCGCGAAGCTGACGTACGGGTGCTTGAAGAAATTGATCCTTCCCTGTACTCCCCCATTCACTATTACGGCGGGGCTGTGGCAGGAAGCGGGAACGAAGAAGAAAGCCGGGAATTTATGGAATACCTGCAAAGCAGTGAAGCCCAGGATATTTTGCGTTCGTACGGCTTTTCAGACCCGGAATAAAAGGAGCGTGCCTGATGTTTTGGTTTCCGATACAGTTATCTCTGCTGACAGCAAGCATCGCAGCTGTCCTTGTTTTCATTGTCGGGGCGATGCTCGGGAGAGTTTTTGCCGTCAGAAATTTCCGGGGGAAGCTGGCAGCAGAAACGTTCCTGATGCTTCCGCTCGTGCTGCCTCCTTCGGTGACCGGCTTTTTACTTATCGTCGTCTTTGGAACGAGCAGCTGGATTGGCAGCGTGTATGAACAAGTATTTCAAAATTCGATTATTTTCACGCCGGTCGCCGCTGTTGTTGCCGCTGCGGTCGTGGCGTTTCCTTTAATGTTTCAGTCGGCAAAAACCGGCTACGGTTCAATTGACCCCAATATTGAATCCGCTGCAAGAGTTGACGGGGCAGGAGAGTGGCGCGTGTTTACAAATATCGCTGTTCCTCTCGCCGGAAGAGCGCTTATGACAGGATTTGTTCTCAGTTTTACGAGAGCTCTGGGAGAATTCGGGGCTACGCTGATGTTTGCCGGGAATATTCCCGGCGTTACACAAACAATGCCGACGGCCATCTACGTGGCCATTGAGTCGAATCAAATGAACCTTGCGTATACGTACGTCGGCATCAGTATATTTATTTCCTTCCTGCTGCTCGGTTTAACTTACCTTTTAAACCGGGAACGTTAAATATTAATCGCCTGTTTCCCGGTGATAGTCACCGCTTTTGCCCCCGGTTTTTTCAAGCAGGTATGTCGGTCCGATGACCATTCCTTTATCGAGCGCTTTGCACATATCATACACGGTTAAAGCAGCGGCGGATGCTGCGGTCAACGCTTCCATTTCCACACCGGTGCTTCCCTTCGTTTTAACAAAAGCTTCAATAAATAGTTCATACGTTTCTTCTGTTTCCCAGTAAAAGCTGATGTCTACGTTACTTAACGGGAGCGGATGGCACATTGGTATGAGGGTGGATGTCTGTTTGGCGCCGGTGATTCCTGCGATTTGGGCGACGGCGAGCACATCCCCTTTTTTAATATCCCCCTGCGTTATGGCATGGTAGACCTCTTCTGGAACACGGATGCTTGAACCTGCCAGGGCACTTCTGCTCGTCACCGGTTTATCGGATACGTCCACCATTCTGGCCCGGCCCTGTTCGTTAAAATGCGTGAATTCTGACATGGTACATGTCCCTCCTGGATACAGTATTGACCGATTATAGCACGGATACATACATTCAAATATGATAAAGGAGCATCGATATGGTTGAAAAACGTACGCCTGTCCCTGTAAAAGAAGCAATTGAACGAGTAATGGAGAATGTCGAAGAAGGTGGCGTGGAGGAGGTCTCCATCCAGGAATCCTACGGCCGTCGGCTGGCGGAGGCGATCACAGCCGCTCATCCGGTGCCGCCGTTTGACCGTTCTCCCTATGACGGGTTTGCGATCCGTTCGGCGGACTCCCGCGGGGCCTCCCGGGAGCAGCCGGTCACCTTTCAGGTAGTGGAGGAAATCGGCGCTGGTTTTGTGTCACAAAAAGAACTCGGGCCGTTTCAGGCAGTACGCATCATGACCGGGGCAAAAATTCCGGAGCAGTGCGATGCCGTCGTAATGCTCGAGCTTGTCCAGGAGGATCATGATGGAACGTACCCGCTTATGACGATTAAGCGCGAATTTGAAGAGCATCAAAACATCTCCTTTGAAGGGGAAGATACGGAGGCTGGTGCCGAGCTCGTTCCGGCGGGCACATGGATTGATCCCGGCGTCACGGCCCTCCTTGCGACATTTGGCTACGCCACGGTGAAGGTGGCTAAAAAGCCGGTCGTCGGTGTGTTTGCGACAGGGACGGAGTTGCTTGACGTCTCTGATGATCTGGAGCCGGGCAAAATACGAAACAGCAACGCCTATATGATGATTGCCCAGCTGCAGCGTGCCGGGGCGGAGCCTGTATACTACGGCAAGCTGAAGGATGAACTGGATCCCTGCTACGAGGCGGTGCGCCAGGCGGCAGAGGAGACAGACATGGTCATTACGACTGGAGGGGTGTCGGTTGGGGACTACGATCTGCTCCCGGACGTTTACGAACGGCTTGGCGCAGACGTGTTCTTTAACAAAGTAGCGATGCGTCCCGGCAGCGTAACAACCGTCGCCAGCTGGGAAGGCACGCTGCTGTTTGGCCTTTCAGGAAATCCGTCCGCCTGCTATATGGGCTTTGAGCTTTTTGTGCGGCCGGTAATTCAGGCCGTCATGCATTCTGCGCATCCGCACCATACAATGGTGAAGGCAGAGCTCGCGGCGGATTTCTCCAAGCCGAACCCGTTCACCCGTTTTGTCCGTGGCAGCTGCCGTGCAGAAGGCGACCGTTTATTTGCAGAGCCGGGAGGCTTTAATAAGTCGAGTGCGGTCACCTCCCTGGCTGGTGCCAATGCGTGTATCGTTCTGCCCGGGGGAAGCCGCGGATACCAGCAGGGGGACGTGGTCGACGTCATGCTGCTTGAAGATAATGAAGGCCAGAAAGAGCCGCTCTCATGACCACCCCGGTACTGCAGGTAACGGGATTTAAAGAAAGCGGGAAAACGACCCTGCTTAAACGCTGGACGGCGCTTGCCAGGGTAAACGGCTGGAGGGTTGGCATATTAAAGCATCACGGCCACCAGAGCGTGCCGCTTCAGCCGGAGGGGGCCGACAGCCTGGAGCTGAAGGAGGCCGGCGCTGTGGTTTCCGGTGTGGAAGGCGCCGGAGTCTTTCAGTTTCTCGCAGATATGGTGGAGCCGGACCTTTCCACCCTGCTGAATATTTATCAACAGCTCCCGCTTGATGTTATTCTTATAGAAGGATACAAAAAAGCACCGCATCCAAAAGTCCTTCTGCTCCGGAGCACAGAAGATAAAATATCCCTTGAAAGTCTTGAAAATATTCAAACAGCGTTTGGTCCTGGAGAAGAAGTAAATCATTTTCAGGAGACGGAAAAAACAGATGAATGGTTTGAACAATATATGAGGAGTATACTATGAAGAAACGATTTTTTGTTACATCAGAACCGCTGTCTGTGGAAGAGCTTGCTGCTGAAGTGACGCGTCCGGAAGCAGGAGCTGTGGTGCAGTTTATCGGCACGGTCCGGGAATTCACCAAAGGTCGGCGGACAGTCTACCTGGAATATGAAGCGTATCATTCGATGGCGGAAAAACAGCTCGAGGCGATCGGCCGGGAAGTGAAGGAACGCTGGCCGGATGCTGAGGCAGCCGTGGGACACCGCACCGGTGAACTGCAGATCTCGGACGCGGCAGTTGTGATTGCCGTTTCGACGCCTCACCGGAAAGACGCTTACGAAGCGAATGAGTATATTATTGAGCGCATTAAACAAATTGTGCCAATATGGAAAAAAGAACACTGGGAAGACGGCGAACAGTGGGTGGGAGACCAGCTTGAACAAACGCGGTATCCAGACGGAGCCCCGGGAGGTGGAAATGAGTGATTAATGTGTTATGCTTTGCCCACATGAAAGATATTTTTGGCGGCGAGAAGCTCACCATTAACAGTGGCGGTATAGCTACTGTTGAAGATGTACTTGATCATTTAAGAGCAGCGTATGATGCTGATATCAGCGGCATTATGACCGCTGTAAATGAAGAATTTGCCGAAGGAAGCACGCCGGTCGGCCAGGGGGACACGGTAGCCCTGATCCCGCCGGTCAGCGGAGGGTAACACTGTGGCAGATGGAATTATTTTAACCGGAGGCATGTCGGAGCGGTTTGGTTCCCCGAAGGCCTTTGCTGTCTGGAAAGAAAGGTATTTTTATGAACGGGCCGTCGAGGCTCTTCAGACTGAAGTGAAAACCATCTGGCTGATTTCTCATCCGTCGTTTGCCGGAAGAATTAAAGCCGGAGAGCGGGTGAGGGTCAGGGAAGATCTTCCGCCTCATAAAGAGAAGGGACCGCTGGCCGGACTTTTCACCGGCCTTTCCTATACAGAGGAAGATTGGGTATTTATGCTTCCGGTGGACATGCCGCTTATCACTGCGGAAGAGGTGCGTTTTCTGGCCTCTTATATTACGCCGGAAACAGAGGCGGTTATCCCGGAGGTTGGGGGAAGGCTGGCCCCCGCTTGTGGATGGTTCCACGCGGATCTGCTTTCAATAGCAGGAGCCCAGCTCGAAGCCGGGGATTACCGGATGAAAAATGTATTCAGCGGCAGGGAAAGAGTCGTAGACGTCAATCAGACGTACTGGCGCCCTGAGGCATTTGAAAATATTAATACTGTCCGGCAGCTTGAAGAGTTAAACAGAAAGGTAAAATAGAGAGAGGGGGAATACGATGACCAATGTAACTGACCAGTTAAACCGTCCCCTTCGTGACCTGCGTATTTCCGTGATCGACCAATGCAACTTCCGGTGCACCTACTGCATGCCGGCAGAAATTTTCGGCCCGGATTTTGAATTTATGGGTCAGGATGAACGGCTTTCCTTCGATGAAATCGTCCGGGTGTCGCGCCTGTTTGCGGGTCTTGGTGTCGAGAAGCTCCGTTTAACCGGAGGAGAGCCGCTGCTTCGTAAAAACATGCCCGAACTGATCCGCCGTTTGACGGAAATCGAAGGCATTAAAGATATCGCTTTAACTACAAACGGTGTAATGCTGCCCGCCCAGGCTGAAAAATTGAAGGCCGCCGGGCTGCAGCGGGTGAACATCAGTCTCGATGCCCTCGATGATGAAGTGTTTGCGAGTATTAACGGCAGAAAAACCGGCTCGAAGCCTGTGTTGAAAGGCATTGAAGCAGCGAAAAAAGCAGGCCTTACTGTAAAGGTGAATACTGTAGTCAAAAAAGGGATGAATGAAGAACAGATTCTTCCAATGGCTATGTATTTTAAACAGCGCGGCGTCAACCTGCGCTTTATCGAGTTTATGGATGTGGGCAGCACCAATGGCTGGAACTTTGGGTCGGTGGTGACGAAAAAAGATATTATCGACACGATTCACCAGACGTTTCCGATTGAACCCGTGGATCCGGGGTATTACGGTGAAGTGGCTGACCGTTACCGTTATAAGGATGGCAGCGGTGAAGTCGGCGTTATTTCGTCTGTTACGGAATCGTTCTGCTCTACGTGCACAAGGGCGCGGATTTCGGCAGACGGAAAGCTGTTTACGTGTCTGTTTGCCACCGAAGGGTACGATTTACGGAATCAGCTTCGTTCTGAGGATTCAGATGATACGATCTTTAATAATATTGCCGGCATATGGGGCAGACGGACCGACCGTTACTCGGAAGAGCGGACCGAAGAAACGGCACGCAACCGTAAGCGGATTGAAATGTCCTATATTGGGGGATAATAGGAAGAAAAGAGGAAGCCTGAAAAAGGCTTCTTTTTTTAAGAAAAAAATAAAGGAGGGGACTTCTATGGCAACAGAAGAACATAAAGAGCAGGCAGAGAAAAAGATTCAATGCGCTGTTATTACCGTAAGTGATACGCGGACTGAAGAAACGGATAAAAGCGGCAGACGTATTCATGAGCTGCTCGAATCCCACGGCCACGAGGTTTGTTTTTATTCAATAGTGACAGACGAACAGGCATCCATCACCAATTGTTTGAACGAAGCGCTTGTCCACCCGGAGGCGGAAGCGGTGCTGATTAACGGCGGGACCGGGATTGCGGACCGGGATATTACCATCGAAACGGTAGAGCCCAGATTTGATAAAGCAATTGTTGGGTTTGGGGAGCTGTTCCGCTACCTGAGTTACGTGGAAGACATCGGGTCTTCGGCGATTTTATCGAGAGCTGCCGCCGGCATTATCGATCACAAGCCGGTATTTACGATGCCCGGGTCTTCCGGTGCTGTAAAGCTTGCGATGGAAAAACTGATTATTCCTGAACTGCCTCACGTGGTTTGGGAGGCTGTAAAACAGCGCGATTTGTAAAAAAATAGAAAAACAAGAGAGGTGCTTGTGTGAAAGAACCAAGTTTAGAGGAAATCAGGGCATCGGAAAAAGAATATCACCGTCAGTACTACAAGCAGCATGACTTATTTGAAGAAGGCACCTGGATGAAAAAACCAGCTTCCCGTATTATTAACGCCCTGGGCCGAATTCGAAAAGGAAAAGACGTCCGGCTGCTCGACCTCGGGTGCGGCATTGGCCGTAACAGCATACCGGCCGCGAGACAGTTTCAGGAGCAGGGGTGTGAGGTTACGTGCGTGGACTTTTTAGACGAAGCCATCACCCAGCTAACGGAGTACGCCAAAGAATACGGCGTCGAACAGGAAGTTAAACCGGTGAAGCAGGAAATAGAAGAATATGCTCCAGAAGAGGCGTATTTTGACGGCATTATAGCAGTTTCAAGCATCGAACACGTACCTGATGAAAAAACCTTCTGGAATTTAATCGATAAACTTCAGAAGGGCACAGCTGAGGGCGGAGTGCATGCATTTTTAATGAACACCGGGATTCATGAAACAGACGCGGAGACGAACGAGGAGCTTCCGGCAAAAATGGAAGTGAATTTCGATACCGAAGATATTATTCAAAAGCTTTCTGATCGGTACGAAGGCTGGACGGTGTATAAGCTTGAGAGCCAAGCGCAGTCGTTTTCGACGTACCGGGAAGAACGGAAAGTGCTTATTAATTCAAATATGCTGCTGCTTGAAGCGGTAAAGGAACGGGCCTGATGGCTCGTTCTTTCTAATATACAGAAAAGGCACCCGGTGCCCAGGCTTATATGGAATAAAAATAAGGTGTAAACGTATGCGCAGGCGGTAATTTTGTCCTAAAACCGCCTTTCGCAGGTTGAAAATTGGCAGTCGTTAGGATACGATGATAAAGGTTCTAAGCAACAGGCGCATAGAAGTGAACGTTTTATGACATATTTGTGTTTAAAAATCGTCAATTTTGAAATTTTGCCGGAGAAAAAATGACGAGAGGCATAAAAATTTGCTACGATAATGGTGCGCTCTGCATATGAACGGAATGAACCGTGGCTGATGGAGAGAGGGGTTATTCATCACAGAAGTCGGTAATAAAAAGGAAGGAGCGTGAAGCGCTTGAAAAACTTAGTTTCCTGGTTTAAACGACTGTTTATGGTACCAGGGTTGTTTGCTTTGCTGCTCGTCGCCAGCGGCTGCAGCGGTATTACAGTTTTGGATCCTAAAGGTCCGGTGGCCAGAACCCAGCAGGAACTCATCATTTTTTCTATTACACTGATGTCCGTCATTGTCATTGTTGTTTTTGTGCTATTTTTCTACATGATTATCCGGTTTAGGGAACGCCCGAACTGGACAGACAAGGACTATGACCCTCACCAGCACGGAAACACCACGCTCGAGATTGTCTGGACGGTTATTCCATTTATTATTGTAGCAGCTCTTTCGGTACCTACAGTGACCTCATTGTATGCTCTGGAAGAACCTCCTGAAGAAAGCAATGACCAGGAACCGTTGGTAATACATGCCGATACATCAAACTGGAAATGGTATTTCAGTTATCCTGAGCAGGACATTGAGACGGTTAACTACTTACACATACCGGAAAATCGTCCAATCGAATTTAAACTGTCCGGTGCTGACTCTATGACAGCACTCTGGATACCTGCGCTTGGCGGTCAGAAATACAACATGGCCGGCATGCAGAATACGCTGTATCTGCAGGCAGATGAACAAGGCGAATTTGCAGGCCGTAATGCAAACTACAACGGATCCGGCTTTGCAGAGCATACGTTTACCGTTACTTCTGAAAGCGAAGAAGAGTTCGATCAGTGGGTGAGTGATATTCAAGATAACGCTCCTGAACTAACGGAGGAACGGTTTAACGAATATTTACAGCCGGGTCTTGCAGATGAGGCTGAATACTCGAGCACGCACCTGGAGTACGTTGACTTTGGCCAAAACGACGGCAGAAGTTATATTACGGATCTCTACAGCGGAGACCTTGGTGAAGACGTATCCCTTTACGGCGGTGAAGACGGCCCGTGGGAAGAAGAATAAAATAAGCTTAGTATGATAAATATAGAAAGCAGGTGACATCCTTTGTGGGATTTTATATGGAATGATTTTCTTGTCACCGGAGAGCCGTTAATTTACGGGGCGATGGCCTCCATTGTCCTCGTTACGGTGGGTATTGTGTTTGTTCTGACGTATTTCAAGCTATGGAAATGGCTGTGGGACGAATACTTAACGACGGTGGACCATAAGAAAATCGGTATTATGTATATCATTGCTGCGTTGGCCATGCTGTTCCGCGGCGGTGTCGATGCCTTAATGATGAGGACGCAGCTCGCGCTCCCGGGAATGAACTTTTTAAATTCTGTGCACTATAATGAAATCTTTACAACGCACGGAACAGTTATGATTCTTTTTATGGCGATGCCGTTTATTATCGGTTTGATGAACGTTGCGGTTCCCCTCCAAATAGGGGCCCGGGACGTAGCCTTTCCATTTTTAAACGCATTCAGCTTTTGGACCTTTTTCTTCGGCGCCATGCTGTTTAACGTATCTTTCGTTATCGGCGGTTCTCCAAGCGCCGGGTGGACCAGCTATGTTCCGATGGCAGGGCCGGAGCTTAGTCCGGAAATTAACCAAAACTACTATTTATTAGCACTGCAGCTGTCCGGTATCGGTACGCTTGCCACGGGGATTAACTTCCTTGTCACGATCCTGCGGATGCGTGCGCCGGGCATGACGCTGATGAAAATGCCTATCTTCACATGGTCGGCACTTATTACATCCATTATCATTATTTTCGCCTTTCCAATTTTAACAATTGCGCTGGCTCTGATGACGATGGACCGCATTTTTGGCACCCACTTCTTTACCTTAGCCGGTGAAGGTATGCCGATGATGTGGGCGAACCTTTTCTGGCTCTGGGGACACCCGGAAGTATATATCGTTATTCTTCCTGCATTCGGTGTTTTCTCTGAAGTTATTTCAACTTTTGCCAGAAAGCAGTTGTTTGGTTACAAAGCGATGGTTTACGCCATGGTTGTTATTGCCGGATTGAGTTTCGTCGTTTGGGTCCACCACTTCTTTACGATGGGGGCCGGGGCAGGAGTTAACTCACTATTCTCCATTACGACCATGCTGATTGCCGTTCCTACCGGGATTAAGATATTTAACTGGCTTGGGACGATGTATAAAGGACGGATCAGGTTTAATGTTCCGATGCTGTGGGCGCTTGCCTTTATACCGAACTTTACCATCGGCGGGGTTACCGGGGTTATGCTCGGTATGGCTTCCGCTGACTACCAGTACCACAATACGTACTTCCTGATTGCCCACTTCCACTATGTGCTGATCGCTGGTACATTGTTTGGAATGTTCGCAGGTCTTACGTACTGGTACCCGAAAATGTTTGGTCATAAGATGAACGAAAAGATCGGGAAAGTCAGCTTCTGGCTGACCGTCATCGGCTTTAATATTACGTTTTTGCCGCAGTTTTTCCTCGGTCTTATGGGAATGCCGCGCCGGACGTATACGATTGAACCGGAATGGATGCCGCTTAACCTGCTGTCTACTACCGGTGCCTTTATTCTCGCAGCAGGGTTTGTTATCTTTACGTTCAACATTTATTACAGCTTTCGTTACGAACCACGGGAAAAAACAGGGGACGCCTGGGACGGGCGTTCGCTCGAATGGGCCACAACAACGCCTGTACCGCACTACAACTTTGCAACAGTTCCATACGTGAACAGCCACGAAGCGTACTGGGATATGAAAGAAACAGGTGCTACAACGTACGATGAATCCAAGCTCGAGCCGATTCACATGCCGAGCTACAAGGGAATGCCAATCATCATGTCAGCTATTATGTTTGTAGCAAGCTTCGGTCTTGTCTGGCACTGGTTCTGGCTTGCAATTCCGGGACTCATCGGAATTATTATCTGCATGGTTATTCGCTCCTTCGACTATGATGAAGGGTATCACGTCCCTATTGATGAAATTAAACGTACTGAGGAGCAGGCAAGGGGGCGTAAAGAATGAGTGAACACGCGGAATTAAAAACCGGGCCTCTTGAGTACCGAAAAGAAGAAGGAACGCTTACCATTCTTGGCTTCTGGATCTTTCTTGCAGCCGAGGTGGTACTCTTCTCCACGCTCTTCGCCACCTACGCCGTTTTGTTCGGCCGCTATGGCGACGCTACTCCGGCACCGGAATTGTTTGAAATGCCAATGGCTCTTGCCATGACGTTTCTGCTTTTAACAAGTAGTTTTACGTGTGGGATAGCGATTCATATGATGAGAAAAGAATCCTTAAAGGGTCTTCTTATATGGCTTAGCATCACGTTGGCTTTAGGTCTTGGCTTCCTTGGCTTTGAAATTTATGAGTTCGTACACTACGTTCACGAAGGTGCAACGATTCAATCAAGTGCATTCTGGTCAGCGTTCTTTACGCTCACCGGTACGCACGGACTTCACGTAACGCTTGGTGTCTTTTGGTGTACAGCGATTATTATTCAGCTGGTTCGTATTGGCTTAACGCCGACGACGGCAAGAAAAACATTTGTCATCGGCCTGTACTGGCACTTTTTGGACGTTGTATGGATTTTCATCTTTACAGCCGTCTACCTGATAGGGATGGTGGTTTAAATGAGTGAACACACAGAACACAGTGAGTCAGGCATCCCCGTCAAACACATTATTGGCTTTATCGCCTCTATTGTTTTGACGCTCGTTGCTGCTTACACAACTGTGATGTCCGGACTTCCAGTGCCATGGATTATTGCAATCATTATGATACTCGCAGTTATCCAGGCCGTGCTTCAGCTTGTCATGTTCATGCACATTGCGGAGAAAAACCCAGTACCGCAGTATGGAAACATCCTATTTGGGTTTTTCATCGCAGCGGTAGTTATCGCAGGCTCCATCTGGGTAATGTCCTTTGGCATGCACGATATGGATATGAACGGCGGCTCCGGCGGCGGTTCTGGAGGAGAAGAACATTCAGAGCATTAAATAGAAAAAGCCTGTCCCGAAAGTGTGGGACAGGCTTTTTTGTGTTTGAAGAATGATACGAAAAGATTTAGTGTACGACGCTTCCGCCGGAAATTTTTACGGCTTCTCCAACAATGTTGGAGGCAGCGTCTGTTAACAGGTAGGCGATAGTATTGGCGACCTCATCCGGCTGGGTCATCCGCCCGGACGGAAGACTGTCAGCGGACGCCTGCATTTGTTCTTCGAGGCTTTTGCCGGTTTCTTCAGCCTTTGTCTGCATGAGCTGCTCCACCATTTCTGTCTGCACATAGCCAGGGCAAACCGCGTTAACCCGGATACCATGTTCAATAGCTTCAAGCGCAAGGGACTGGGTGAAGCCGGTGATCGCAAACTTTGAAGCAGAATACGCGCTGTTACCCGGAGTCCCGCGTAAACCGGAAAGAGAAGAAACGTTCACAATCGCACCCTTCTTCTGCTCCTGCATGCGTTTGTACACAAGCTGGGTTAAAAGAACGGTGGAGGTATAGTTTACGTCCATCATTTCTTGCAGATCCGATTCCTCGAGCTCATCAACAAATTTACGTTTTAGTACGCCTGCTGAATTTACCAGGAGGCTCAACGACCCATGTGCACCTTCAGCTGCTTTTACCAGATCACTGCGAGCCGAAGCATCAGTGATATCTGCAGGATAGACAAATACACGGGCCTGCGGCTGTGCATCGAGGATCAGCTGTTTGGTCTCTTCCAGTTTTTCTTTGTTTCGGCCGGTAACTGTAACATCAGCTCCCATGCGGGCAAGCGTAATGGCTGTTTCTCTTCCAATGCCCCGTGTACTTCCGGTCACAAGGGCGTGTTCATTTTGCAGTGCGTTTTCGGCAAATGGCATCATTATGTATTCCTCCATGTATAAAGTATTCTGCCTGTATTTACCCGCAGGGGGGAGGAAGCAAACGAAAGCCGGGGTAATGGAAGATTATATAAGGAAACTTCGGGGTACATAAGGAAGCATCAACTATAAAAAGAGGTGAAACGATGAAAGCAGTGTTTTTAAACGGATCGTTAAAGGATTCTTCTCATACGTCGAACACAGACGCACTGGCAGATGAAGTCATGCAGATTTGGGAAGAGGAAGGGGTGCAGGTGGAGAAAATCCGTCTGGCGGACTACAATATCCCTTACGGAGTCGCAGATGATCTAGGAGAAGGAGACGACTGGCCGTCTATTCAGGCGAAGATTGAGGAAGCGGAACTGGTGCTGCTTGGGACACCGGTATGGCTCGGGGAAAAAAGCAGTATGATTACAAAAGCGATAGAACGGCTGAATGGATCAGCCAGCCATACAAACGAAAAAGGGCAGGGAATCTATTACGACAAGGTTGCCGGAGTAGTAGCCACAGGGAACGAAGACGGTGCCAAACACGCCATTCAGTCTATTGTCTTCGGCTTGTCCCATTTAGGCTTTACGCTTCCGCCGCGTCCAAACTGCTACTGGGTCGGTGAAGCCGGACCGGGGCCTTCGTTTATTGAAGCAGAGGGCATTAAAAGCGAATTCGTTCAAAAGCACATTCCTAAACTGGCGTACAATATGCTGCATGTGGGCACAATTTTAAAAGAAAATCCTATTCCAACCAAAGGCAACACGTAACGAATAAAAAGACACAAAAAAAGCAGCCAATCGGCTGCTTTTTTTAGTAAGAACGGCTTACCAGCTTGCTTTTTTAACGCCTGGTACCTGACCTTTGTGGGCCAGATCGCGGAAAGCGATACGGGACATGCCGAATTTACGCATATAGCCGTGTGGACGACCGGAAATCGAACATCTATTGTGAAGGCGTGTTGGAGAAGCGTCACGAGGAAGCTTCTGCAGTGCCTCATAATCGCCTTTTTCTTTTAACTCACGGCGGAGTTCAGCGTATTTCGCTACCGTTTCTTCGCGCTTACGCTCTTTTGCGAGTTTAGATTGTTTAGCCAAGGTTCTCACTCCTTTTCATAATATTCGTGGCATTCATATTTTTAAGCACATACTTCATCATAACAGCTGCCTCGATATGTGTAAAGGCTTCTTGTTATTGTTTCCGATGTTTATGATCCGCCGGAAACGGTAATGAATTATTTAGTAACAACGTTTAAACGAAGGGAGTTTCTTTTCATGGAAATAAAACATTATGATAACAGATTTACTGCCGAGCAGGATGGCAAGGTTATTGGTGACATTTCATTTTTTGAAGAAGGTGAACAAAGCATTGTCATCGATAGTACCAAAGTAATCGATGAAGAGCAAGGAAAAGGCGTAGGAAAAGAATTGGTCCGCAATGTGGTGGAAAAAGCAAAAGCGGAAAACAAAACGATCGTTCCCCGCTGCCCTTATGCGGAAGAAAAAATCAAAGAAAACGACGATTTCAAGCAGGTGCTTGAAACGCAGTAACAGCAGCACTGCTTCCCTGAACGGGAGGCAGTTTTTTTATGCTGCCTTGTTTATTCCTGTATGACGCGTTGATACCACGTGGCACCGGCCTCTATTTCTTCTGTGGTAATCTGGTGGCCTTCATGCCCCCAGTAGAGTTCTACTGAAGCCCCTGCTTCTTCAAATAGGTGATAAAGGGTTTCAGCCTCCTCCGGGAGACAGATGGGATCATTTGTAGCGGCGCCGATAAAAATGCTGCTGCCGGAAAGGGAGGGAAGAGGCACATCCCGTCGTGGCACCATCGGGTGGTGGAGAAAAGCCCGGGTGACTGAGCGCGCATAATGAAAAAGCAGGCTCGCTCCCATGGTAGCTCCGTTGGAATAACCGAACACGATAATTGTATGAAGATTAAAATGATAGCGGCCGGCGCTTTCCTCGAGGAATTGATGAAGCTGCTGGGTACGGAAAATCAGGTCTTTTTCGTCAATCGAGCCGTCGGCAAGCCTGGCGAAATAGCGGTGTATGCCGTCTTCGACCACGTTGCCGCGGACACTTAAGATGTTGGCTTCCGGATCAATCAGCCGCCCTGCTTCGAGGAAATCCTTTTCGGTGCCCCCGGTGCCGTGCAGGATTAAAATAGTCGGGGCAGTGCTGCTGCCTGGTTGAAATATGTGCTTCATCAAACCTCTCCTCCGTCCCTGATTACTTAATCAATCGGCTTTAAACGTGCTTCGATTTCTGAACGCCTGGGTTCAAGAAAAGGCGGCAGGGCAAGGCTCTCTCCCAGGTGTTCAAACGATTCATCCCCTTCAAATCCCGGACCGTCGGTAGCCAGTTCAAAAAGAATGCCGTTTGGTTCGCGGAAGTACAGCGATTGGAAATAATAGCGTTCCACGAATCCGGAGTTCGGAAGCCGGGCGTTTTTAATACGTTCAATCCACTGCTGCAGTTCGTCTGCATTCTCCACCCGGAAAGCTACATGGTGCACAGCACCCCGCCCCTGACGCTCGGCAGACAGGTCGCTGCGGGTTTCTATATGAATTTCGGCACCGGACCCTCCTTTTCCTGTTTCAAAGACACGAATGTCCGGCAGATCGGTATCATCTGGGTGAGGATAGGATTGAATTTCGGAAAAACCCATTATATCCTTCAGCACCGCGGCCGTCGGTTCAGCTGTTTTAACGGTTAAACGGACCGGACCGAGACCGGTGGCTCCGTTTGCGCGGGAGGCATTTGAATGCTCCCACGGAATGCCGGGTTCCACGCCCTGATCGTGCTCATCAGACACGAACTGCATCCGGTGGCCCTCGGGGTCTTCGAATGGCAGGACGAGCCGTCCCGCCTGCTTCTGAATATCACCGTGCTGTACAGAGTGCTCTTCAAACCGCTGTTTCCAGTATTCGAGTGCGCGGTCCCCGGGCACACGGAGAGAGACATTCGTAATACTGTTGGTGCCGCGCTTGTTGGAGGCGGCCATTGGGATTTCAAAAAAAGTAACTTCAGTGCCGGGATTACCCCGTTCGTCCCCGTAGAATAAATGGTAGACAGACGTGTCGTCCTGATTGACCGTTTTTTTGACGAGCCGCAAGCCGAGAACGTTCGTATAGAAATCGACATTACGGCGGGCGTTTGCTGTTAATGAAGAGACGTGGTGAATACCTTTCAGCTGCATGATGATTTCTCCTCCCTTGTTGTTTTCTGCAGTTTGCGGAGCAGCCGCAGCAGTTCCCGTTTTTCTGCATCTGTCAGACCGTCAAACTGGGCGGCCTGAAAATCTTCCTGCCCCGGAGCAACTGCTTCAAGGGCGGCAAGTCCTTGCGGGGTCAGGGAAATATGTTTTTCTTTCCAGGTCTGTCTGCGCGTGACAAGTCCTTCTTTCTCGAGCTTTTTCAAAAGATAGGTGACACTTCCTTTCGTAACAAACAGCTTACCCGCGAGCTCCTTTTGGGTAATCGGCTGATGGGCGTGCACCTGCGCAAGGATATCGAACTGCGGCGGGCTGAGCCCCGCCTGCTTTAAATGAGCGGCTGAGCGGCTGAGGTTCTGCTCATATACACGTGCGAGCCGAAACCACAGCAGCAGGCCCAGTCTGGTTTTATTCATAAGCATTGACTCCTTTATAACTGCTGTCAGTTTAACTTTAAACTGATGAAAAGTAAAGAAAGTTGCTTTTAGCGGCATTAAACATAGAAAGGACGGGGAAGAAGAACATTAGAATAATGAAGAGGAGGAAAACAGGATGAGAGAAGCAGCACTTGTAATAGATCAGAAAGCAGAGCTTGGGGAAGGCCCGAGCTGGGACGCCGGGCGCGGCGTTTTATACTGGGTTGATATTGATGGGTTTAAATTGATGGAATATCATCCTGCTTCAGGACGGCACTATGAACGTAAGCTCGATCAGCACGTATGTGCTGCGGTGCCGAGAGAAAAAGGGGGAATGATGCTTGCCCTTAGGGATGGCTTCTATTCCTACGATCTCGTTTCCGGGGAGAAGGAAGCAATTATAGATCCGGAAGCAGACAAGCCGGGCAACCGGTTTAATGACGGTAAATGTGACCCATCCGGACGCTTCTGGGCTGGAACGATGGCGGTCGGACGCGGCACAGGGGAAGCTGCTTTATACCGCCTGAATAAAGATATGAGCCTCGATACGATTTTTGACAGCGTCACTATTTCAAACGGACTGGCATGGACGGAAGATGGAAGCATGATGTATTACATCGACACACCGACCAAAAAAGTCATGGCATATGACTTGAATGCTGCTACGGGGGAAATCACGGGCAAACGGACAGCGATTACGTTTCAGGAAGGCTCCCCGGACGGGATGTGCATAGATCAGGAAGGCATGCTTTGGATTGCACTGCATCGCCTCGGAAAAGTTGAACGCTGGAATCCACAGACGAGTGAACGTCTGGAAACAGTGACCGTGCCGGCCCAGAGAACGACCTCCTGTGTATTTGGCGGCGAAGATTTAAAGGATCTGTACATTACAACAGCGAGAGGGGAGCTTTCTGAAGAGGAGCTTCGCGAAGAACCACATGCAGGTGGACTGTTTCATATCCGTACCGAGGTGCCGGGCATGCCAACCTACTCGTTTGGCGGCTGAAAAAGAAGGGAGAGAATATGTGTTCAAAAAAAGCTCCGGAAGAGTTGTATCTAAAAACGTTAAGCCTTGAGCCGGAAAATCAGGAGACACCGATTCCATTTGTCGGAAACGAACACGTGCATTCTTCGTTGTTCTACCGGCGCAATCACTTTTCGTACCCGCAGGAGCCGGCGACGGGTTTTACAATTGACGGGCTCGTGGACAGCCCGGGGTTTATTTCGCTCGAGGATATTCAGGCGCTCCCATCACGGACAGTAGAAACAGTGCTTGAATGTGCAGGGAACAAAAGAAGTTTATTTGAGCCCAAAACCTTCGGTGAGCCATGGGGAAAAGGAGCCATCAGTCAGGGGAAATGGAGGGGAGTGCCGCTGAAAACCCTGCTTGGGAAAGCCGGTTGGGATAAGGAAGCAGCCGTGGAAGTTATCACTGCTGCAGGAGACGCGGGAGAACGTCCTGACAAAAAGGATGTCTACACCTACACCCGGAGCCTGCCGGTGGAAAAAGCGATGGACCCGGATACTATCATCGCCTACGAATACAATGGCCAGCCACTCTCTTTTAAACACGGAGCTCCGCTTCGATTAATCGTGCCGGGATGGTACGCGATGGCTTCCATGAAATGGATTGAGCGCGTCACGGTGAGTAAAGAAACGTTTGAAGGGCCCTTTCAGGCGATTGATTATGTTTATTATCCTCACAAAAACAGCCGGAAGGACGCTTTTCCGGTGACAACCATGAATGTAAATAGCATTATCCAGTCTCCTGCCGATATGGAAATTAAAAAAGAAGGAACGCACGAAATAGAAGGCATTGCCTGGTCGGGCGAGGCTGCCATCGAGCTGGTCGAAGTAAGTACGGACGGCGGCCAGACATGGGTGGAGGCACAGCTTGAGCCTCAAAGCAGCGCGCCGTACACATGGACGAAATGGTTCTGTGAGTGGAAGGATGCTGCGGCCGGAGAATATACATTAATGGCGAGAGCCTGTGATGCCAGCGGCCGCCAGCAGCCAATGCAGGCCTTTTGGAATCAGAAGGGATACGGCTATAATGCGGTTGAAACAATTCAGGTCAAGCTAAAGTAAAAAAGGCTTCGAATCCTCAGTGGATTCGAAGCCTTTTTATGCATTAAGAAGACGTGTAGGCGCCTCCGTTAATATGAATCGTCTGGCCGGTCATGTAGGAGGCTTCGTCAGAAGCAAGCATCACATATGGCCATGCGTGTTCTGATGGCTGGCCGGGACGGTTCATCAGTGTGTCCTGTCCGAAATCCTCCACCCCGTCTTCATTAAATGAAGAAGGAATAAGTGGTGTCCATACAGGTCCCGGAGCAACACTGTTCACCCGGATGCCTTTCGAAGCGAGGCTCTGGGCGATGCTTCGCATAAAGGCAGTGATCGCTCCTTTTGTCGCGGAGTAATCCATAAGAATTGGATTGCCGCGGAAGGCGTTGATTGAAGAGGTGGAAATGATCGAGTCGCCTTCTGATAAATAATCCATTGCTGCTTTTGTTAAATAAAACTGGGAGAAAAAGTTGGTGCGGAACACATCCTCAAATTCATCAGACGGGATATCCTCGACGTTTTCGTGGACGTGCTGGATCGCTGCGTTATTGACGAGAATGTTTAATCCGCCAAACTCCTCCGCCGTTTGTTTCACGAGATCGATACAATGGGACTCCTCTTTAATATCTCCGGGAAGCAGCAGGCACCTGCCTCCTTCTGCTTCAACCATGCGTTTCGTTTCTTCAGCATCGTCGTGTTCGTCAAGGTAGGAAATGGCGACATTGGCTCCCTCTTTGGCATAAAGAAGGGCTACAGAGCGTCCGATACCGCTGTCGCCGCCGGTGATAAGCGCGGCTTTTCCTTTGAGTTTCCCGGTGCCCTGGTAATCAGTGGGATGAGCCGGGAGCGGCTCCATCTTCGATTCAATACCCGGCTGTTTGTCCTGGCGCTGTCTCGGGGTGCTTCCGTTCTGCATATCTCTAGGATCCATGTGCAACATCCTTTCTCATATTGAAATCATGCGTACATTTTTATTTATACCATCAGGATGCATATTACAAACGTATAATAGAAATGGGGTGCAGGAAACGGCATAAAAAAAGAAACCGCTGCGTGCGGTTTCTTAGGACGAAGGAGGCTGATAACCCAGAAGCCGGCCGGCGAGCTGGTCAATGACCATATCGTCCATAGGAGGATTGTGAAGTCCAGCGCGGATATCACGGTAGTGACGCTGCAGCGGGCTGGAAGCGGAAAGACTTCTGGCCCCGGCAACCCGCATGGCAAGGTCAACTACTTCGACGGCTTCGTTTACAATGCTCGTTTTGGCTGCGCCTAATTCGCCTTTCATCTGCTGTCTCGTTTCGGTGCTGGATTCATCCCATTTTAGCGCAACAGAATGGAGGAAATGCCTGCTTTGCAGAAGTTTGAGCTCCATCCGGCCGAGTTTTTCCCGCACGTTCGGCAGCTCCGAGATCGTTCCATTAATGCTGTTCGGAGAGTAGGAAGCAGCAAAACGGGCAGCTTCATCAGCTGCGGCCTGTGCAATTCCCAGGTAACAGGCAGGAATGTGCAGAAGCCATCCGGCAGCCGGTTTATTGCCGGGAACGATATATTGGGCCAGATGGTTTTCTGGCACCCGGACGTTTTCAAGCACAACATCATGACTGCCGGTCGCGCGCATGGCAATTGAATCCCACGTGTCGACAATAGATATTCCTGCAGCTTCCTTTGGCACAACAAAGTAGGCTGTAGCATCTTCTTCCGCAATATGGGCCGTTACGATATAGTAATCAAGCACGGGCGACATGGTGGCGAAGGTTTTCCGTCCGTTCAGCACCCATTCGCTGTGTTGAAGCTCAGCGATAGTGCCCGGCGTGCCGCCGCGGGTTGGACTGCCGGTCGCAGCTTCGGTCGCGATATTGTTCAGGACGGCTCCGTTTGCAACGACGTTGTTCATGACATGGCTGTACAAATGCTCCTCCCACGGCCGTGTTTCGTTTAAATTTTTAACGATCCCGACGTGCCAGCCAATAGCAAGCGAGGTGGATCCGTCGTAGCGGGCGATAAGCTCCTGGGCTTCCACGAGTTCAAGCAGGCCGGCATCAATGCCGCCAAAAGCAGCCGGGGCCGTTAAGGCCGGATAGCCAATACTTTTTAGTGCATCGATATTTTCGACTGGAAAGGTGCCGTTCTGGTCATGCTCCTCTGTCCGTTCTGCGAATCCCCGTACCGTTTCTTCGAGCTGCTGCAGCCGCTCGGCTTTTGTGGAAAAGATGGTCATAATCATACTGCTGCCTCCAAAATGATGGAATTTTATTTGAATAAGGTTGTCGGATTTTTATACGCATATATATGAAATCATATTCCCTCTGTGGAAGCAAAAAAACAGCTTGCATTAGGAAAATAAAGGATAATGAAGCGTGTTTGCGGTGGTGTAAGGCTTAAAGAAAGAAAAATAGCGTAAGAAAACCTACCGTCCTTTCATTATTTTTCCGGAAAAAACAGTTAATTCGCGATATAGACGGTGATATGATTATATAATGAGGTTATCTCACGTAATCACAAAATACCGCGAATTACGGTAAATTCTATGAAATTAGTGTATTTGTTATTTTTCGTTTGATTCTGCATAATGCAAAAGTTCCATAAATTTCAGCATACATAAACAGGAAGGGGTCCCCATCGTGGACAATCAAAAACCAAGAGTAGGCTTTGTTTTTTACGGAGCCCTGGTAATACTACTTATTATGGCGGTTGTCGGAGTTGCAGTCCCGGAATCGTTTTTTAATGCCACTTCCGCAGTGCAGACATTCGTATCAAACCGTTTTGGGTGGTATTATCTTTTAATTGTATCGGCGTTTGTGCTTTTGTGTATTTACTTTATTTTCAGCAGGTATGGAAATATCCGTCTCGGAAGACCTGAGGACCGGCCGGAATACAGCTATCCCACCTGGTTTGCCATGCTGTTCAGCGCCGGCATGGGCGTAGGGCTTGTATTCTGGAGCGGGGCGGAAACAGTATCGCACTATGCCACGAACGCCCCGGAAGCAGAGGTCGGAACGGACCAGGCGCTTGTTGATTCCATGCGTTACATGTTCCTGCACTGGGGGATACACCCGTGGGCGATTTACGGTATTACGGCTATCTGTTTTGCGTATTTTACGTTCCGGCGCGGCGCCCCGGGCATGGTAAGCGCCATGCTCAGCCCGATTATGAACGAAAAAGGCATCGGCGGAAAAGTAGTGGACATTATTGCATTGGTTGCAACGGTATCAGGTATTGCAACTACCCTTGGTATCGGAGCAGCGCAGGTGTCCGGCGGTATGGCGTATTTGTTTGATACCCCGAACAATTATACGGTGCAGCTGATTGTTATTATTGTTATTACCGTGCTGTTCCTGGTGTCAGCGTATACCGGTTTAAATAAAGGAATCAAGTTCCTGAGTAATGCGAACATATACTTAACGGTCATTCTGTTTATTTTAATGATTTTTGTCGGCCCGACGTTATTTTCCATGAATTTGTTCACAAATACGATCGGCACGTATCTGCAGTCGCTTCCGAGCATGAGCTTCCGGATCGCTCCGACGTCCGACAGCGCGAGGGAATGGATTAATGCGTGGACCATCTTCTACTGGGCCTGGTGGATCTCGTGGTCGCCATTTGTGGGTATATTTATTGCCCGTGTATCGAGAGGGCGGACATTGAAGGAATTTACCATTGGCGTTATTCTGGTTCCGTCGATTGTCAGCTTTATCTGGTTCTCCCTGTTTGGCGGTGCTACATTAAACGTCCAGAGCACTGGTCTCGCAGACATTTCCTCCCTGGCTGCCGAGGAAGCCATCTTTGGCGTATTTGATAATTACGCGCTTAGCACGGTGTTGTCTGTTATTACACTCCTTTTGATTATTTCTTTCTTTATTACGTCTGCCGATTCTGCAACGTTTGTGCTTGGTATGCAGACATCGAACGGGGCATTAAATCCGTCCGCAGTCGTAAAGTTTATCTGGGGAATTATGCTCTCGGCTACAGCGGCCGTTCTGCTTTATTCCGGAGGAATAGATGCTTTGCAGAACGTCATGATCATATCAGCGCTCCCATTTTCTATTGTGATGATACTGATGGTCTACTCGCTGTTTAAAGCGCTGAGAGAAGAAACAGATATTGAAACGAAGGATAAAAGTAAAAATACGGACAAACCGGACAAAGCTTCTTAAAATAAAGTTCAGGACTCCCATTTTCATGGGGAGTCTTTTTTTATTGGTAAAAATTGGAACAGTTTAATACCAGCACTTAGTACCTTGTTATATACTTTTCCTGAAACGAAGGAAATTTGTTTAGAAAATTGAATTTTTTGGATACAATTGTGTTTGGAGGTGAAAAAGTGAAAAAGAAATTATTATTCAGTACTATTTTTGCAATCATGGCTACAATCTTTATTTTCGCTTCACCGGCTGTCACTAAGGCATCTATGCTGGAAACGGAAGCACAGGGACCGGAAGTAACGGCGCTTCAGCAGGATTTAATACAGATGGGATACTTACATACGAATGCGACCGGTTATTACGGCTCAGCAACAACACAGGCAGTGCAGCAGTTTCAAAGTGATTTTGGTTTAACCGTGGACGGTGCGGCGGGTCCGCAGACAACCAGCCGCATAAATGAAGTTACGTCAGTTGCGAAGGCGGTATACGGGGAAGCCCGCGGAGAATCATTCGAAGGGCAGATAGGTGTGGCAGCGGTTATTTTAAACCGTCTTGAATCTGCAGAATTCCCGAATAACGTAAACGGCGTCATTCAGCAGCAGAATGCTTTTACTGCAGTAGCTGACGGACAGTACAGCATGACACCGGACCAGACAGCATATGAAGCGGTCAGGCAGGCATGGAATGGCTATGACCCGTCCTATGGTTCGATGTATTACTACAATCCAGAGGATGTCACCTCTGATTGGATTTGGACACGCTCCCCGAATTTATCTATCGGCCAGCACGTTTTTGCAAGCTGATGAGAAGAACCTGCGACAGCGCAGGTTCTTTTTTTGGTGCCTGAACAACAAAGACAAATATGGTACGATAAATGATCATATGCATTGACTCGGAAGGCGCCAGGAGGAAAAGAATGAAAGAAATTAAAGAAGCAGGACCGTCAGAAGCAGCTCTGATTAACGCGATTATGTACGAAGCGTTTTGGGAGTACAGGAACGAAACGCCGCCGTCAGGAGCCATTGAGGAAACGACAGAAGCGATTCAGTCTGGACTGGAGCAGGGAGAGCGGGCGGCCGTCTGGTGGAAGGACGGGGAAGCGGCAGCGATGATCCGTTTTCGGTCTGAGGAAGAATATATCTATTTTCACCGTTTATCGGTCCGGCCATCCTATCGCGGCCACGGCGCTGCTGCCGCACTTGTCCGCTGGGTGGAGGAAACCGCAGCAGAGGAACATTTTAAAGGCGTGTATTGTAAAGTGCGGGCATCAACGCCAGGAAACATTCGTATGTATGAACGGATGGGCTACGGGGCAGTCAGGGAATATACTGCAGCCAGAGAAGGACACCCTCCGTTCGGGGTCGTAGTTATGGAAAAAATGCTGTAAATATCAATTGCGGCCGGGGCATTCATATTTTGTTTAATGATTCCTGCATGCGTATAAGTGTGACGAGGCCGGCGGCAAATGGAAGAATTGCCACCAGGCCAATCGCCCATGAAGCGTTCAGCGTGTCCACGAACAGGCCGGCGAGCAAGGCCCCGAAGGCATACCCGCTGTCCCGCCAGAAACGGTACACCCCGTTCGCTTTGGCCCGCCAGGGAGCGGGAGCTGTGTCGCTGACTGCGGCGATGAGGACCGGATACACCATCGCCGTCCCGAGACCGAGCAGCACGGAGCTTCCGAGCCACCATCCGTAGGAAGAACCGGCAAGCAGGGCCCAAAGGGAAAAGGCCTGAAGCCAGAGACCGCCAACAATCAAGCGCTTGCGGCCGATCACATCGCTCCAGGGACCGGTAACCAATTGGGTGATCCCCCAGGCGAGGGGGTATGCTGCCACAATAATGCCAATCTGACTGACAGGTAACCCGCCAGACGCAAAGAAAAGAGGAAACAAGCCCCAGGCCATGCCATCCTTAAGATTGGTCGTCAGTCCGACAAAGCTGAAGCTCGACAGGGCCGGCTGCTTCCAGGTGGTTTGGGAAAAGGCCTGCCAAAAGGACAGAGAGACTTCTCCGGAAGCCGTCTGACGTGCCACCTGTCTGCTCGTATCAGGAACGAATAGCGAAAGCAGTAATCCTATACCGACGATACCGAAGCCGAGAAGAAAGGGTTCGGGACGCAGCGAGGTTGTGGAAGCAACATAGCCGGAAACGGCGGCCATCACGGAAAGGCCCATATAACCGGCAAATTCATTCAGGCCAACCGCTGTCCCGCGCTGGGTCGGTTTCGCCAGGTCCACCTTCATATTCACGGTCATCGACCAGGTCAGTCCCTGGTTGATGCCTAAGAAGATATTGGCGACGATAATCATCCACCAGGAAGAGGCAAAAATAATCAGAAGGGGCACAAAAAAACCGGCAGCCCATCCAGCCAGTAATATCTGCTTGCGTCCAAAGCGGTCGGCAAGCGTACCGGCCAGAAGGTTGACCAGGGCTTTAGAAAACCCAAAGCTGACAATAAAGGACAGGGCAGCACTGGCCGAGGCGAGGCCAAACAGTTCCTCGCCTATTAACGGAAGAACGGTACGCTCTAGTCCCACCATGGAGCCGACAAAGACGTTGATCAGCACCAATAGAAAAAAAGGAAGCCGATTTTCAACAATTCCGATGGCAGAAGTCGTAGTCTTCATCGTTTCCCCTCCTTTCTTAATAATTAATGGGGTATCTGCGGGATCTTTCCTGTAAAGACTTTAATGTTTTAGCCGTAAACTTGGAATGAGAGCGTTCTCCAACAAAGTTTTTGCGGAAAGCTTCACCTTTCAACAGCCTCTACCATGTAATGGCTGTCGTTGATAACATGCGTTGTGGTAGTAAAACCATAGGACGCAACCGTTTGAGCAAAAGAGGCGGATGGCAGCCGGATTTCCAGTGGCGGACCGGAGTCGGTGGGGGCGGCTTCCCATTCGTAAAAGAAAATGGTGCCTCCGGGCTGCAGCACGCGCCGGAGTTCTGCGAAGACCTGGTCCATGTCGTCGATTTCGTGCATCACAAAGGCCACAACGATTTTTTGGACCTGGTCCTCTGATAAGGAAAGTTTTTCCAGGCTGGATAAAAGAAGCGTGATATTGGAGGCGCGGGCTTCTTCGGCATAGGCCTTCAATTCGGTTAACATCTGGTCCTCGATATCGACCGCGTATACGTGGCGGGCCTGTTCGGCCATCGGAAGGGTGAAGTAGCCATTCCCGGCACCGATATCCGCGATCACATCCGTCTTCTGAATATTTATAAGCGGCAGCAGCTTCGACATCGGAAGGGCCTGCTGTCGTTCTTCGCTCCATAGCTTTTTGGACTTGGCGGGGTCAAAGCGGTGACTCATATCCGTTCCTCCTTGAACATTGGAAGGGGGCCCTGCATTATACAGAGCCCCCAATATTTTAATTGCCGGTTTTTACGCTCAGCTGGTCGTTTCGAGCTGATCTTTTTTCCATTTCATGAAACCGCCCTCTACGTTGATCACGTCAAAGCCGTGATTCTGGAGAATGCTGGCGGCGATCGCGGAGCGTTTGCCCGAGGCACAATGCACCGCGACCGGCTGCTCCGTGGAAAGTTCGTTCGTACGGTCTGGCAGCTGCTGGAGCGACACATGGACCGCGTCCGGCACGTGCGACTGATCCCATTCGTCCTGGTAACGGACGTCGAGAATCTGCACATCCTGGTGGCGGCGGCGCTCTTCGACCTGCTTCGGCGTTTCGTTCACGTACGTGCGCAGGTTCGAGGCGCTGGCGACGATCGAAGTGGCAAAGAACCCCTTCAGGCGGTCCATGCCCATGCCGGTGAGAATCCGGCGCAGCTCGTGGTAGTCGGCTGGATCAGCGAGCAGGTAAATGTCCGCCTCATAATCGGCCAGCCGGCCCATCCATTCGGCGAAGGAGCCGGGATACGGCAGGTTGATGGTGCCCGGAATGCTTCCCATCGCGAAGGTGGCGGCGCTGCGGGTATCGACGACCATCGTATGATCTTGCTCGGCCAGGGCGGCCACGTCATCGCCGGTGCCCTGCATTTCCACCGCCGCCGGGATCTCAGCGAGCGGGGTCATAGCCTGCTTGTTTACTTCTTTCATTTTGGCAAAATACGTTGGCGGCTCGCTCTGGCCGTCGAGGAGAAAGTCCACGAAGGCCTGCTCGTCGGTCGGCTGAAACGCGGGATTGGTCATCCGCTCGTAGCCGACGGTGCTCGTTGGGACGGCGCCGAGTGCTTTGCCGCAGGCGCTGCCGGCACCGTGGCCCGGCCAGATCTGCATATAATCCCCGTATTCCTTGAACTGCTGAAGGGACTCGAACATCTGGCGGGCCCCTTTATCCGCGGAATCCTTCACACCGACGGATTTTTCAAGCAGATCCGGACGGCCAACATCGCCGACGAAGACAAAATCGCCGGTAAATACGCCCATCGGACGATCGGTGGCGGCTCCGTCGGTGAGCTCATAGGAAACGTGCTCCGGGGTATGGCCCGGCGTGTGCAGAGCTCTCAGTTTGATGTTGCCGACATAAATCTCGTCCCCATGGGTCACGCCGTGCAGTGGCAGGTCCTGGTCCCATTCATAGCCGCCGTTGTCAGCGCCTTCGGTGGAATAATAGATGGTGGCGCCGGTCCGGCGGGCAAGCTCGGTCACGCCGGAAACAAAGTCCGCATGAATATGGGTCTCAAATGCTCCGGTAATACGGAAGCCCTGTTCGCGGGCGATCTGCAGATAGTCTTCAATGTTACGGGACGGGTCGATCACGGCTGCCTCGCCGGTCGCCTGGCAGCCGATCATATAGGATGCCTGGGCCAGTGACGTGTCATAAAAATATTTCAAATACATGAATCATCGCTCCTTCAAGGTAGAATAGATGTTACTCGGTTTTTCCGGTCCATTCGTTCATGCCGCCCGCCATGCTGCGGACGTTAAAGCCATGGTCCTGGAGGGCTTCGGCTGCCCGGGCACTGCGTTTCCCGGAGCGGCAGACGGTGACATAGGACTGTGTGGGGGCGAGTTCGTTCATCCGCGAAGAGATATCTCCCACAGGGATGTGAACCGATTCAGGAATGCGTCCTTCGTCGAGTTCTTCGTCCTCCCGGACGTCAATCACCTGGACGCCGCTGCCTTGTTCGAGTTCCTGCTGAACGTCTTTTGGCTGTACTTCTTTGATGCGTTTTTCTTCTGTCATAGGGGATCACCTCATATTTTGATTATTGCTTTGTGGATCGAATAATTATCTGTTTATAATACCTATAAGGGTATATAGGCTTCTAAAAAATTTTACACGGTCTGATCGATGCCCTGCTTCAAGCGCTGTTCGATATCCTCGGCTGTCGCTGTTAATGCTGGTTCTTCGGCCAGTTCCATCAATACAGAGGGGCGGGGCATGCTGATATACGTGGATCCTTCTTCTTCGTACACAGTGATTTTACATGGCAGAAAATTGCCGATCAGCTTATTTTGGTTTAAGACCTGCTCCGCTTCTTTCGGATTGCACACTTCAAGTACCCGGTGCTGGTCCGGAAAATCGATGCCTTTGTCCTGTAATTTGCCCTGCAGATCCAAATGCCAAAGCACGCCAAAACCAATTTCTTTCAGGTTGGCTTCAAGATCCTCAACGGCTGTACGGACAGACTTCGAGGTGGTGACGGTATAATGAAACATAGAAATGCCTCCTTGTTCGTTCTCTATACTGACGAATACCCGGTACTGTATAGTGGCAAACGTTTTATCCATTAATAATCTGGATCCATATTTGAACAGCGGTCGCTAAAATGATCACGGCCAATATACTTTGCAGAAGCTTCGTGTTGACCTTCTGACCGGCTTGGGCCCCGAGCGGTGCTGCGATCAGGCTGGCAGCAATCATGATCAGGGCCGGGCCGTACAGCACCTGGCCGGTCGCCACCTTGCCAACGGTCGCTCCGATGGACGAGATCAGGGTGACGGCAAGCGACGTCGCGATCGTCATCCGGGTCGGGATTTTTAATACGACGAGCATGATGGGCACGAGGATAAATGCGCCGGCGGCCCCGACGATGCCGGACCCGATCCCGACCACGAATGACAATCCAGCGGCGAGAGGCTTATGGAACGTAATCCGTGTAAGGTCCTGGTCGTCCAGGCCTTTTTTCGGTACAAACATCATCACCACGGCGATGGTCGCAAGCAGGGCATACACCATGTTGACGCCAGCTTCGCTGAAGAAATTCGAGGCATAGGCGCCGATAAAGCTGCCGATCAGAATACTTCCGCCCATATACAAAATCAGCTGGCCGTTCAGATAGCCGCCTTTGCGGTACGCCCAGACGCCGCCGATGGTGGCAAAAAAGACCTGAACGGCACTGATGCCGGACACTTCATGGGCGGAAAAGGCCGCCACCCCGAGCAGCGGGGGAATGTATAACAGCATGGGGTATTTGATGATCGAGCCGCCGATCCCAACCATGCCGGAAACAAAGGAACCGACAAACCCCAGGAGGAAAATCACGACGATAAACAGCAGTGACAATGGAAAAACCTCCCTTGAGGGGAAGCACATCCATGGCTTCCCCGGGTGACGATATTGTTAGCCTTTTTGAATCCAGAATTTATAGACGCCATTGTCTTCGCTGTGGTCGAGCAGTTCGTGGCCGCCGGCTTTCGTCCAGGCCGTTAAGTCGCTCTGCGCTCCTTTGTCGGTCGCGTGCAGCTCAAGCACCTCACCGCTCTCCATGTCTTTAATAGCTTTTTTGGTTTTCAGAATCGGCTGTGGGCAGGCAAGTCCTTTAGCATCAATTGTTGTTTTTGGTTCCATTTATTATTTCTCCTTTAAATTAAATTTTTGATTCGTACCAGGAAGTCATCCAGAAAATGAAGTTTAAATGAATAAATTCACATGACCTTCAGACGCTTCGCCCAGATAGGCCGCAACGCCGGCGTATTCAATGTCATCGCGCAGCTCTTTTTCATCAAGCCCGAGCAGATCCATGGTCATGGTACAGCCGATCAGCCGTACGTCCTGTTCCCGGGCCATATCGATCAGCTCCGGCAGCGGCATGGCATTGTGTTTTTTCATGACTTTCTTAATCAGTTTTGGCCCAATGCCAAGAAAGTTCATGTTGGAAAGACCCATGCGATCGGCTCCCCGGGGCATCATTTTGCCGAACATCGCTTCGAGTTTTCCTTTAACGATGCTTTGCTTTTCCGGTTTGCGGAGGGCATTCAATCCCCAGAACGTGTGAAAAATGGTGACCTCGTGATCGTACGCAGCGGCGCCGTTGGCGATAATGTAGGCTGCCATGGCTTTGTCGTAGTCGCCGCTGAATAATACAATGGTGGTCTTTTTGGTTTCCTGCATCTAATCTCTCCTTAAGTTAAATACATTTACGGGTTGGGGTATAAAAATAATGAAAAATTTTTCGTAAACTCTCATTGATATTTACCCGTTCTTTGATTTATTACCCCTATGGGTATATAAATACTTTAAAATAGATTGGAGAACGTGTCAACTTATTTTGGTGAAAATATTTTTAGAGATGGATAAACGCATGGGAATGTTAAAATTTAGACAGCAGCTTTTAATAGTTAAGGAAAGGGAGATTTTTATGCGAGATACCTATATAGGTGAATGCCGGCGCCGCTACTTAAAAAAGACAGCCGCAGTAATGGCGGTGGGGATTTTTGCTGTTTTATGGAAGAGCCAAAGAGGACACCGGCGTTCACCGGACGCCTGGGGTGCGACGATTTCCGCTCATTTTATTGACAACAACAGCACCCGGGAAGAACAAAAGAAGCAAATGAAAAAGCATTCCGGCTCGCAGCAGCGGAAGGGGATCAAAAGCAGGACATCTTTAAGGCTTATCAACGTTTTGCCGGAAGTCCAGGGTGGTTTCAGACAAAAAAATAAAAAACTTCTGCCCTTCCCTCCGAGGGTGAAGAAACATAAAAATAGGAACTGCCCCGGAAAAGGACAGTCCCTGTTTTTGCTGTTATTTTAAAGCAAACTTTTCGTTTAGACCGCTGAGCGCTCGACTTCTCCTTTGCGGAGAATAACGCGTGGATACGGAAATTCTTCCTCCTGGCCGGCGAACGGGTAATGAACGTATTCAACACAAATTGTACGTTCATATTCTGCGATCATCCGACACTCTTTTCCATCAAAATACAAAAGTTCGTCTTTATCAAATATTTTTACGTCTTTTTCTTGTTCCACTTCCAAACCTCCTTACCCCTCTCTTTACAGAGTAATCAATTTTAGGGCAGGCCGCAAGGTAATAAAAGGAAACAGAACAAATTCATCTTCAGGTTTCCGGAGAATTTACAATGGATAAGGGCGGTCCTGCGCCTGTACGCTGATCCACTGCTCGGTTGTAAATTCATCTAAAACCCATTCGCCGTTAAAGCGTCCGATACCGGATTGCTTCTCGCCGCCAAACGGCAGGTGCGCTTCATCGTTTACAGACTGGTCGTTTACGTGAACCATGCCGGAATTAATACGCCGCGCTGCCTGCATGCCCCGGTAACGGTCCTGGGTGAAGACCGAGCCGCTCAAGCCGTAAGGAGAATCGTTTGCGATACGGATGGCTTCGTCCTCACTCGATGCCCGGATTAACGTTGCAACAGGGCCGAAGACTTCATCCTTTGCTGCCGGCATGTCATTAGTTACTTCGGAAAGAACCACCGGCGGTATAACCTGGCCGTTGATTTCAAACTCTGTCTGAAGTTTAGCTCCGGCATCAATTGTACCCTGAACCAGGTTCTCAATATTGTTGACCTGTTCTTCATTAATGATCGGGCCGACGATGACATTTTCATCCGAAGGGTCACCAGCTTTTAACGTTTTTGCCACACGGGTGAACTCTTCGACAAATTCGTCGTAAATGTCATCATGAACAATGACGCGGTTCAATGCGAGACAAATCTGTCCCTGGTGAAGGAAGGACCCGAATACTGCTGCTTTGGCAGCTTTTTTCACCTCGGCGTCCTGAAGAACGACCATGGCATTGTTGCCGCCAAGCTCAAGAGCGGTTTCCTTTAAGTTTTTCGCCGCAAGCTCAGCAATATGCGTGCCGACTTCCGTGGAGCCGGTGAACGATAACAGAGCCGGTACTTCATGAGTGACGAAGGCATCGCCAATTTCAGAGCCGCGTCCGGCAGTGACGTGAATGACGCCTGCTGGAAATCCGGCTTCTTCAAACAATGCTGCAATCAGCAGTCCGGATGTAACCGGTGTGTCGGAGGCTGGCTTAACAACGACGGTATTACCTGTTGCCACTGCTGGTGCAATTGTTCTCATTGCAAGATGGAACGGGAAGTTCCATGGGCCGATAACACCAATAACTCCTTTGCCCGACCGGAAGGTGTAGTTTTCTTTGCCGGGAGTGTTTGAAGGAGCAGTCGTTCCGTGAACCCGGTTAGGGAAGGACGCAGATTCAAAAACAATGTTGGAAGCTGTGTTGAACTCAGTTTCTGCCTTCAGTCTGCTGCTTCCGGATTCCTTGATAAGCCATTCTACAATGGTTTCCTTCTGTTTCTGCATAACATCGTACAGCCGGTGGATATACTGTTGTTTTTCGGCTGGGCTGTGGGCGTCCCAGGTTTTCTGATAATCATTGGCCGACTGATAAGCGCGGTCAAGGTCATTGGCGTCTGCGGAAGCTATTGTTCCCAGTGATTCGCCGTTATAAGGATTAGTATTTTCAATTGTTTTGCTGGATGAGCCGCTCACCCAGGAGCCGTTTATATACTGCTTTGTAAAATTGGTATGCATAGCAACCATCCTTTCATAATTACCGGATAATACCCGGTAGCAATGTATAATATACCTCGCGCTGTATTTTTTCAAACATTTAAGATCAGGGAAGGTCAATACTATTTAAGAATAATTAAAAATATATAGAAAGCGGCCAGGGAAATTTGAGATGATAGCGGAGCTGAAGGAAAAAGATTTATACAAGGGGGAGCAGCTATGAAACCATCCACTGCTTATTTATTTGCTGTTGCCGGTGCTTCGTTCTGGGGGTTTACGGGGTTGTTCGTGCAGAACATGTACAGGTACAATATCGAACCCGACCAGGTAGTGGCTGTGCGCATGGCGGGTTCAGCTCTGATTCTTTTTTTGGCTGTAGCCCTGATTCGTCCGTATCTTCTAAAGGTCCGGTGGTATGATCTGCCGCACTTTATCGGGCTCGGCGTCGGCAGTATAGCCCTCTTTAACTGGTGTTATTTCACTGTGATGAATGAAGCCTCGCTTTCGATTGCAGTGGTGCTTCTTTACACAAGTCCGGTGTTTGTAGCCCTCATTTCAAGGTTTGTATTTAAAGAAAAAATAACAATGCACAAGCTGGCGGCTATTTTGCTTACCATCGCCGGCTGTGCGCTGGTGGCCGGCCTGCTTCCGGGCGGAGCAGGCGGAATGTCGCTGCCGATTCTTATGATCGGTTTGCTTTCTGGTTTATGCTGTGGTCTGTACAGTATTCTCGGTAAATTTGTAACGCCGAAGTATCATTCCATTACGATCACTGCCTACACGATGCTTGCCGGAGGGTTGGTGATGGTTCCTTTCAGCGGCCTTTTGGCAAACGAAGAAGCCATACAGGAGCCGATGATGTGGATGTACGGTCTTGGAGGCATTCTTCTTTCCACGATTGCTGCGTATATACTGTTTACGATCGGGCTGAAATATATCGAGTCGGGTAAAGCGGCGATTTTATCAACTGTGGAGCCGATGGTGGCCATTGTGATTGGTGTATTCGCTTTTGGGGACAGGCTGAGCAGCTGGCAGGGACTTGGTATCTTTCTTATTTTTTCCGCGGTGATTCTTTCTATCTATTCAAGACCGGGGAAATTTCGAAAAAAACGTGGAGAGAGCCCGGGAGAAACACGAAACGAGTGGGGTAAGAAGCCGGGGGAAGACGTTTAAACTGAGGGCTGCAGGGAACAAATGTAAAAAAAGGAGGCATTAAAATGGATGTATTAGTCATAGGAGCGAACGGACATACGGGCCGTTTGCTGGTGGAGCAGCTTGCAGCCCACCCGGAGCATACACCGCATGCTATGGTGCGTGAAGTCTCCCAGGCAGATGAGCTGAAAAAACTGGGTGCGGCATCCACGATTCTTGCAGACCTTGAAGAAAATACGGCGGCCGCTTTGAAGGGCATGGATGCTGTTATGTTCGCCGCTGGCTCCGGCTCTTCAACCGGGCCTGAAAAAACAGTGAGCGTAGATCAGCAGGGGGCAAAAAAAACCATTGATTCGGCAAGAGTGCAGGACGTGAAGCACTACGTTATGCTGAGCGGAATTGGTGTCGACAATCCGCAGGGACCTATTAAGCATTATGCAGAAGCAAAGCTGAACGCAGATAAGCATCTGCGGAGCAGCGGACTGCCATATACGATTGTTCGTCCGGGAAAGCTTACGTTTGATAAGGGGACAGGGAAAATTGAGCTTGCAGAAAAGCTTTCCAACCCCGAACAAAGAGATATTTCCAGGGAGGACGTTGCCCGCACGATGATCGCAGCCCTCGACATTGAGAACGCCCGGGGACAAACGGTCGAACTGCTTGCAGGAGATATGGATATTCAAGAAGCCTGGAAGGCTTTATAAAAATAACCCCCGCCGGACTGGTGCCGGCGGGGGCTATTATTGACTTAAGAAGAAAAATCGATTTCCTCAGGAGTGTCTCCTTTGGAGTTCATCAGGCGGATAGAGTCCGGCTGGATTTCGAGGACAATATATTCCGGGTTGTCCGGGGAACCGAGCCAGGATTGCACACTGTCAGTCCAAACCTTTTCCTTCGTCTCCTGGTCATGACGGATTACTGCTTTGCCGGAAATTTCAACAAAAGCGTCTCCGTATCCTTCACCGTCGTAGCCGAGCAGAATATGGACGTTGGAATTCTTTTCGATTTCCTCTGCCTTGTGGGTCTTGCTGCTCGTCGGTGTGAGAAGGGTGAAATTATCATTGTAAAACGTCATATAGCGGGAGTGGGGCTTGTTGCCTTCAATCGTGGCAAGTACGCCTACTTTGTTGCTGTCAATGATATCGAGTGCGTGTCTCTTTGCTTCGTTCTTATCCATGGGTAATCCTTCCTTTCGTAGTGAAACTAATTATCATTATTCCTGCCGCCCCTTACTTTTAAACATGGGTTCAAAGCCGGAAGGGCAGTGAATTCTGCATACAATAGTAATTGTGTAAAAAGAATGAATATTGTTAATATAAAGAAATCGAGTGTTTGCTTTATGGCAGGAAAGGTAATAGGTTAATGTATTTTGCTAGCGAAATACGAATTTAAACCTATAGGAGGAATCATTGTGTTTAAGAGAATTGATAAACTGCAGATCGACCTCCCAACGCCCAGTAATCCAGACGCTAACTCAGCCAACGTCGTACAGGAGCTTTTAGGTGGAAAATTCGGTGAAATGTCAACGCTCAATAACTATTTATTCCAGTCGTTTAATTTTCGCAGCAAAAAACAGCTACGCCCGTTTTATGATTTAGTTGCAAGCATTACAGCTGAGGAACTCGGACACGTAGAGCTGGTTGCCAATACAATAAATTTATGTCTGCAGGGTTCCACAAGCCAAAGCGGCCAGGACCCGGCCAATCCGGACAGCACACCGCTCAGTGAAGCTATGGATGCAAGAAATCCACAAAGCTTTATTTTTGCCGGTCAAAACGCTGTACCGAAGGATTCGATGGGAGCGCCGTGGACAGGGGACAATGTTTTTACAAGCGGTAACCTCGTCAACGATCTGCTTCACAATTTTTACCTGGAATGCGGAGCAAGAACGCACAAGATGCGGGTATATCAAATGACCGACAATGAAACAGCCCGTGAATTGTGCGGCTACCTGCTTGTGCGCGGCGGAGTGCACGTAGTGGCCTATGCTAAAGCGCTGGAGAAATTAACAGGCGTGGATGTAACGAAAATGCTACCGGTGCCGGACCTTGATAACAGTAAATATGACCACGCCCAGAAATATGAAGCGAAGGGCGCGCACCGTAAGCTCTATCGTTTCAGCGATAACGATTACACAATGCTTGACCGGATCTGGAATGGACCGACACCGGTCGGACCACCGGGTGAACTCGAAGTAGTCAGCGACATGCCGACACCGGAGGGAGGGGAAATTCCGAACCTCGACCATATTCCGGAAGAATTTGCGCCGGGATTTGACGAGCAGCAGTTCCGGGAAATGTCTAAAAAATTGAACTACGAAGCAGGACTTTAAGCGCCAGAGTCCGAAGCAGGAAAGCACCGCCGGTCGGCGGTGCTTTTGGTTTGAATAAACATACAGTTATGCAGAGAAAGGAAGCAGCAGATGAAAACACCAGTAATTATGGATATGGACCCTGGGCACGACGATGTAATTGCATTATTTCTTGCAGCCGGCCATCCGGACATGGATATCCGGGCTGTGACGACTGTTTCAGGAAACGCTGATATAGGAAAAACAACAAGAAACGCTTTAGTGGCCGCTGATACTGCAGGACTGAGTGGAGTGCCAGTGGCAGAAGGGGCGGGAAGGCCCATGGTCCGCATGCCGGAGCACGCTCCTTCTATTCACGGGGAATCCGGCCTCGACGGACCGGAGCTTCCAGCGCCGACACATATGGTGGAGGAACGACACGCGGTGGATGTAATGGAAGATATACTGCTTCATTCGGAGGAAGAAATTACTGTTATTGCGACCGGCCCGCTTACCAATATTGCACTACTGTGCCGGAAAAATCCGAAGGCAGCTGGTCGTATCCGCCATCTGTCGATTATGGGCGGCGGCACATTTGGCAATTGGACACCTGCAGCAGAATTTAATATTTATGCGGATGCCGAAGCGGCAGAGATCGTTTTTACAAGCGGTATTCCAATCACGATGTGCGGCCTCGATGTTACTCATCAGGCGTTATCCTCCGAGGCCGTGGTGGAAAGGATTAAAGAGATACCAACAATGGCGGCCCAGTTTACCTATGAACTTCTTGATCACTTCCAGCGTGCCTACGAGGAGCATTTTCAGCTGACGCTTCCACCGGTTCATGACCCTTGCGCGGTGGCAGTATGCCTGCAGCCGTCCCTGTTTACATTTGAATCGGCCGAGGTAAAGGTTGAAACAGTGGGAAAGCATACGTACGGGGAAACAGTCATTGATACTTCCGCTGCAGAAGGGCCGGTGCAGGTCGCAACAGCAGTCGATAATGATAAATTTTGGGATTTAATCGTACAATCGCTTAAAAATCTGCCATAATGGAAATAGATAAGTAAGCGTTATTATTATAGAGACAAGGGAGCAGGAGGGACGAATATGGGTTTTTCTGTAGAAATGAACTGGGAAATTATTACGAATAAGCAGGCCGAGCGCCTCGATGAAAGAAACTTTCGGCTGATTAAAGATAATTATCAAATGTTTCCGCTCGATCACCCGCTTCCAATTCATACCTTTGCCGAAAAAGTACCTTTTGGCAAGGCGGTTATTCACCGGGTGGAATGGGAATCCCACCGCACCACAATTGAATACGAGCTTGTGTCATTAACCTCTGTGAACTAAGCAGATAAATAGTAAACCCCCGGGGCAGCAGGCGCCGGGGATTCGGTTTATACATAATCCATATTGTTTGTGTCGCCGTGCATGCTGCGGATTTCATCCGGATTGGCAACGACGGTCGGCTGATAGTCAATTAAAATGGCAGAACGCTCTCCAGGTCCGTCCTCCGGTCCCTTACGGACAGAGCCGACGTAATGAGTGACCAGCGGATCATACACCCCGTAGGATTCAAGCGGACGGGTCATGTAAAAGGAGTCAGTAATTTTTTCCTTTTCAACGTCCTCCGGCATCCGTCCGCGGACCTCCGGCACAGAAATGACGTTCCGGGCACCTTCGATATTGCGCCGGCGGATCAGGTGGGCAAACGTGAACGGCTCGCCGTCCTGGTGCAGTGTGTTTGGTGAGGAAAAAGCTTCGTCCTCCTCCGATTCAACATGAAGTTTCACAAAGTGGACGCCCGCATGAAAAGGCATCAGTGCATCTTCGCGCGTCCAGAATGTCTGGCGGAAATTAAAGGCGATCAGTGCTTCAAGCAGCCGGTTGTGCCTGACGTGTTCGGGAATTGCAGGGAAGCGGCGGCTCGCATCGGGATATTCCGGATTGAACGATCCCTGAAAATAATCGTAGTAGCTTTTGCCGTTTTTAACTGTTTCCGGCAGCCATTCGATCCGGTGGGTGCCCGGAAAAATAACGGCACGGCCGTACTGCCGGTAACGATTCAGATCCGGAGCGTAGTCATCTGCCGGAAGATCGTCAAAGGCTGCGGTAAGAGCAGCAAGGTCTTCGTCGCCGTAGCTGTCATGCAGTATATCGGCTAAATCATAATATTCGTATCCCTGCTGTTTTAAAGGCTTCATTTGTCTATTTCTCCTCCCGAATGGTGGTTTCTTCGAGTGGAAGCGTCCTTCCATTGTTTTCACAAATGCTAGTGTATCACGCCCGGCCGAAGTTGAGTATATGAAAGGCAGGCTTCATCTTTCGTTTTTGTGACAGATTCATTATAATTAAAGAACAAATGTTCTTGAATTCAAAGAAATCAGCGAAGAGAGGAATTTCTTTATGCCAGTGATCTTAGCGGAGAAGCCGTCCCAGGCAAAAGCCTATGCGGCCGCGTTTCAAATACAGGAAAAAAAAGACGGATATATGAGGCTGAAGCCGTGCAGTCTATTTCCGGACGGGGCAGTGCTTACCTGGGGGTTTGGCCATCTGCTCGAGCTCCGCGCTCCGGCCGATTACGAATCTTCCTGGAAAAAATGGTCGCTCGACACTCTCCCGATGCTTCCCGCCCATTTTCGCTTTAAGCCTAACCCGCGGGCGTTCAAGCAGCTGAAGGTCGTCAAGCAGATGCTTCAGGAGGCCGACAGCATTATTATTGCGACCGACTGCGACCGGGAGGGCGAAAACATTGCGCGAAGCGTCATCGACTATACGAAAACCTCCCATAAACCGACCCGGCGCCTTTGGATCAACAGTCTGGAAAAGGATGAAGTGTATAAAGGGTTTGAGCAGCTCCGGGAGGGAGCAGACTATCTCCCTCTTTATGAGGAGGCGCGGGCCCGCCAATTTTCCGACTGGATTGTCGGCATGAACGCGAGCCGTCTGTATACGCTGCTGTTAAAGCAGAAGGGCATCAATGAAGTGTTCAGTGTCGGCAGAGTCCAGACGCCAACACTCAAGCTTATTTACGACCGGCAGAAGGAAATTGAGGCATTTGAGCCCGAGCCTTACTGGGAGCTTGAAGGAACCTTCCGTGCGGAAGCGGGGGAGTATAAAGGAAAGTATAAAAAGCGCTTCGGCTCGAAGGAAGAGGTGCTCCGTATCTGGAAGGAGCATGGATTGAAAAAGGATACCGAAGGCACGATCAGCAGTATAAAAAAAGAAGAGAAGCAGGAAAAGCCCCCGCTTCTTCATTCGCTGTCGAGCCTGCAGACGACGATGAACAAAAAGTATAAAATGAGTCCGTCGGCCGTGCTTAAAACGGTACAGAGCCTGTACGATGAACCATTAAAAGCTGTTTCCTATCCGAGAACGGATACCCGCCATATCACGTCAGGGGAATTTAACTACTTGAAGGGAAACCTGTCCCGGATGCAGGAGTGCATGAACGTCTCCTTTGAACCGGCGTCCACTACGCCTTCGAAGCGGTTTGTAGACGGCAGCAAAGTCCAGGAGCACCATGCGATCATTCCGACCAAAAAAGTGCTGAGCCAGACGCAGTTTGAAAAGCTGAACCGGTCCCAGCAGCAGGTGTATAAAGAAGTTATGAACAGCGTGCTCGCTATGTTTCACCGCAACTATATGTATGAAGAAACGACTGTTGAAACCGATGTCCAGGGACTTATTTTTGAAAGCAAGGGCCGGGTGGACAAGCAGCTGGGCTGGAAGGAGCTCTTTCCGGGACCAAAAAAGAAGAAAGACCAGGAGGACAACACCCTCCCTCCATTAACCAGGGGAGAGCAGGTGGAGGCGTACGTCCAGGCAGCCGAAAAGGAAACCCAGCCGCCCAAGCCTTATACCGAAGGACAGCTGATCAACATGATGAAGTCCTGCGGCAAATGGATCGAGGATGATGAAACATCTAAAAAAGTACTGCAGGAAACGGAGGGTCTCGGGACCGAGGCGACGCGCAGTACCATTATTCAAACACTGCAAAAGCAGGAATATATCCGGATTCAAAAGAACATTGTGGAAGTGACCGCTAAAGGGCGGGCGCTGTGCGAAGTAGTAGAAGGGACACTTTTGTCCAAGCCGCTGCTGACCGCGAAGTGGGAAGCTTTTTTAAAGCAGATCGGAAGCGGGGAAGCGGATAAGGAAGCTTTTTTAAAGCAGACAGAGGCTTTTACGAAAAAACTGGTCGAAGAAGCGCCTGCCGGCATAACGAATATGCAGACAAATCCGGAGCAGGTAGCCACGTCTAAAAAACAGCCGCAGCGCGCAGAGCCAATCGCTCTCTGTCCCGTATGCCAAAAGGGACAGCTGATGGAGCGGAAGTCCTTCTACGGCTGCAGTGAGTATGCCAACGGCTGTAAATTCACCGTTCCTAAAACGTTATTGAAGAAAAAAATTACTCAGGCTCAGGTTAAAAAGCTGTGTGAAAAAGGTGAAACGCAGGTGATCAAAGGGTTTAAAGGAAAAAAGCCGTTTGACGCCAAATTAAAACGAAAAGAAAATGGTGTGGAATTTGTGTTTCCATCTAAAGACAATGCCTCCTCGTAGACAATATCCCGAAATTTGATATACTGAGGGGCAGAATGTTTTCTAGGGTTCCGCGGCAGAGCCGGTCTGGTCCGAGAGAAAACCCGCAAACAAATAGTTTGCGCCACGGAGGGATAAAAACCCGGGAGATCTTCGCTGCGAAGACTTCCCGGGTTTTTTCGCGGCTGAAAGCTGAAATGAATATTTCCGGGAAATAATTAAGCAAGCGCCGGCAAGGAGGGGCTGTAATGGGATGGATTAACGTTGCTTTGGCAGCAGCATTTGAAATTCTCTGGGTCATCGGTTTGAAGCATGCATCGGCCGGATGGGAATGGGCAGGAACACTAGTAGCTATCGTACTGAGCTTTCTCTTTTTAATTCGGGCAGGCGAGCATCTTCCGGTAGGAACTTCGTATGTGGCCTTTGTCGGCATTGGGACGATCGGAACGACGGTCCTTGATATGATCTTTTTCGGTCAGCCGTTCGCATGGATCAAGCTGGTCTTTATTTTCATGCTGATTGCCGGAATTGCCGGTCTGCATACAGCTTCCGGCCGGGCAGGAGTAAACGAAGGGAGCGGTGGACAGTGATGACATGGCTGTATTTGATCGGTGCAGGTATTTTTGAGATGATTGGTGTTTCTATGATTAACGAATGGATTCAAAAACGGGTCATCTGGCCGCTGTTCATGATTGCTGCCGGGTTTGGAGCAAGCTTTTTTCTCCTTTCCCTGGCGATGCAGACTCTCCCGATGGGCACTGCGTACGCTGTCTGGACGGGTATAGGCGCAGCAGGGAGCGCACTGTTCGGGATGCTTTGGTATAAAGAGCCTGCAAACACGGGCAGGCTTATAAGTATTGCGGTGATCCTTGCTTCGGTTGTAGGTCTAAAGCTGATAGCGCCATAAAACGTTCAAAAACAAAAATTGCTACGGCTTGAGCGCAGGCTTTATTTTGATTATAGTTACAATCAGGTGAAACATTTGGAGTAGAAACTTAATAAAGACTGAAAGGAGGAAAACATATGGATCTTCAAAGTATCTTATACGAAGCACATTCCGGTTCATGGGCGTTTTTGATCATTTTCTTTTTGATCAGCTACCTTTTCCCAAAACAAAAAGTAACAATGATGATTGAGCGGCTGTTCGTGGTTATCATGATTCTTTCTGGCGCAGGTATGGTGGCGCTGTATGGCTTCCCGCTCCTTTCCATTATTAAAGGTGTGTTGGCCCTCATATTTATCGGGGTAATGGAAATGATGTTTGTGCGTCGGCGGGCAGGGAGAAAACACGCTATGTTCTGGATTATATGGATCATTTTATTCGCAATTATCCTGTCCATCGGCTACGATGTGATTGGGTAATACAGAGAGCATGCTGCAAAACAGCATGCTTTTTTATATGCGGGCATTTTTGGGTATAGAAGGGATAGACCAGATGGCCTGAATATCATTATTTTTTAAACGAAAATTACATGTATCATGCAAGTAATACATAAAGAAGCCAGGGGTACAACTGCGGCAGGTGAAAGGAGGAAGCGGGCATTGTTTGAAGGGAACGCGAATGTGGATTCATTTATATTATTAGGGGCACTTCTGCTTATTTTAGGTGTCATCGTAACGAAATTTTCGACACGGCTCGGCGTGCCCTCACTTATTTTGTTTATTATTCTAGGTATGCTGATGGGAAATGATGGTTTTGGCATTATTGAGTTCGAAAATGTCCAGCTTGCCCAAACCGTCGGAATTATAGCCCTAATCATTATTTTGTTTGAAGGGGGTACCCAGACAAGGTGGCGCGATATCAGACCGGTGGTGGGGCCTTCCGTAACGCTCGCCACGTTTGGCGTTCTGTTTACGGCTGCCCTGATGGGGCTGGTGGCAAAGCAGCTGCTTGATCTGACCTGGCTCGAGGCGATGCTTCTCGGAGCTACAGTCGGTTCGACAGACGCCGCTGCCGTCTTTGCCGCTTTGAAGGGACGGAGCATTGATAAAAAAATGGGGTCCACCCTCGAAGCGGAATCGGGGAGTAACGACCCAATGGCGGTGTTTTTAACGCTCTTCTTTATTGAATTAATATTGGCAGATTCGCCAAACGTCTGGCTGCTATCCGGTGCATTTTTCTGGCAGATGGGCGCCGGTCTTGCGATGGGCGGGTTGTTCGGATGGGCAGCCTCATGGACCATTAACCGTATTAACCTGGATTCTAGTGGACTCTATCCTCTGTTTGCGATCGCTTTCGCGCTGTTAACCTACAGTGTGACCTCAAGCATGAGCGCAAGCGGGTTTTTGGCAGTATATGTAGCAGCGCTTTTAATAGGTAACTCCGATTTGATTTACCGCCAGCCGATTTACCGGTTCAACGAGGGCATGGCGTGGATGTCCCAAATAAGCATGTTTATCATCCTGGGATTGCTTGCTTTCCCGAGAGACATTTTGACCTGGTCAAACATCACCATGGGGCTCGCTTTGTCGGCAGTTTTAATGTTTGTGGCACGGCCCCTTGCCACGTTTTTGTCAACTTCCTTTTTCGGCTATAAACCAAAGCAGAATATATTTTTATCCTGGGCAGGTCTGCGCGGGGCGGTGCCGATTATTTTGGCTACATACCCGATTGTTGCTGGTGTGGAGTCGGGCAGCCAGATTTTTAATGTCGTCTTCTTTATTGTGCTGACGTCTGCACTGATCCAGGGGGCGACCATCGCTCCATTAGCGAAATGGCTTCACCTATCCGGTCCGCTCCGCGAAGCGCCAACTCATTCCCTGGAGCTCGTATCACTCGGAAAAGCGAACGCAGAAATTATGGAATTTCAAACGAATGAAGCGACGCCGATTGTCGGGCAGACGCTCCAAAGCATTGAATTTCCCGCATCTGCGCTGATCAGCGCGATTGTCCGGGACGATGAACTGGTCACTCCGGTTGGTGAGACAATAATCCAGGCCGGTGATTATTTGTATATTCTTGTATCACGTAAAGAAAAACGTATTTTAAAGCAGATGCTGCGGCACGATTACTGAGAAAAAGCGGCCAGCGTTAAGAGGCATTAAATTTGAGGAAAGAAGGAAGGGCTCCGCATGGGTGTGCTGATCAATGTATTGATCCCAATCATTTTAATATTTACGATTGGCTATTTGCTGCAGAAAAGACAGGCAGTGGATATTCGGCCGGTGTCGGCTGTCGCTCTTTATGTATTGACGCCTGCGCTTGTTTTCCGGACATTCTATGAAAGAGAGCTGAACAGCGATATGCTGTCGATGGCTCTGTTTTCCCTGGTATTTTTAGCGGTTATGACCGGGCTGATCAAATTAGTGTCCTACGTGCGTAAATGGCCGAAAGCTAACGAAACCGGCATGATGCTCTCTACCGTGTTTATGAATGCGGGCAATTACGGTGCTCCGTTAATTGCTTTTGCGTTTGGTGATACAGCCTTTGCCTACTCTATCGTTTTTATGGTCATTCAGACGATGCTGATGAATACTGTAGGCGTCTATATCGCAAACAGTGCCAATATGGATGCGGCTGACGCGTTCCGGACGGTACTGCGGATGCCGGTATTTTATGCACTGCTCGCCGGTATTGTCTTCCAGCTGACCGGGATACCGGTCGGAGCGACCTATTATGAAGCCCTCGATATGCTCGCGAGCGCTGCAATACCGGTGGTTATGATTATCCTGGGGATGCAGCTTGCACGCATATCCGTCAAAAGCATGGATTGGAAGCTTGTTAGTGCAGGTACGTTTTTACGGCTTGTATTCGCGCCGGCTCTCGCTTACGTAATTGCCCTGCTGCTGCAGACCAGCGACACGTTAACGACCGTGCTGGTTGTTTCAACAGCGATGCCGAGTGCAGCAACCATGGCAATGATTTCTGTACAATTTGATTCCAACCCCCAGCTTGTTTCGAGTATTACACTGGTGACGACTATTTTAAGCGTTCCTTCCCTGTGGGTGGTGCTGTCGATTTTCCAGGCATAAAATTCCGCATCGAATTGACGGAAGAAGAGTACCGCGTTATGATATAAATAATACCAACCACTAGGGGTGCCTGTTGGCTGAGACAGCGTAAAGCTGATCCCTTTGAACCTGATCTGGATTATACCAGCGGAGGGAAGTGGGGAAGAGATGCCAATACGACTATCTCCCCCGCTTTCTAAATGAAAGCGGGGTTTTTTGTGGAAAATATTATATTTGCTGGGGGTGCCTGCTGAGGCTGAGACCGGAGAAACATCCGGAACCCTTTGAACCTGATCTGGAGAGCCAGCGGAGGGAAGCAGCCATGTTGAACCTTTTAACGGGCAGCCTCCTTCCTTCTGGAAGGAGGTTTTTTATGAATGACAAACCGAAGCCGAGCATACACGCGGTATCGCCGCCGGATATAACGGTGGCAGCGTGGTGGGGGAAAACGAGGGAGCTCACAGGAATCGTCGATTATGTGCATATACGGGCACCTGAATGGACAAAGCGTGAAAAGGAAAGGGCCGTCGAGCTGGCATTAAAAGAAGGAACTGCCCCCGCGCAGCTGATCATAAATGATGAACCGGAGCTTGCTGCTGCATACGGGCTGGCCGGTACCCACCTGCCGGAGCGTCGTACAATCTATCCGGCATCTGTAAGCTGGGGGCAGTCGATACACTCTGTAGAGGCAGCGAAAAGAAGTGAACAGGAGGGAGCATCATGGCTGTATTTTGGTCATGTATTTGCCTCAGGCAGTAAACCTGGGAGCCCCCCGCGCGGAGTTCGGGCGTTGAAAGCTGTGGCGGAAAGCGTCCGCCTCCCCGTGATTGCCATCGGAGGAATTGATGCTGACAAGGCAGTAGAAGGTATAAACTGCGGAGCGTCCGGGGTGGCAGCCATTGCATATTTTTATGATGCGGCAGAACCCGGAAAAGCAGCCGAAGAGCTCAGAATCCGGTTAAGGAGTGATGACAATGAAGGCTGATACAGAAGTTCTTATTGTGGGCGCAGGGGTACAGGGATGCTCGCTTGCATATCAGTTAAGCAAACGGGGGCGTCGTGTGATGGTCATCGAAAAAGAAACCATCGCTTCCGGAGCATCAAAAGCGGCTGCCGGTATGCTCGGAGCCCAGTCCGAATGGGAAGGGTCTGGCCTTTTTCAGGAATTCGCCCTGGAAAGCCGGGAGCTGTTTAAAGAACTGGTCCCTGAAGTGGAAGCGCTTAGCGGAATGGACGTTTCCTACGTGAACAACGGAATGCTGAAGCCTGTATGGGAGACAGCGGAAGAAGAAAGTTATCAACGCACCACGCGCGACTACGGCGCGGAGTGGCTTTCGCCATATGAAGCACTGCGCAGGGAACCGGCGCTTTCCGAAAATATCCGGGGCGCCTGGTCCATTCCAAAAGACGGCCAGCTTCGTGCCTATGAATGGACAATGGCTCTTGCCAAAGCAGCAAAGGCCTGCGGGACAATTGTACGGGAAAATACTTCAGTTGATCGTCTTTTGGAAGCTGATGGCCGCGTTTACGGTGCGAAAACAAGTGAAGGAGTTGTTGAAGCGGAAGAAGTTGTTTTTACCGGGGGAAGCGCCGGGGCGGAGCTGTTGGATGAGAAGGAGTTTACCCTCTATCCGGTGAAAGGGGAGTGTTTGTCCGTACGCATGCCCCGGGAGAATTTGAGACACACCCTCCACACTCCGCAGGTGTATATTGTTCCGAAAAAGGACGGGGAAATCTTTATAGGCGCTTCAGAAAAACCCGGCGACTCGAGTACAGGGGTCACTGTAGCTTCGATACAGGAGCTGATGAAAGCAGCTGTGCATTTAGTGCCGGGGCTGAAGCATGCGAATATTGACAGGCTTTGGAGCGGTGTCCGGCCGCAGACAGGGGACGGGCTGCCATATATGGGACAGACCGAACGGGGTTTGTGGGTAATGACCGGCCATTACAGAAACGGTATTTTGCTTTCAGCACTGAGCGGAAGCTGGATGGCTGACCGGATCGAGGGGGAAAGCGTTCGCGAGGACTGGAAGCACCTGTTTGCCGTAGACCCTCAAATACGAAAGGGAGGAATTATTCATGCAGATCACGCTTAATGGTCAATTACAGAATATTGAGAACAGCACCACGGTAGCCGATTTACTTGAAGAGCTTCAGATCGCCCACAAAAAAACAGTGGTGGAGCGCAACGGCACTATTGTAATTGAAGAATTTCACCAGCAGGAAGGTTTAATGGACGGGGATAGAATCGAAATTATTCATTTTGTAGGAGGCGGATGAACAAATGCTTAGTATCGGCAATATGATGTTTGAATCGAATTTATTTCTCGGCACCGGGAAATATAAAGACGCCCGGACCCAGCTGCAGGCTGTAGAAGCATCGGAAACAGAGGTACTGACCTTCGCCGTTCGCAGAATGAACCTGTTTGACAGCAGCCAGCCTGATCCATTTGAACAGATGGATGTCTCAAAGTACCGGCTGCTGCCAAATACAGCCGGGGCCAAAACAGCTGAAGAAGCTGTACGCACCGCGAAGCTGGCAGAGGCGGCCAATATGTGTGACATGATTAAAGTAGAAGTGATCGGCTGCGATAAAACGCTTCTGCCGGATCCGGTGGAAACGCTCCGGGCCTCAGAACAGCTGCTGAACGAAGGGTTTACTGTCCTCGCCTATACGTCCGATGACGTTGTGCTCGCCAGGAAGCTTCAGGAGCTTGGGGTTCATGCAGTGATGCCGGGAGCCTCTCCTATAGGCACGGGGCTTGGAATCATTAACCCTTACAACCTGTCCCACATTATTGAACAGGCGGAAGTCCCGGTGATTGTAGATGCAGGCATTGGGAGTCCGAAGGATGCTGCTTATGCCATGGAGCTCGGCGCTGATGGTATCCTGCTGAACACGGCCGTTTCGGGCGCGGGCGATCCTGTAAAAATGGCAGAAGCGATGAAATTGGCAGTGAGGGCCGGAGCGCTTGGCGCAGAAGCAGGGCGCATAGATAAAAAATTCTACGCCCAGGCGAGCAGCCCTTTAGGAGGCCTCAGTATTTGAATACGGAAGAACGTTTTTCCCGGCAGCGGTTATTTCACGGAATCGGCCGAAGGGGACAGAAAAGGCTGCAGGAGGCTCACGTCATAGTAGTAGGTGCCGGAGCTCTCGGGAGTTTAACAGCCGAAACTCTCATACGCGCGGGGATCGGAAAATTAACGTTGATTGACCGTGACTATGTGGAGGAAAGCAATCTTCAGCGTCAGCAGCTTTATACGGAAGCGGACGCAGAGGCCTTTACGCCAAAAGCAGAAGCGGCGAAAAAACGACTGCTTGATATTCGGAGTGATGCTTCTATTGAAATCATTGTGGGGGAAGCAGATCCGGCCCTGCTCGAAAATTGTATGCCTGCAGACCTTATTATCGACGGACTCGATAATATGGAGACACGGCTGATGATTAATGATACAGCGTTGAAGCACCGGATTCCGTGGATTTACGGAGCCTGTGTGGGCGCCTACGGACTGAGCTATACCGTGAGGCCGGGGCAAGGGCCATGTCTGCGCTGCCTGATGAAGGGCATTCCGATGGAAGGAGAAACGTGTGATACGGTGGGAATTATAGCTCCGGCTGTTCAATTCGTAAGCGCCACTCAGGTGACCGAAGCTATGAAGCTGCTTACCCATTCCTTTGACCAGCTCCGCGGGACACTGTGGTCGTTTGATGTATGGTCGAATGAAAGCTCTTCCATTCATGTGAACTCGCTGCAGGATAAGCATTGTCCTTCCTGCGGGGAGTCACCAGCATATCCGGCGCTCGCATGGAGTGGGAGAAGCAAGGCTGAAACGCTGTGCGGCAGAGATGCGGTGCAGGTGAAGCCTCTTCCAGACATGCAGGTATCGCTCGAGCGGACGGCGGACGTTCATAAGCAGCACGTCTCCAAAGCGAATCAGCATTTGCTGGTGTTAAATATTGAAAATAAGCGGCTGGTGCTTTTTAAAGACGGAAGAGCCATCATTCACGGAGTTTCCGGGGAAGTAGAAGCAAGGTCGTTATACCAGAGATATATTGGAGGATAAATATTCCTTGTTTCATTTTACGGGCGGAGTGGTAATATTCCTTGCAAGGAGGGGGAACTATTGCCTACCGCTCGTATTTTTGTAACCGTAGAAGAAGCACAGAAGGCTGTAGATAAATTAAAGATGCAGGGCATCCAAAGGGAACAGATTTATGCTTTGGCTCTGGAGGCGGAAAAAGCGACTGCAAAAGAATTGAAAGTCAGTGATACAGTGGCAGACGTTAAAAGTCCGGTGGAGTTCGTGAAACAGTTTTTCCGCAACGGTGCGTCCGATATTTATGAACGATTAACAAAGCTTGGATACGATGATAAAGAAGCCCGGGATCTGAGCGAAAAGCTTGATGAACATAATATACTAATTGCCGTGGATGAAGATCCGGAAAAATTCTCTTTTGACAAGTGAATCTTTTCCGGATTTTGTTCAGCTCTGGGGCCCGCGCCGCTAAACAGGATTCCTCTGCTTTTCGTTGTCCAGCTGCGGAGCCTAACCGCTCGGGGTTACTTTCCATCCGGTTCCGGGCAGCAGGCTGCCCTGCACGTCTGAGAAGTACCTGTCGCGGTTGAACAAGGCTCCTCCGCTTTTCTATCTGTCCAGCTCCAGAAGCCAGCGGCGGCGTGTCCCTTCAGATCTTTGGTAAAGGGAAAAAGCCCCTTTATCCAAAGCTCTTCCAGGGCCCGCGCCGCTAAACAGGCTTCCTCCGCTTTTCTATGTCCAGCTGTGGGTGTTACCAGCTTAATCCATTCGTGATTTCAGATCGTTTGCGACTTCGTCTCAAGCCGACTGAAACCGACGAGCCGTTCAGAGGCCCGCACGAGGCGGGTCAGTTCGATGTTGCTACAGGATGTAGCGATTCTAATCGAACATCATTCAAATAACACCCTCCGCCCTTCTGTTTTTCTATAAATTTTATGTAATTTTTATGAATTATGGCTGTGATAGCTGCAATGATTAGTTAGTATGATAGAATAACGGTGGTATATAGACAAATAGTTGCGTTAATATAAGGAGAGTGGTATTGTTTCGATGGGAATTCTACTCGGACGTACATATACGACGGCAACTTGCACTCTACGAGGTAGAAATTACCTTATAGATACCCATAGAATTATGTTTGTTTGAATTATCAGATTGTATTAAATGATGTGGAGGTAACTGACGTGAAAATTATTGTTGCAGGTGGAGATGGATTTTGTGGTTGGCCGACTGCGCTTTACTTATCAAAGCAGGGTCATGACGTATCAATTATCGACAGTATGGTACGCAGAAAAATTGATGATGAGCTTCATTCCAATTCGATTACTCCGATTGCAAGCCTTGAAGACAGGGTGGCTAAGTGGAAAGAACTGACAGGAAAAGAAATACGTACATACGAAGGGGATCTTCAGCATTACGATTTCCTGCAGCAGGTGATGGAACAGGAAAAGCCGGAAGCATTCGTTCACTTTGCTGAACAGCGTTCTGCGCCTTATTCGATGATAGACCGCGAGCACGCAGTCTACACGCAGGTGAACAACGTAGTAGGGAATTTGAACGTGCTTTACGCTATTAAAGAAATGGCTCCGGAGTGCCACCTGATTAAGCTTGGTACGATGGGAGAATACGGCACGCCGAATATTCCAATTGAAGAAGGGTACCTGGAAGTGGAACATAAGGGACGCAAAGACCGCCTTCCTTTTCCAAAACAGCCGGGCTCCTTCTATCATTTATCAAAAGTACATGACAGCCATAACATTATGTTTGCCTGCAAAGTATGGGGCATCCGGGCTACTGACTTAAACCAGGGCATCGTTTACGGCCTGGATACGAATGAAACTAACATGGACCCGGTGCTTACCAACCGCCTGGACTACGACGGGGTTTTTGGAACAGCGCTGAACCGTTTTATCATCCAGTCCGCCATCGGACGTAACTTGACAGTTTACGGAAAAGGTGGCCAGACCCGCGGCTTCCTGAATCTTGAAGATACAGTGCGCTGTGTGGAAATTGCAGCAGAAAAGCCGGCTGAGCCTGGAGAGTTCCGTGTATTCAATCAGTTCACTGAAGACTTTTCTGTACTCGAACTCGCTGAACGGGTGAAAAAGGTAGCTGAAGAAGAAGGCTACCACGTAGATGTGGATCATCTGGAAAATCCGCGGGTGGAGCTTGAAGAGCATTTCCTTGAAGCGGTAAACACCAATCTTTTAGACTTGGGACTGGAGCCGCACTTTTTAACAGACGACGTTATCCGCCACATCCTAAAAGCGGTGATTGAACATAAAGAGCGGGTAATCGAAGAAAACGTACTGCCGAGTGTGAGCTGGAAATAAAAACGGGGAGTTGTCTTCTATGAAGATAATGATCATTACCGAGACTTTTCTGCCTTCTACAGATGGAATTGTTACACGATTAACAGCCTGCATACGCTGGCTGCATCGTGATGGTCATGAAGTACAGATTGTAGCCCCGGATCTGGGTGTGTATGAATTTGATGGAGCAGAAGTGAAAGGGGTGCCTGCGCGCGCCCTCCCTTTTTATCGTTCAAAGAAGTTCGCTCTCCCGAACCGGGTAGTCAAGAAGTATATACAGGATTTCGGGCCTGACGTCGTACACGTCGTAAACCCTGCGGTTGTAGGCTATTCGGGTGTTAACTATGCGAAAAAGCTGGATGTGCCGCTGGTTGCCTCCTATCATACAAATCTGACCCAGTACATGTCCTACTATAATCTGGGCATGCTGAAATGGCTGATGTGGTGGTATGTACGGCGCCTGCATAATAAAGCGGACATTAACCTCTGCACCTCGCAGACCGTGCAGAAAGAGCTTCAGGAAAAAAGGTTTGAACGCATGCATCTGTGGAAACGGGGAGTAGATACCGAGCAGTTCCATCCCAGACACCACAGCAGAAAGATGCGGGAGCGGCTTTCCGGTGGAAAAAGCGACAGAACGCTGCTGCTTTATGTAGGACGGCTCGCAGCTGAAAAGGAGATCGAAAAAATCCGCGACGTCCTCGAAGAATCGGACAAGTTTTGTCTGGCCATCGTAGGAGACGGTCCACACCGCGAGGAGCTTGAAAAGCATTTCGAAGGCACGGACACTGTATTTACAGGTTTTATGCATGGAGATGAGCTGGCTTCTACGTTTGCCTCCTCCGATGTTTTTGTCTTTCCTTCCACGACGGAGACGCTGGGGCTTGTGATTATGGAGGCAATGGCCTCCGGCCTGCCTCTTGTTGCTGCAGAAAGCGGGCCCACAAAGGAACAGCTGACCTCGGAACGAAATGGCCTTTTGTATGATCCGCATACGAAAGATGACTTTAAAAACACGGTCTGCCGTTTCGAAGATGAAACCCTCCGTAAACGTCTGGCCGACCAGGCCTTTACAGATGTTGCTACCTTTGGATGGGAAGCGGCAGCAGAGCAGATCCGGGATTTATACAAAGAAGCAGCCGGTGTGAAGGTTTCAAAATCGGCGGAAGATAGTGACACAGTTTCAGAAGAACGCCAGTAAGCGTAGATTTCATCAAGAACAGAGGGGTTCTATGGGTAAGAATCAAAAGCGGCGTGGTCCTCTTCAGGCGCTTCAGTTTAGTGCGATTGGTGTAACGAATGCTGTAGTCGATATAGGGGCGTTGAATCTGCTTCTATTTCTTTTTCCAAGTGAAGAGCGGATGACTTTAACGCTTTTTAATACGATCGCTTACGCGCTGGCGGTAACAAACAGCTACATCTGGAACGTGTTTATTACGTTCCGGGATTCTGCGAAAGGAAGTACCCGCCAGCGGTTAGTGTTTATTATTCAGGGACTGATCAGTCTCGGTATTAATAACGCTGTATTTTTAGGATTTAATGCTTTGTTTCAGGCACTTGGAGTACCGACTTGGATCCGCCAGAACCTGGCTAAGGGACTGGCCATGCTGGCTTCGTTCACGGCGAGTTTCTTTATGATGAAATACTTTGTGTTTAAAGACTTTAACCGCCGGTATCCCAACCGTGAACAATCTTCACGGGAAGAAAACCAGTAGAAGAACATCTCAGAGCCGCTGCTGTAGCGGAGCGGGGTGTTCTTTTATTATGTCAAAAGAATACGCATGCTATACTGAAAAAAGGGGGGAGACGAATTGGAGCCTATCCATTTGTATTTATCGAGATATAAGGAGCATATGAACTACCTGCGTCAGACAGGACAGGAGACCCCGTCCTTCCGGGAGCTGCGGGAAAATGAAATTCCCCGCCTGCTTCAGGTGTCGGATTCCTACGTACAGATGGCAGCTGCAGACGGAGAAGAAGGGGAGAAAGCGTACAAGCTTCTTGCTTCTGTCCAGTTAGCCGATGGAACCGGCTGGAATATGAGCGGCGAATTTGTGCCTTCGGCAAACGACTGGTTCCCGGATGAGCAGCCGCTGACTCACCAAACATCCTATTGCGGTTTTTGCCAGGGGACGCTCGGTTTTTTTAAAAACGAAGATATGACAAACTTTGACTGCATGCTGCCGCTGCCGGAAAAAAAGTGGCTGTTTGAAAAAATGCTGGAGCAGCACGCATCTTCTATTTATCCCAACCAGTCGTAGAGCGTAAAGGAGGAGAAACAATTGAAAGTAGTGATCGCACCGGATTCATTCAAGGAAAGCATGACAGCTATGGAGGCCGCCCAGGCAATCGAAAGGGGATTCCGCCAGGGTATTGGAAACTCGGAGGGTCTTGTTACAGAGCTGATACCGATGGCCGATGGGGGTGAAGGAACCACGCAGTCGCTACGCGACGGCCTTGGCGGAGAGCTTCATACAGTGGACGTACTCGGGCCGGACGGAAGTACCGTGAAGGCTGAATTTGTTTACATTGAGCAATCCCGCACAGCTGTTATTGAAATGGCCGAAGCTTCAGGAATTGGCCTCGTGGCTAAAGAGAGCAGGGACCCGCTGACGGCTACCTCCTACGGTACAGGACAGATGATTTTGAAAGCGCTCAACCATGGAGCGGAGCGGATTATTTTAGGGCTTGGCGGCAGTGCCACAAATGACGGCGGGGCCGGGATGGCTGCTGCGCTGGGCGTTCGTTTTCTGGACCGGAATGGAAATGATCTTGAGTCCGGCGGAAGGGCACTTAAGCATCTGGACCGCATTGATACGGCTGGGCTCGACAAAAGAGTTCATGAAGTAACCGTGCGTGCTGCCTGCGATGTCACGAATCCACTGACGGGGCCGGAGGGAGCAAGTGCTGTCTATGGCCCGCAGAAGGGGGCAGGGACTGAAGCTGTTCAGGAGCTGGACGAAGCGCTGCGTGTGCTTGGAGAAGTAATTGAACGGGATCTGGATAAACCAGTGCTTCAGGAAAAGGGAGCTGGGGCAGCGGGAGGCCTGGGGGCCGGTGCGATAGCTTTTTTAAATGCTGCGCTTGAGCCGGGCATAGACATTGTGCTTGAAGAGAGCCGCTTCGCTGAACGAAGTGCCGGGGCGTCGCTTGTTATTACCGGCGAAGGAAAAATCGATGCTCAGACCGTATTTGGCAAAACGCCGGTTGGAGTAGCGAAAGCATCCCCTCAAGGAAGTACGGTCGTTGCGGTTGCCGGCCAGCTCGGCGATGGTTATGAAAAGGTGTATGAAGCGGGCATTGATGCTGCTTTCAGTATGGTGCCGGGCATCGTTTCCCTGGAGCAGGCAATGCAGGAAAGCACCCGTTACATCGAAAACTGGGCCCGGAGTCTCGCCGGTTTGTGGAAAACATAAAAAATCCGCTGCTTCTTAACGAGAAGCAGCGGATTTTTGCATCGTTTATAAAATCGGGGATAGAAGGTGGGATACTGCTTCCTTGATACGGATCCAGAGCGAGCGCTGCCGGTACGCCTCAAGGGTGAGCTCGGAGGAGTGCGTATTCATATCGTACAAGAAGGTATCGGTCAACTGTTTCGTCGTTTCCGCATGGTAGATAAAAGCGTTCACTTCGAAGTTCAGCCGGAAGCTGCGCACGTCGATATTGGCTGTGCCCACCGAACTGATTTCATCATCCACCATAATCGTTTTGGCATGAATAAAGCCGTTGTTGTAAATATAAACACGGGCGCCGGCACGAAGAACAATGCCCACGTGAGAATACGTGGCCCAGTAAACAAACGGATGATCGGGCATGCTCGGGATCATGATGCGGACGTCGACCCCCGATAAAGAAGCGATCCGGATGGCATCCATCAGACTCTCGTCCGGAATAAAATAGGGAGTCTGGATATACACTGAATGCTTGGCGGAGTTGATCATTTTTATATATCCATTTTTAATTTGCTCCCATTCGGAGTCCGGGCCGCTTGAGACAATCTGCATGCTGCATTCCCCGGGCTCGGCAAGAGTGGGAAAATAACGTTCTTCGTAATGGATGGGATTTCTGGAATTAGCCTGGTTCCAGTCGAGAATGAACCGTGTCTGCGCTGTTTTGACAGACTGCCCTTCCAGACGCAGGTGGGTGTCCCGCCAGTAACCGAACTTTTTGCTGAGACCAAGGTATTCATCGCCAATATTAAATCCGCCAACATAGGAGGTTTTTCCGTCTATCACAACAATTTTCCGGTGGTTGCGGTAATTGAGGCGTAAATTAATAATCGGCAAACGCTTCGGGAAGAAGACCGCTGCTTCTCCGCCGGCTGCCTCAAGGCCCTGGAGTGCTTTTTTACGCATCTTTCTTGAGCCCATGTCATCGTAGAGCAGCCGGACGACCACTCCCTCTTCTGCTTTTTTCCTTAGTGCTTCGATAACCCGTCGTCCGAGGTTGTCGCTTCGAAGAATGTAGTACTGCAGGTGAATATGATCCTGAGCCTTCTCGATATCCTTAATCAGATTATCGAACTTTTCGTGGCCGTCCGTATACACCCGGACATCGTTTTCCTTCGTAAGCACCGACCCGTCGTTTGCAAGCTGCATATAGATTAGGTCCCGGTGCTTGGAGGAAACGGAATCTGAAAACTGAAAAGTGCCATTACGCAGTGTATGCATCTGCTCCTGAATCAGCTCTTCAATTCCGATTTTTTCGATATCCGCCCAGTCAAACAGCCGTTTTCTAGTCAGGTTCTGCCCGAAAATTAAATAAAGCACGAATCCCAGAAAAGGGATAAAAAACAGCACCATAATCCAGGCCCAGATGGCGGTGGCGTTTCTTTTTTCAATAAAGATAATGACAAAGGCGAAAAATAAATTAAAAATCGATAATATTGCTAAGAAAATGGATAATATCTCGAAGCCCATCTGCTTTCCCCATTCTTCCTCTATGTTGAAACGGAGGACCTTGTTAAATTTATAGATACCTGCGTATTAGGCAGTAGTATTATTTTAACAAAATTTAAGCCGTTGCGAAGCAGGAAACCTATAATTTTGAGAAAAACAGGAAGAAGCGGCGTGCTGCATCGTTTTCAATTATTCAGGAAGTAGGATAAAATACGAAGAGACGACAGAAGATATAACTATTTGAACGCGGGACAGGGGGAAAAGAATGAAAAATGAAGTAGTCGGTATTGATGCAGGCGGTACGCTGATTAAAATTGCTTACCGTGTGAACGATGAATGGGAGCTGAAAAAAATACCCCTCACCGACATGGAGCAGGTGCAGACATGGATTGAAGAGCGGGTCGATAATCCAGTTATTCATATTACGGGAGGGAAGGCGGAAACGCTGAGGAAGTCCCTGCCCTGGGCTGCAGAGCCTATCAGTGAGTTTGAAGCCACATGTAGGGGCGTTTCGTATTTGCGGAAACGTTTTAATGAAGACGATACCTACGGGGACACGTATATTATTACAAACGTCGGGACCGGGACCTCAATACACTTCGCTGGCCCGGAAGAATACGAACGCGTTGGCGGCAGCGGGATGGGAGGGGGAACGCTTATCGGTCTTTCCTACCTTCTCACCGGCATTGAAGCGTATGAAGAAATACTGCGTCTTGGAAAAGAAGGGGACGGACGGTCGCTGAACGTCAAGGTAAAGGATATTTATACTGATGAAGAGCCGCCGATTTCCGGGGATCTTACGGCCAGCAACTTCGGAAATATTATGAATATGAAAAACAATGAGTATGAAAATAAAGACTACATTGCTGCTGTTGTACGGATGATCGGTGAAACGATTACGACGATGAGCGTTCAGATGGCCGACCGGCTGAACACCGATTCCATAGTATATATTGGTTCAACCTTTGATAAGCACGACAATTTAAAAGAAATTATTGGCGGCTACACGAAGCTCCGGGGAAAAGAACCATGCTTTCTTCCTTACGGAGAATTCAGTGGAGCTGTAGGGGCTTATATGCACGAACAGCCGCAGATTGCTGCAAAGAAAGCTGAAGGAAAAGGATGAATAAGATGAGCGAAATGGAACCATATACACACAGAGAGCTGTTTGAACAGGCGGTAAATACACTTGAAAATATTAGTACACTGCTGCAGCCGGAGGTTCCGATGCTTGGGGAGCTGCAATTAACGACCCGCCAGGAAGCGCTGTTCTTTATGAACCTGCGGCACGAGGGTCTGACGCTCACAGAGATGGCTCACCGGCTGCGCATTTCAAAAAGTGCGGTAAGCCAGGCGATGAAGCGTCTCGAAGAAGAAGATCTTCTTTACCGCGCTTCCAATAAAGAAAACAAAAGAGAAACCCAGCTTGTATATGGGGTGAAAGGCCGGAGGCTGAAAGAAGAATTGACAATTTTTCAACAAAATATTGTGGATCAGTATATTGCCAAAATACCGCTTGAAGAATTAAAGCAGGCAACCCAGGTTATACACCGGCTTGAGGAAGAAATTAATAACGCGTATAAAAAATAAAAGAAGCAGGCCGCCCATGCATCTTCATTGACGGAAGCCATCCAGTCGTTTAAGGTTGTTTGTGTAGTTAAGTTACTTAACAGTTTAGACGATGAACTATCGAAATATACATACCAATGGAGGAACGATGCATGAAAATTACCCGCACATCTATCCGGCGGCCGAAACTGACCATTGTCGGCATGATTTTATTTATCATGATGGGTTTCGTATCGCTGACGAATCTGCCTTTGCAGCTGTTTCCAGAGATTGAACCACCGGTCGCAGCTGTAGCGACAAACTATGAGGGCGCCGGCCCGGAAGAAATTGAAAGCAGCGTTACAGAACCGATGGAAGAGCAGCTCTCTACTATCGAAGGACTGGACCGCATGACCTCCCAGTCAGAGGAAGGCACAAGCCTTGTACTGCTTGAACTATCATGGAGCACTTCAGTGGAGGATGTGCAGCAGGAAATCAACAATGCCATGAACAATGCCAACCTGCCGGATGATGCGGGAGATCCTTCGTTTATCGAGTTTGATCCGGATGCGCAGGGTATGATTCAAATGGCTGCTTATTCCGAAGGAAACGGCCTGGCTGAAACCCAGAGCCAGGTGGATGACATCATAACCGAGCTTGAACGCACTGAAGGAGTTGCAAGTGTTGATACAAGCGGTGGACTGGACGAAGTATTCGAAATTTCGCTGGACCAGGAATCGCTTGAAGACAACAACGTGACCCAGTCTGACGTCACTAATGCCGTTCAGGCAAACAATATTACGCAGCCGGGGGGAACGATTACCTCCGGAGAACAAACGTTGACGACCCGTACGGTCAATGAACTTGGCGGAGTCGAGGATTTGGAAGAAGTGGCGGTCGGCCAGGATGAATCCGGGGATACGGTTACTGTCAGTGATGTAGGAGAAGTGGAGCGTACCACTGAGGAACAGACAGCCTACACTGAAGTGAACCAGGAGCCCGGTATTCAAATGACCGTGCTGAAGGAGTCAGATGCCAATACGGCCCAGGTCTCCACGGACTTTAACGATACGCTGGACGATCTGCTTGAGGAAGATCAGTACAATGATCTCGACACGACGATTATTTACGATGAAGGGGATTACGTTCAGCAGTCCATTAACAGCGTAGCTCTTGCATTAATTGCCGGCGGTGTTTTCGCCATGGTTGTTCTTTTCTTCTTCTTAAGAAACTTAACGACACCGCTCATTATTGGTATTGCGATACCATTTTCGGTAATTGTGACATTTGCATTTCTTTACTTTACCGATGTGAGTTTAAACTTAATGACGATGGGCGGTCTGGCTCTTGGGATCGGGATGCTTGTCGATAATGCGATTGTTGTTATTGAAAATATATACAGGCACCTGTCGATGAAAAAACTCCCTAAGCGGGCAGCTCTAGACGGTACAAAGGAAGTGGCCGGAGCGATTACAGCTTCGACCTTGACGACAGTAGCTGTCTTTCTGCCAATCGTCTTTATTTCCGGTATTGTCGGCGAGATTTTCCAGGCCTTTGCTTTATCAGTAGCCTTCAGTCTGCTTGCTTCTCTGCTTGTAGCTGTCACGGTTGTGCCGATGATTGCAAGCCGTGTGCTGAAGCCGCTGCCGGAAGACAGGGAAGTAAAGCGTGAAAAATCCAGGCCGATGAGATTTCTGGACCGTTCGATCCGCTGGGTCCTCGGTCACCGCGCTGTCGCTCTGCTGTTAACACTGCTCCTGCTGCTTGGCGGAGCCGGCGGCATTGCCCAGACCGGGGTGAACTTTATCCCGACGACAGATCAGGGCTTTTTCACGATCAATGTTGAAAAAGAAAATGGCACAAATCTGGAAACGACCGGAGAAACGGTCGACGAAATTGAAAGCGTGCTTGAAAACCAGGATGAGATTGCAAGCTATATGGCGGTAGTCGGCTCGGGCGGCAGTGGAGTTGCAGCCGGAGGCGGTGGAAGCTCGGGATCCAATGAAGCTTCTATTACAGTTACAATGGAGGATCTCGAAGACCGGGACATATCGACCGAGGAAATGATTGAAGAAATTGAGTCCGATGTGGAAAACACGGACGAGCAGGCAGATATTTCGTTATCGTCTTCTGCAGCCATCGGCGGCGGAGAAGCAAATTCCGTGGAATTTACGCTCTCAAACGAAAATGAAGAGCGACTCGCTGAAGATGCAGACGCAGTACAGTCGGAGCTTGAAAGTGAAAACACGATTCGGAATGTAGAAACGTCAGATGAAGAGACTGCTCCGGAAATTCAGGTGCAGATTAACGAAGACGATGCGCAGGATAATGGCCTGACGCCGGCTGAAATCGCGCAGACGGTAAACAGTACTACAAGCGGGGAAGTGGCGTCGACAATCCAGACGGATAATGAAGGCCCGCTGAATGTGAACGTGCAGTATGCAGAGGATTCCCTTGAAAACCAGGAGGACCTTGAAAGTCTGCAGCTCGCTACTCCGGAAGGAGAATACGTCAGCTTAAGCGACGTGGCTGATATTGAAGAAGGAGAGGGGCCGGCGGTTATTAACCGGCTTGACCAGGAGCGGAGTACTGAGTTTACAGTCACATACGGCTCCGGAACGAGTCTGAACGAAACCTCTACGTTAATTGAGGATACGATTGACGATGTAGATACCGGAGCGGCGACTACATTGAACTTCTCCGGCGAACAGGAGCTTCTCGATGACAGCATTCAGAGTCTGGTGTTTGCCTTCCTGCTGGCGGTAGTGTTCATTTATCTCGTAATGGCTGGACAGTTTGAATCATTCAAATATCCGTTTGTGGTAATGTTCAGCGTACCGCTGGTCGTGATCGGTGTTATGCTTGCCTTGTTTGCGACCCAGACACCACTAAGTATCACAGTGTTTATCGGCTTGATTGTACTTGCGGGTATTGTTGTTAACAACGCGATTGTGCTTGTTGATTATACGAATCAGCTGGTGGAACGGGGGCTGCCGGTAAGAGAAGCCGTTATTGAATCTGTGAAAAAGCGGGCACGCCCTATCCTGATGACAGCTTCTACGACTATCCTTGGGGTGCTGCCGCTTGCCCTCGGATTTGGGGAAGGAGCAGAAATTCAGCAGCCGATGGGTATTGCAGTCATCGGCGGTCTCATCAGCAGTACGTTCCTGACGCTGTTTATTATTCCAACGCTCTATACCTTGTTTACCAAAGAAACAAGAAGCATGAATAAAAAATTCGCCATGCCGGACGGGGGCTACATGTACGGCTGGGAAGTAGAAGAACGGCGAAAGGAACGGGAAAAGAGAGAACAGGAAGAACGGAATAATAATGAAGACCAGCAGAATAATGAAGCTGCAGAACAGAGCAAGGAACCTGAGAATGTAGAAGATAAAAAACGCGAAGACTTGTCGCGGGATGAGATTCTGTACCTTCTCGAACGTATCGTCGGTAACTCACAAAATGAGGAACGGGACCGTTCCTCGAAGGATTCAGACAAAAATAAAAAATCCGGCGATGATGAAAAAAATTGACATTAGGACTGTGCGTCACGTACGATTAAGAAAAATAGTAAGGAATCCGCTAGGGGCGCCTGCGCTGAGACAAGAACCATTCTTGGTCCCTTCGAACCTGATCTGGGTAGTACCAGCGTAGGGAAGTGGAGCTTCGTTTTATACAAATACGTACGTATACGCCAAAGCTCACTCTCTACTTTCAGGGAGTGAGCTTTTTTTGAACCTAAAGCAGGATTCCTTCTAAAGGAGGATACAACGAATGCCACAAGTACCTAAAGTATTAACCATAGCCGGAACAGATCCTACCGGCGGGGCTGGGATCCAGGCTGACCTGAAAGCATTTCAGGAATGTGAAGCCTACGGGATGTCTGCTATTACGAGCGTGCTCGCACAAAATACAACCGGGGTCCAAAAGGTGGAGCATATGAGCACCAGTCTGCTTCAGGCCCAGCTGGATTCCGTCTTTGATGATATTATGCCGGATGCGGTAAAAACCGGAATGATCGCAACGCCGGATATGATCCGCACGACGGTGAACATGCTGAAAAAATACGACCTGCCGGTGGTTATTGACCCGGTGATGGTTGCCACAAGCGGCGATTCTCTGTCTGAGAAGGAGACGCTTGAAGTTATGAAAAATGAATTTCTTCCTCTGGCCGCAGTCGTCACGCCGAATATGGCTGAGGCAGCAAGCCTGACGGACTTTCAGGTCCAGACCCTCGAAGAGATGGAAGCAGCTGCTAAAAAAATTGTTGATGAATTAGGGGCCCGGGCAGCGCTTGTTAAGGGTGGCCATATGAAAGAAGACGCAGTCGATATTTTGTACGTCGATGGAGAAATTCATTATTTCCGTTCGCCGCGGACGGATACAAAGCACACGCACGGGACAGGCTGTACACTATCAGCCGCGATTGCCGCAAAGCTTGCACGGGGCAAGTCCATCTATCTGGCAGTGCAGGAAAGCAAAGAATATATTACCAATGCGATTGCACACCCCCTGGAGATCGGTAAAGGCAATGGGCCTGTCAACCATTGGGGAGTGCGCGTTCCACTCGATCAACTACTAAAATAAAGAAATGAGGGATCGGCATGAAAGCAAAGGAAGTTATAGGTCTGCTGGAGGAAGTACGAAAAACACGGCCGCTGATTCATAATATTACGAACACAGTAGTAACCAATTTCACTGCAAATGGACTGCTGTCGATGGGCGCATCCCCGGTTATGGCAAACGCGCCGGAGGAAGCAGCCGAAATGGCAAAAGCAGCGAACGCACTTGTACTCAATATTGGTACGCTGAACCGCGAACAGGTGAAGGCGATGCGGATCGCCGGCAAAGCAGCCAATGAAAAAGGCATTCCCGTTGTACTGGATCCCGTAGGGGCAGGCGCGACGGCTTACCGGACCGAAACGGCGATTGCTCTTCTCGAAGAGCTGGACGTGGCGCTGATCCGGGCAAATGCAGGAGAAATGGCCGCGCTGCTCGGCGAAAGCGGGAATGTACAGGGCGTAGACGCTTCGGGAGAAGCAGATAACCCGGAGCTTGCCAAAGAAGCTGCAAGAAAGTTTGAAGCAATTGCCGCGGTGACCGGAGTGGAAGACGCGGTCGCTCATCAGGGCGAAGTATTTATCGTGCAGAATGGCCATACGCTGCTGACCAAAGTAACCGGCACCGGCTGTCTTCTCAGTTCGATCGCAGCATCCTTTTTAACCGTTCAGCATTCGGCTGGAGCAGTAGCAGCCGCACTTGCTTATTACGGGGCAGCAGCAGAAATCGCAGGCAGTCTAACGACGAGGGAGGGCCCGGGCTCCTTTCAAATTGAATTATTAAATGCCCTCCACGCAACACAGGAAATGGATCTGCGCCACTATATCCGCGTCAAACAGGAATCATAGGGAGCTGAAACCATGGATAAAGAGATTTTGAAGCTGTATTTTATTATGGGAAGCAACAATACAGGTGGACGAAACCCGGAAGAGGTACTGCAGGAAGCTCTTCAGGGCGGTATTACGTGCTTCCAGTTCCGCGAAAAAGGCCAGGGGGCACTGCCTGAAGAGGAAAAATGGAAGCTCGGCCGGAAGATGAAGGCCCAGTGTGCTGCCTTTAATGTTCCGTTTATTGTTAATGACGATGTGGATATGGCGATCCGGCTCGAAGCAGACGGGATTCATATCGGACAGGAGGATGACCCGGCTTCTAAAGTTAAAGAACGCTGCCCTTCCCGCATGGTGATAGGGGTATCCGTGCGCACTATTGAAGAAGCACACCGGGCGGCTGCAGACGGGGCGGATTACCTGGGCGTAGGCCCGATGTTTGCGACTGATACTAAAGAAGATGCCAAAGCTCCAGTCGGACTGGAGGGCATCCGCCGGCTCCGGGCGGAAGGCATTGCTCTTCCGATTGTAGGTATCGGCGGCATTGACGCCACCAACGCTGCTGATATTGTGGAGGCCGGAGCTGACGGAGTGTCATTGATCTCTGCGATCAGTCTGGCAGACGAGCCGGAAGATGCTGCAAGAGAACTTCGCAGCCGTTTGAATGGGCCGGCAGAAAAATAGGAAAAATAGAAGAACCGGCGGGTCAGTACAAACTTCCCGCCGGTTCTTTATGTTATATATGCTTCTGTAAGGTTTGTACGACGTGCTGTAATGTTTCTTTTTCTCCTACATTTCCCGGAAAAATTACATAGGGAATACCAGGAAAGCGGCTTTTCTCATCTGTCTGCCAGACGGGGACACCGGGAGCAATCTGCCCGAGCACTTCTGCTTTTTTTACGAGCAGCCCCTTCGTGCCAACATCGCTTGATGTAATACCGCCTTTCGCAACGACAAATGCCGGCTGTGAAGCAGCATTTTTCACAAAGTTTGTTACTGCATCGGAAATTTTTACGGATAGAGCCAGCTCTTCTTCTTTTCGGTTCGCTCCTAAGTCAATGCGCTCCCGGGAAGTGTAGACGCATACCGTAGTCCCGCCTTCGATAGAGTCATCGACGACCTGCTGAACGCGGCGGGTTTCCTTACGGAAGGCATTCTCATCCATTACTGCAGGACAATAAAATTCCACGAATTGGATATCGGTCAGCTGTTTTAGGGCTTCGAGCTGCTCCGTCGATTTTTGCACATGAGAGCCAATAATAATCAGGCCGCCATTGTCACTTTGGTGCTCGAAGAGGCTCTCCGCGTCTAAATACGGTTTGCGGATAATACCGCCAATTTCTTTAGTCAATGTCGCCGCCGTCCGGAAGAGAAAGTTTTTCCGATTCTGCACGGCGCGGAACAGGGCTGTGCAGAATACTTTTACATCTGTTTCGCTGACAGCGTTAACGATGATCTTTTGAAAGGAAGCAGCCTGTTCAAGTTTAGCCTCGATCGCTTCGAGGTCGAGAGCCCGGAGCTCCTCAAGAGAGATGGAAATAACATTTTCCTTTTTAAATTCCCCGTTTGTTTTTTCTTCAACGTATTCACCCAGGTGGCTCGAAGCAAATCCAAACATCCGGTCGCGGGCAAATTCTGTTTCCGCTACGGGTACAAAGGTTTCCCCCTGCTGAATATAGTGGACGTCGAAAGCGGTCCGCCGGTTGCCCTGTTCAAAAAAGGGAATAAGAATTTCTCCGTCCACTGCTTTGCCTGTCCGGGCCTCGAGCGTATCCTTTAAAACCTCTGTTTCCAGCGGATAGTGACCTCGCAGGGTGGAGTCTCCCCGGCTGATCAGCAGAAATGGCTGATTTTTTTCTTCAGATACGCGGGCTATTCGCTCTGCGATGTCAGTATGGACTTTCGTTGTTTCGGCTTCAGAGAAGGAACGCGAATTTGTGAGGATGAAGATGAGCTGCCGCTCGTCTTCAAAGGCCTCCCGAATAGTCGACTCCTCCCAGTCTGTATACACCGGCACGCCGTGGACAGTCTGAACACCGGTAGGATCGTCGTCGAGGGAGATGATTTTGTGAGGTATATTTTCGGCTGCTTCCGTAAAAAAAGCATCTACTTTCTTCTCATCGTAATCTGGAAGGGAGTTAATGTAACTATTTATCTGTGTCATCCGTGTTTTCCTCCTTTTGGCACTGAATAGTTCGCAAGCATTTCGTAGTGCTGAAGCACGCCGCTGTGATCGTCGGATTGTTTGCCGTGCGCAATCATCGATTCATACATTTCAGCCACATCCGATACAAGCGGCAGGGGGACCCCGAGGGATTTGCCGGTTTGAAGCACGTTAGAGAGATCCTTTAAATTAATGTCAATGCGTCCGCCTGCAGTAAAGTCCCGTTCGAGAATTTTTGGGATTTTTGCATCGAGTACACTGCTGCCGGCCAGGCCGTTGCGGATGGCTTCATATACTTTATCAATGTCCGCTCCTGCTTTGGAAGCGAGAAGAACGGCTTCCGACATGGCTGCCATCGTGACATTTACTAATATTTGATTGGCAAGCTTCGTAGTGGATCCGGCTCCCACTTCACCAACATGTGTGACGTCTGTGCCAACAGCCCGCAGCACTGGATAAGCAGCAGCAAAAGCGTAATCGCTGCCGCCAGCCATGATGGAAAGCGTACCGTCTATCGCTTTCGGTTCACCGCCGCTTACCGGCGCATCCAAAAAGGCTGCTTCTTTTTCCTGAAGCCTCTCTGCCCAACGCTTGGAGTCCACGGGGGAGACAGAGCTCATATCAATTACGATGGCTCCCTTTTTTACGACTGGCAGAATGTCATTAATTATTACTTCATCGAGTATGGCTGTGGTGGGGAGCATTGTGATAATAATGTCGCTGTGTTCAGCAGCTTCCCCTGCCGAATCAGCAGCTTTCCCGCCTGCTTCCGTTACCCGCTCTCTGGCTGTAGGGTGGATATCAAATCCCTTCAGTGCAAAACCGGCCTTCAGAAGATTTTCGGCCATCGGCCCTCCCATAATGCCTAAACCAATTTGTCCGATATTCATATCGTTTCACTCCTTCATTTCGTAAAGTGGAAATTTTTTATTATCATTGATAAGGCTTTCAATGAAGATAATTGTACACAATTTTATGTTTATTGTATACATTGAATAGCGAGTTGGTTTAATTTCTATTAGATAGGTATAATAAGAATAAGAAATGAAATCAGAGGATTGCAGCAGAAGGGATGACGGCACGATGAAGCAACAGCACTCTGCTTCGGATACGGCATACGAAAAAATTCGGGATGCCATATTTGAGGAAAAATATGGACGCGGGGAAAAATTAACGGAAGTAAAACTGGCAGACGAACTTGGGGTCAGCCGGACACCTGTAAGGGATGCAATGCGCAAGCTTGAAGAGGAGGGCTTGATTAAAGACAAACGGGTGATTAATCCAACTATTAAAGATTTAATGAATACGTTTGATGTGCGGATACTGCTCGAAGGGTTTGCTGTCCGCCAGGCTGCCCGTTACATGGGTCCTGACCGGATAGAAGGCCTGCAGAGGTGTATAGAGACGGCAAAGCAGGGAACAACAGAGGAAATAATGGAAGCAAATAAGGAATTTCACGATATTATTGTCAGTGCGAGCAATAACGATGTACTAATTGATACCATTGAACGGATGCAGTCAGTTATTTTTTTGTTCCGGAGAACAGTGGTGTATCACCAGAGGCCGCGTCTGATTGAAGAGCACGAAGCAATACTTGAAGCGATCCGGCATCACGATGAGGACGAGGCAGAAGCGCTGATGAAGAGCCACTTAAAGAAGGACCTGGATTTCTCCGTTCATTCGTGGTGAGACCGGTGACATACTTCTACTGTCCCAATCCTGGAAATAAAAATCCCCCATGCAGACAGGGGTAATAAAAACCCATAAGCACGGAGGGAATCCGGGAAAAGCATTATTATTTATTAAAGGAGACTGGAATGACACGTTTTTCCCAATCACTTTTTTCGGCGAGCTCGAGCAGCCGGATGACTCTGCTTGCTTCAATGGCGGTCACCGGATTTTTACCATCCTCCTGGATGGCCTGGGCGATCCTTTCGTAATAGGATTCGTACGATCCCTGATGCGTAGGGATTTTTTCAGTGCCTCCATACGCATCGGTATACGTCCCGTAGTAAGTTTCGTCTTCCAGGCCCCATCCCTGATCCCCGGGTGTTTTCCCGTTAATCAGCATATCCTCCTGGGGATCAAAGCCGTATTTTACAAAGCTGCCTTTCGTTCCATGCACAATATATCTCGGAACTTCTCCGACAGCAAGAAAGCTGGATTGTAAAATAACCCGCTGGTTCGGATACCCAAGAATCGCATGAAAATAATCGGTATTATTCGTTTTCGGACGCTGCATTTCAAGGTCAGCGAAAATGGTTTCCGGCATACCGAACAGTTCAAGCGCCTGATCAATGAAATGGGCTCCTAAATCAAACCAGCTTCCCGAGCCTGGCAGGTCCTGCTCACGCCAGAGCCCCTCCACCTCCGGAGCATAGTCGTTCCACGTACCCTGAAAGGTGTGAACGTCGCCAAGCGCCCCTACTTCCAGCAAGGAACGGATCGTCAAAAAATCACCGTCCCAGCGGCGATTGTGATATACGCTTAAAACGACATCATTTGCTTCGGCGAGCTCTGTCAGCTCTACGGCTTCCTCATATGTAGGAACAAATGGTTTTTCCAAAACAACATGCTTGCCGTTTTCAATTGCAGCTTTAGCCAGAGGGTAATGCGTCGTGTTTGGGCTCGTAATGACCACAAGATCAATATCCTCCCGCCGGCAGGCTTCCTCTGCTTCAGTGGTAACTTCAACATCCGGAAGCCGTTCATGTACTTTTTCCGGACTCGAGGATGAAACGAGACGGATGTTAAAGTGATCGCTTTTTTCAATAATAGGTGTATGAAACACAGACCCTGAAAAACCAAAAGCGATAATAGCAGTATTGATTGGCTGCATGACTGACGACCTCCTCAAAAGTTGTTAATAAACTTTTCCCCCGGGACCGGAAAAGGAAACGTCTCCATCATAGAAAAAAGCGGCAGGACGACTGCCGCTTTAAAGTGTTTTGCATTAACATGCTATTTCCATTTCGGCTGATCAAAAAATTTCGGACGGTATTTTGCGATAACAAACAGAATAATAACGGTAATAATGGTTTGCGGAATTAAATACGAAGCGTTGTAAAGTGCCGAATACGCTACCACAGGTGTACCTTCCGGAGCGTAGCTTCCAAACCAGATAACGCCTGAGACAAAATGGTCGATATAGCGAAGCAGTGCCCCGAAAACAATACCGATAAGCATCAGGAGATAAGGAATCCGTTCCCGGAATACAGCATGTGTCGTAAAAATCGCAGCAAATCCGAGCACCGTGTAAGCGATCGGGTATTCAAGAACGAGCTGAACAGGGTGAACGATAGTTGCGCCCTGCAGAAGCTGGAGCATTCCTGCCAAAAACCCTGTGGCAAGTCCCGCTTTCCATCCGCGGCGAAAAGCCATTAGAAAAATAGGAACCATAATAAAAGAAATCGAACCGCCGGCGAGCCACGGTCCGCCGAATTCAAGAAATCCTAAAATAAAAGAGAGAGCAGCCATGAATGCTGTTTCTATCATAATTGCTAAACGTTTACCCCTCTCCAACGATGAACACCTCCCTGGAATTTACCGATACTATCTTAGCATAATAGGAAAAAGAAAGAAACGCCAAGGAGAGGGGTTTGTCTGATATAATATGAAAAGAAGGAAGAAACAGGGAGAGGATTGCATGGATACATCGACAGATATGCTGAGAGAGTATTTAAAGGGCAGCGGAGCCGCCTGTACGGTTACCCTGCTGTTATTTATATTTTATACAATTATACTGGGGGAGGTGCAGCTTTTTCCCAATCTGGCTTTTCTTTTAGCGGTATGCACGTACCTTGGTTCGATTGTCGGAGTGCTTCTTCTTAAGCTCGTAGAGCCGTATCAGTATCATATTCTGTATCCAATTCTGGGTACGTTTTTTTTCGGTTTTCTTGGCATTTTTTACGGCGTATCGATTATCTACGCCTATCAGCTCGATGGCTTTTTCGTCATTGTGACGATGGCGTCCTCCATGTCATTTTTTATTACCCAGTTTGTGCAGGCACAGACCGTTGCCTGGATCATGGCAGGCTCCGGTCCGTTTTTTCTGGCGGTCATCATGTTTTCAAACCAATTAGCCCGTTCGCTTGGGCAGTGAAGGAGGAAAAGCAGTGAATTATCATGGCAGACAGTTTGCAGGTATAGAGAACAGCGCAGGCGGAGAGGTATCAGGGCAGACTGTTTTTTATTACGAGCAGGAGGGATCAGTGCTTCGGGCCCGCTATTCGGGTGGTGAAGTCGTTTCCGGTGTTCTAATTGGAAAAGTGTATGCAAATGGAGATCCGGAATTCCGCTACAATCATGTAAACGAGGACTGGAGCCTCCGGGGCGGCAGGTGCTATTCGGTTCCGGAAGTGCTGGAAGACGGGAGAATCCGCCTGCATGAACATTGGCAGTGGCAGGATGAAAGCAGTGAGAAGGGGACATCTATCGTAGAGGAATTAAAAAGCGACACGGTTTAAAATGCTGGCATTGGAGGAAAAGTATGTTCAACTACGCATCATACAAAGGAGACTTTCAGCATGGAACATACTTCAATTGCCGGCACGAATCTTCGCCCGTCCCGCATAGGGCTCGGAACGTGGGCTATTGGCGGCACGCAGTGGGGCGGTACAGATGAAAAACAGTCGATTGAAACGATACATGCAGCACTTGATAAAGGCATCACCCTTGTGGATACTGCTCCTGCTTACGGGTTCGGAGAATCAGAAAAAATTGTCGGAAAAGCGTTAAAACATGATAATAAACGGCAAAACGTTGTACTTTCGAGCAAGTGCGGCATGAACTGGAACGATGAAGGTGCCTTCCGGGACGGTACGGCTGCCCGGATCCACCGGGAAATTGATGATTCCCTGCAGCGGCTTCAGACTGACCATATCGATATTTATCATGTGCACTGGCCGGATCCTAAAGCAGATATGGCCGAAACGGCAGGAGCCATGAAGGAAGTGCTCGATGCTGGTAAAATCCGTGCAATAGCGGTCAGTAATTTCACTGTGGAGCAGCTCGAAGAATTTCAAAAAACGGCACCGGTTCACGTTATACAGCCGCCGTATAACATTTTTGAACGGGGCATCGAAAAAGACATTCTGCCTTATGCTGAAAAGCAGGGAATTTCCACGCTGCTGTATGGTTCACTGTGCCGCGGGCTGTTAAGCGGCAAAATGACGGAAAATACGACATTTGAAGGTGATGATCTCCGCAACGGGGATCCAAAGTTTCAGGCAGACCGTTTTCCACAGTATATTGCGGCGGTAAATGAACTCGATCAATACGTGAAAAATAAATATGACAAGCGCGTGATTCATTTAGCTGTCCGCTGGGTGCTGGACCAGCCGGGTACAAGCACAGCCCTTTGGGGCGGCCGCCGCCCGGATCAGATGAACGGCATTGAGGAAATTATGAACTGGCAGCTCGATCAGACGGATATGAAAGCCGTGAACGAAATTGTAAATAAGCATGTAAAAGACCCGGTTGGACCTGAATTCATGGCCCCGCCGACCAGATAAAGAAATAAAAATGCTGCGCTAAGCGCGGTATTTTTTTATGAAATAAAGGATGCTGGAGAGAGATCAGCGAATAGTTATACATAAATGAAAAAGTCTGCGTGCGCTGGAGGTGCTTTACAGCATTTGGATCTGTTTGTTTAATCGTGTCAACATCGCTCCTGTCGTATTTGTATTTTCCTTTAATTGTGTTCGTGCAGGAATCCCCATAAAATAAAGATGTAAGCGAATACTAAAAATGAACGGTCCATACTTCATCAAGAAATCATTTCATTATTGTCATCAATATATTTGGACCAAAAAAGGGGGAACCACAATGAGTGCATCAACAGAAAATGCACCGCAGAAGAAAAGCATCCGTTCAAGAATTCAAAAGTTCGGAAGCTTTTTAAGCAGCATGATCATGCCGAATATCGGTGCTTTTATTGCATGGGGACTGATTACGGCATTATTTATCGAATCCGGCTGGCTGCCGAACGAAACTCTGGCAACACTGGTAGACCCGATGATCATTTACCTGCTTCCGCTTTTAATTGGTTATACGGGCGGAAAGATTGTCCATGACGTTCGCGGCGGGGTCGTTGGCGCAGTCGCCACAATAGGCGTTGTGGCCGGTGCTGACATTCCAATGTTCCTCGGAGCTATGGCAATGGGGCCGCTCGGCGGTATTGCCGTTAAAGGATTCGACAGACTGGTTGAAGGGAAAATCCGCCAGGGCTTTGAAATGCTCGTAAACAACTTTTCCGCAGGAATTATCGGCTTCATTCTGGCTATCTTCGGCCTTCTTGCCATCGGGCCGATCGTGGAATGGTTAACGAACGTTTTAAGCGGAGCGGTGGACTTTCTGGTCAACACAGGCCTGCTGCCGTTAACGAGTATTATTATTGAACCGGCGAAGGTGCTGTTTTTAAACAACGCTATTAACCACGGAGTTCTTAGTCCTATCGCAGCAGAACAGGTTGCTTCCGCCGGAAAATCAATTCTGTATCTGCTCGAGCCAAACCCAGGTCCCGGTGTAGGGATTCTGCTTGCATTTGCAATATTTGGCACAGGAATTTCGAAAGCTTCCGCTCCGGGCGCCATGATTATTCAATTCCTGGGCGGTATTCATGAAATTTACTTCCCGTATGTATTGTCAAAACCTCTCACAATTCTTGCAGCTATCGCAGGCGGCATGACCGGGGTATTCACGTTCTCCCTGTTCAACGTTGGCCTTACAAGCGTTCCGTCACCAGGAAGTATTTTCCCGGTACTCGGCCTTGCAGCCCCTGGAGATTTCATTGGAGTCTTACTGGGCGTAGTGCTTTCAGCTGCCGTATCCTTTATTATCGCTTCCCTGATTCTAAAGTTCAGCTCCAATGAAGGAGAAACACTTGAAGAATCCACAGCGAAGATGGAAAGCATGAAAGGGAAGAAAAGCTCTGCAGCTTCTGCGCTTCATTCCAATGCAGGTACGGCTGAAGCAGACACCGGTGCTTATTTGGATAAAGACGTTAACAAAATTGTCTTTGCCTGCGATGCCGGTATGGGCTCAAGCGCCATGGGCGCATCGGTGATGAAGGACAAGGTGAAAAAGGCCGGGCTCGATATCAGCGTGACAAACACGTCGATTTCGAACATTCCGGATGACGCGGACCTGATCATTACGCACAAGGATTTAACCGAACGGGCACGGCAGAAACGGCCGGACGCAGAACATGTTTCGGTGGAAAACTTCCTCGGCAGCGACAAGTACGACGAAGTGGTTGAAGATCTGAAGCAGAAAAAAGGTGTGGAAGAAAGCTCTTCTGCTGGAACAGCGGCAGCGGCAAAGCCGCCGGTTAACAAAATCATTTTTGCCTGCGATGCCGGTATGGGCTCAAGTGCCATGGGAGCGTCGGTGATGAAGGACAAGGTGAAAAAGGCCGGACTCGATATCAGTGTATCGAACACATCTATCTCGAACATTCCGGACGACGCGGATCTGATCATTACGCACAAGGATTTAACCGAACGGGCACGGCAGAAACGGCCGGACGCAGAACATGTTTCGGTGGAAAATTTCCTCGGCAGCGACAAGTACGATGAAGTGGTTGAAGATCTAAAAACAAGAGAATAAGGAGGGAAACCGATGGAATACCTCACAGGCCGGGAGCGCGAACTACTGCTGCATCTTCTGCATCATCAGGAACTAAAGCCAGTGGCTGAAATAGCTGAAGAAATTAATGTAAGCTCCCGGACCATCCATCGGGACCTTGATAAGCTGGCAGGTTGGCTTGCCGGCGAACAGGTTGAACTCGAAAGACGGACAGGAAGCGGAGTGCGGCTTAAGGGGACGGAAGAAGATATCGAAGAAATCAAACTCCGTCTCCAGCGTCCCGCCGTTATTGAATATACGCCGGATGAACGCCGTACCCTGCTGATTTGTCTCATTCTTGAATCGGACGGCCCCGTGAAATTAACGGCGCTCGGTGCAGAATTAAAAGTAACTATAGCAACGATCAGCCAGGATTTGGATAAACTCAAAGACTGGCTTGAGCTATTTTCACTAACACTTGTGAGACGCAGAGGCTACGGGGTGGAAGTGCAGGGAGCGGAAGCAGCTAAACGACGGGCGATGAGCAGCCTGATTGCAGAAAATGTGGAAGAAAAGGAGCTGCTCAGCTCGATCCGCCACCACATTTACGAGCGAAATGTGCAGACTGAACAGGGCCGGGTAGCTGAACGTCTGCTCGATATGGTTGGAGAAAACCACTGGTCGACGGTGGAGCAGGTGCTTTCAAACATGCAGGATCAGCTTCCGAAGAATTTTGCCGACAGTGCTTATATCGGACTGATCGTCCATTTAACTTTAGCGATTGAGCGGATCTCTGTAGGAGAAAGCATAGATATTAATGCGAACTACATGGAGAACCTGCGTGACACAAAAGAGTTCGCGATTGCAGAGGCCATCATTCGAAAGCTTGAGCGTGTGCTTGAACTGTCCATTCCTGAGGCGGAAATTGGCTATATTACAATGCATCTGCGGGGGGCAAAGCTCCGGACGCCGGTGGAAAACCAGCTGGAGGTGGATCACCTCCCGGTAGCCTTAAAAGCAAAAGCGCTGATTCGCGAGATGGAAAAATTAACGGGAGAACCGCTTGAGAAAAACCATTCCCTGTATGAAGGGCTGGTTGCCCATCTCGAGCCGGCATTGTACCGGCTTAGTGAAAACATGAGAATCCATAATCCACTGATGGAATCTATTAAAGAAAATTATGCTGATTTGTTCGCAAATCTTCGTCAGGCAGCGGACACCGTATTTACGGAAAGCTATCTTCCGGATGCCGAGGTTGGTTTTCTGGTCCTGCATTTCGGAACGGCAATAGAGCGGGAAGAGGCTGCCGCTCCCCTGCATGCGCTTGTCGTATGCTCGAGCGGCATCGGCTCCTCGAAGCTGCTTGAAAGCCGGCTGCGAAAAGAAATTCCCGTGCTCGGAGATCTCGAAAATGTGAGTCTGCTCGATCTCGAGGAAATGAATATGGATGGCTACGATTTAATTATCTCTACGATCCCCCTGGATCCGCAGCCGCTTCCACATTTAGTGGTTCATCCTTTTCTAAATGAAGAAGATACGAGAGCAATCCTTCGGTCAGCGGACTCGATCTACCGTCAGCAGAGCAGAGCCGGGGTGTCAGTGAAGCGGAAGGAAGCACATGAAACAACGCTCAGTTTATATGAAATACAGCTTTGCGTAGATTTAACCGTACAGATGTATCACCGCTTTTATATGAGAAAAGTAGAGGGCGGACAGAACGCAGAACAGGCAGTTCATTGGATCATGGACGAGCTGAAGAAAGAAAATATCGTACAGGATGCGGGAAGTATCGCAGAAGAAATCTGGGAAAAGCAGGCGAAGGGCTTTGCGATTCCCGAAACCAATGTGGCATTATTTCATACAAGAAGCGCTCTGGTGAGTGAACCGTCTCTGACGCTGTGGGAGCTCGAAGCACCACAGGCGCTGACAGCCATGGATGGTAAAACAACGGACGTTGACCGTGTTTTGGTCATGCTTGCACCGGAACAGGAACGAAAAGAAGTATTTGAGCTGATGAGTACCATCAGTGAAGAGATGCTGATGAACCCCGATCGGCTGGATGTCCTCAGGAGTGGGGAAGAAAATGACATTCAAAAGCATATTGATGAAGTTTTTCGGGAATGGTTGAAACGGAAAATAAATTAAGGAGAAGGAGAGAAATCATATGACTAAACCAGTACTGCAGCAGGAAAATGTAAAATTGAACGTATCGCTCGGAGGAAAGGAAGAAGCCATCCGTGAAGCGGGAGGCGTTCTTGTCGATAATGGATATGTGCAGCAAAACTACATTGACAGTATGCTCGAGCGCGAAAAAGTAACATCAACCTTCATGGGGAACGGCGTTGCGATTCCGCACGGTACGGAAGACTCGCGCGAATGGGTGGACCATTCCGGTTTGTCAGTCATTCAGGTGCCGGACGGGGTGGACTTTGACGGCAACAATGTACGAATTCTGATAGGTATTGCTGGCAAAGGCGATGAACATCTGAACATTTTATCGAAGATTGCGATTGTATGCTCCGATGAAGATAACATTGAGAAAATGGTCCAGGCTTCATCCAAAGAAGAGCTGCTCGAGGTGATTGGTGAGGTTGAACTCTCATGATAGCAGTACAAATAGGCGCTGGTAACATTGGCCGTGGCTTTATTGGGCAGGTGCTCTCTGATGCCGGGTATGAGCTGTATTTTGCAGATGTAAATGATACTTTGATCGATCAGCTGAAGGCCGAAGGGGAATATGTGGTAGAGCTCGCCGAAGACGGTGCTTCTGCGCAAACCATTTCGGGAGTTCAGGCTTTTCACAGTGCGAAAGAGGAAGAGGCTCTCGTACAGAAGCTGGCGGAAGCGGATTTGATTACAACGGCCGTCGGGCCGGCAGTATTAAAGCATGTAGCTCCCGTTATTGCAAAAGCATTAAAACAAAAAGCTGCTGAAGGGCACGCCAGCCCGGTTAATATTATAGCCTGCGAAAATATGGTGGCCGGAACGGCGGAATTGAAAAAATATATCTGGGAGCAGCTGACGGAGGAAGAAAAAGCAGAAGCCGCTAATTTTGCCGGATTTGCCAATGCTGCAGTAGACCGCATTGTTCCGAACCAGCCTGAGGGCCAGGGACTGAAGGTGGTCGTCGAGCCATTTTTGGAATGGGCGGTGGAAGCCCCTTCGCTGAAGGGAAAAACTCCGGATATACCAGCGGTTACGTATGTGGATGACCTGACCCCGTATATTGAGCGGAAGCTGTTTACGGTAAATACCGGCCATGCAGCCCTTGCTTATGTCGGTTTTTTATACGGGTGTGAAACGACGAAGGAAGCGATGGATCACCCGGAGGTGGCTGGTGCATTTGAAGCGGCGATTCGGGAAACTGGCCGCCTGCTGCAAATTAAGCATGGCTTCGGTGAAAAAGAACAGAACGAGTACCAGGCAAAAATCAAAGGAAGATTTTCAAACGAATATCTTTCCGATCCCGTGACCCGGGTAGGCCGCGGGCCGATCCGGAAGCTTGGTCCGAAGGATCGTTTAGTCCGTCCTGCGGTGGAGCTGCAGGAAGCAGGGGAACGCCCGGAAGCACTGGCTTTTGTTATCGCCGCCGCTCTTCAGTTTAACGTAACTGAAGACGGGGAGGCCGTAGAGCTTCAGAACACGATCGACCGGGAAGGGTACAAAGGAGCTTTAAGCCATTACGCTGAGCTTCCTGCTCATCACCCGCTGGTCGAATTGGTAGCCGGATATCTTCCGGAACAATAACAGTAAATAAAGAAGCAGAAGCGTCCGATCAGGCGCCTCTGCTTCTTTAATTTATATGGGCCAATCTCCTCCAGAGCATCCACCGCTAATCAGGTTTCCTGCGCTTTTCCGGTTAACAGCAGGCGGATATCATTTTCGCTTAGCGTGTTCAGGCTGTTCTGTTCATCAGTGATGACCTGGTCATACAGGTGTCGTTTTTCCTCCTGCATGTGCTGAATTTTTTCTTCGATGGTTTCATGAGTGATAAGCCGGATTACCTGAACTGTCTTAGTCTGGCCGAGACGGTGGGCGCGGTCAGCTGCCTGCATTTCCACCGCCGGATTCCACCATAGGTCATACAGTACTACGGTGTCCGCTCCGGTAAGGTTAAGACCGGTGCCGCCAGCGCGCAATGAAATCAAGAAGACGTCCGGGCCTTCTTCTTCGTTGAAGGTTTCAGCAAGTCGTACCCGTTCCTCTCCTGGAGTGCTCCCATCAAGATAATAGTAATCGATGCCTTCTTCTGCCAGACGGTTTTTAATAAGAGCCAGCATAGAAGTGAACTGGGAAAAAACGAGTACCCGCTGGCCGTTGGCCGTGCCCTCATGAAGGATACGCACGAGTTCTTCAAGCTTTCCGGATGAGCTTTGATATTCGGGCTCCACAAGCGAAGGGTGGCAGCAGATCTGGCGCAGGCGGGTTAAAAGGGAAAGAAGGTGCATCCGGTTGGAGTCCGCTCCTTCTTCAAGGAGAGCGCCTGCCTCCTGCTGCACGTTCTGCAGCGTTTTTTTGTATATGTCCGCCTGACTCGTTAACAGATCACAGTAAGTGGTCGTTTCAACCTTTTCAGGGAGCTCCTGGAGCACTTCTTTTTTCGTGCGGCGCATAATAAAAGGAGATGCTCTGTCTCTCACCTCTTCGGGACTCCAGGAAGAAAACAGCTTTTTGTTTGGAAAGAGCCCGGGCATCACGACGCTGAATATCGATCTCAGCTCATCAAGCCTGTTTTCCACCGGGGTACCGCTCAGCGCAAAGCAGTATTTACTCCGGAGCTGCTTTACGGCCTTTGCTGTTTTAGATCCGGCATTTTTGACCGCCTGGGCCTCATCGAGCAGAATGCCGCGGAAAAATGTTTCTCCGTACCATTCAACGTCCCGGCGGATCAGAGGATAGGAGGTGATGAAAATATCGCTCTGCTGCTGGATCAGCTGCTCCCGTTCTTTTTTGCTTCCGGAAACAACTGTGGTGTTTAAAGATGGAAAAAAGCGTTCCGTTTCTTTTTTCCAATTATATAAAAGTGAGGAGGGAGCGATAATAACAAATGGTTCTCCTCCGGGGTTCTCTTTGCATTCTGTCGCAATAAAGCCCAGCGCCTGCAGCGTTTTTCCAAGGCCCATGTCGTCTGCCAGAATGCCGCCAAAGCGGTAGGCGGCCAGCTGCTTCATCCACTGGATCCCTTCACGCTGATACGTCCGCAGCTTTACGCCGGCCGGCTCGGCAAGTAATTTATGGTTTTCAGCAGCCCGCCGGATGTTTTCAAGCATGTCATCGACCTCAAGGGTCGTCTGCCAGCGGGGAGTGCCGGAAAGGTGTTTATCCAGATTGAACGCCTGATGGGCCGGATAACGCACTGCACCGCCTTCTTTGGACTGGTCCGGCTTCGGCATTTGCTGTAGGGCGCGGGCGAGGCGCTGCAGCAGCTCATCATCGAGAGGCAGGTACCGGTCGTCATCTGTTTTATAGAAGTCCTGTCCTTCCTGGATTGCCTTCCAGACCCCGGGTGTTTCTAAAGCGTCTGTTACAGACGAGGCAAGCGACAGCTCCATCCATCCCTCATCGGCATGAATGTCAGAAAGTAACGACAGGCTGTCCCCTGGAATAAGCATATTTTCAACTTCTTCACTCATGAAGATGTCCATATAAGGCCGCAGCGCTGCCAGCTCCTTCGATAAAAAACCAATAATATTTTTTGGGGAAGAAAGGACGAAACGGTCATTTTCCTGAAGGAATCCTTTCTTTTGCAGCCGTTGGAGCTGCAGGTGTTCCTGCTGCCGGTCCCGGGGCATAAGATAAGAATCTTCGACAGACGGCACAGGGTCCGGCCGGAAGGCACTGTACTCTTTAAATCCGTAACGGTAAATTAACTCTCCGGTAATTTTACCTCCGGTACCTTTTGAAAGGTAAAGGGCTGTCTGCAGCGGCTCTATGTGAAGATTTTCCTCCAGCTTCTCATTCATTTCCAGGCAGTGGTGATTCATTAACGGAGCGCCCCAGTGTAAAAAGGTATCGAGAAACTCCTGTCGGGAAAAAACGAGGCGCTGCCCTTCTGCCTGTATGAGCATTCGCTGGGCGGCAGCTGCGGTTCGCGCCAGTTCCTTTTCCGGGCAGTACAGCTGTCCGTTCCACAAACAATATATGCTCTCGCTGATAAAAGACGGCGTTTCCTGTTGTGGGGTGGAGAAAATCAGCGTATCCGATTCCTTTTCATAACTGAGAAAAAAAGAATACGGCCAATTGTCTTTCACGTTCCAGGGCCTTTCACCGTATGTATCTGTGATATAGGCATTCGGGCAGAGGTCGAGCAGGCTGAAAAGCTTTTCGACTGCATAAGGCGGCACCGCGATTTCCCTCTTCGTTCCGCTTCTTGCTATCCACTGCTCCTGAAAGGAAGACCCCGATTCCTCATGCCGAAGCACAGAAGCAAGCAGCTGAAGGACATGAAGATCTTCCTCTGAAAAATAGTGGGAGACAGGATCAAATGTTAAAGAAGGAGCCAGGCGGAAGGGGGTCTCGTTTTTCATTGCTTCAATAAACTGATAAATGTTTTTCACAGCGTATCGCTGGTTTTCTCCAATCTTCACCTGGACGACTGGAAATAAAACGTCGGGCCTCCGGTTATCCACAGGAAAAGATAGTAAAAAATCAGCATGTATCTGCGTGCCTATGTCCTCCACCTTTGACTGAAAGGGCGAAAAGTATTCCAGGAACTGATCTTTCACTGTATCTTTTCCGGCCGATGCAGCTGAAACAGGCGAAGCCGGAGGGCTGGTGAAGGCAGGAGCTTCGAGCAGCAGGGCAACAAGATGGCGGCATGGAGCAGACGAGGAATGATAAAAACGGTCGCAGGAACAGTACATTTCCTGAATGGTATGGCTCCCGTCAACGGCAATAAAAACGTCTTCCGGAAAAGGAGTGTCCTTTACGACTGCTTCCACATGCCGGGTCTGCATCAGGGTTTCTTCTGTCATATGGGCGATTTTATATAAATCATACAGGCGTTTGCCTTCTAAATATGTAGTTTCATCGGTCATCTGGCGTATAGCGTCCGGAACAAATAAAGCCAATCCTCATCCTCCTTGCAACGCTGGAAATACTATCTTCCGTACGTTTTCCATGCCCGTATTTTAGCATATTACTCCTGAAATAAGGGAATAAAAGTACATACAATAACGATTGCAAAAGGTATAATATAAAGAAAGAGATAGTCGGAAGGAGAGGTTCTTATGGATATCAGGCAGCTGATTCATGAAGCGAAGCAGGAGGCATGGGCGTTCTTTGCCCATACAGATCCCGCACATGACTATTGGCACACTGAGCGGGTGGCGGCGCTTGCAGGGGACATCGCTGAAAAAGAAGGGGCCGACCCTGATGTATGTATTCTCGCAGCCTGGCTTCATGACATAGGGGATGAAAAGCTTCTCGAAGAGGGGGAAGACGGAGAAGAAAAAATCATGCGCTGGCTTGAGCAAAATGAAGCCGATGAAGAATTGAAGCATCATATTATGCAGATTATTTCTTCGATTTCCTTCCGGCACCATAAAGAACGGGCACCGGAGACTCTGGAAGGAAAAGTAGTGCAGGATGCGGACCGCCTGGATGCCCTCGGTGCGATCGGGATTGCCCGTACATTTGCATATACTGGACACATCCATCAGCCGCTTCATGATCCGCGTCCGGAGTACCGGAACGAACGGAACAGCGCGATTCAGCACTTTTTCGATAAACTGCTGAGGCTGAAAGGAATGATGAATACAGATACGGGCCTATCGATCGCTACAAAACGCCAGCGGTTTATGGTCAGTTATCTGGAGGAGTTTTACAGTGAATGGGAAAGAAAGGCATAAAAATGGGGCTGTCCGGTCATCCGGGCAGCCCTTTCTATATTTATCAGGATGACGGTGCGTTTGTGACATATTCCAAAATTTCTTCGGGACGTTCGAAACGCAGCGTCGGTGACGTATTTTCCGGGTGGACTGCACCCCAGCCGGCTAAACCGAAAGCAGTGCCTGCTTTTTCGGCACTTTCACTGTCATGCTGCGTGTCCCCAATATAAATGGTGTTGGAGGCCTCTGCTCCGCTTTTTTCCATGAATGCCCGGAGCGGTTCTGGAGAAGGCTTATGATGGGTAGTGTCGTCGGCACTGATAATGTAAGAAGCAAACTGCTGCAGGCCAAAGGGTTTCATTTCATGGTCAAATGCCTCGCGTGTTTTGGAGGTAACGATTCCAACCTGGTAGCCCTGAATGTTAAGTCCTTCGAGCAGCTCCTGGATGCCGGGGAATATATCAATCAAAAACCGGTTGTCCTCGAGGTATGCGCTCCATTTTTCCTGTACCGTGCGGCGTTCGTCATCCTGCAGACCCAGCCGGTTTAAGACGTCTGCCTCCGGCATGCCAAGAAGCGGACGCAGATTTTCATTCTCAATAACTTCTCCCGTGGTTTCCTCCACAGCGCGCCTCAGTGATTTAATAATGGCGTCCTCTGTATTAATAAGCGTTCCGTCTACATCAAAAACAAAAGTACCGTACATATTGACTCCTCCTAATAGATATCTCGCTATTTGGTTTTCCCGAGTTTTCCGTTTTTCAATCAGGGAAAAAAGCCCGGTATGAGAGAGCGTTTACATTAAAAACTTTCATGTAATCTATTGAAAAATTGATGTGATATGCTACACTTTGATGGTTCGTGACGTTGGTTTTCATACAGATGAAAGCCTGAAAAAAGAAAGCATGTGAGGCGCGCAACAGGCCGGAATGCCCGCATGCACCAAGGATAAAGAGTATAAAAAAAGAGAGGAGAAAAAAGGTTTGGATTTTTCAAAACTGAAAATGGAGTGGCTCGGAAATATTAGGGGTGACGTGCTGGCAGGAATTGTAGTAGCACTTGCGCTGATTCCGGAAGCAATCGCATTTTCCATCGTGGCAGGTGTAGACCCTCAAGTAGGGCTTTATGCTTCTTTCAGCATGGCGGTAATGATTGCGATTGTGGGAGGACGACCGGGTATGATTTCAGCCGCTACAGGGGCGATGGCATTATTGATGGTCACCCTGGTGGCTGAGCATGGACTGCAGTATCTGCTCGCAGCAACAATTTTGACTGGTATTATCCAATTAATCGTAGGCTTCAGCGGCCTTGCCCGCTGGATGAAGTTTATTCCCAGATCGGTAATGGTGGGCTTCGTCAACGCCCTGGCGATTATGATTTTCACCTCCCAATTAGAGTACTTCCAGGGTAACGGTTACTGGCCGTTTATATTGGCAGGGATTACTCTTATTATTATCTATTTATTTCCGAAGCTTACAGGAGCTGTGCCTTCCACATTAGTAGCAATCATTATTGTAAGTTTAGTTGCTGTATTTGGAGGCATCAATGCTCAGACAGTTGGAGATATGGGGACCCTTCCATCATCTTTGCCGGTATTTTTATTTCCTGATATCCCGCTAAACTTTGAAACGCTTCTGATTATCCTTCCATACGCCTTATCGCTTTCTGTCGTAGGTTTGCTTGAGTCATTGCTGACCGCTACAATTGTCGATGATATGACGGATACGGAAAGTGATAAAAATACGGAGTCCCGCGGTCAGGGAATCGCCAACGTGGTGACTGGCTTCTTTGGCGGCATGGCTTCGTGTGCTATGCTTGGCCAGTCTGTCATTAACGTTAAATCCGGTGGTACAGGCAGGCTTTCTGCCTTCACCGCCGGGGTTGTACTGCTTTTTCTGATAATTGTCCTTCAAAGTCTGGTAGTGCAGATTCCAATGGCGGCATTAGCAGGAGTCATGATCATGGTATCGATCAGTACATTTGACTGGGGCTCCCTGCCGACTATAGCCAAAGCGCCGAAAACGGACTCGACAGTTATGATTCTCGTAGTAGTTACAGTCGTTTATACGCATAACCTTGCGATCGGCGTAGTGGCCGGAGTTATTTTGAGTGCTATTTTCTTCGCGGCTAAAATTTCAAAGGTTCACGTGAGTAAAACTGTTAAGGATGAAACCACACGGGTGTACCATGTGGACGGGCCATTGTTTTTCGCTTCGGTAACTGACTTTGTGAAGAGCTTTGATTACAAAGAGAAATTCGATAGAGTGGAAATTGATTTATCACGAACCCACCTTTGGGATGACTCGGCGGTCGAAGCGATTGAAAAAGTCAGACTGAAGTTTAAACAGGAAGGCACCAAAGTACACTTTACAAGTATTAACGAGGAAAGCTCGGAATTAATGCGCAAGCTTGAAGGAATGTCTTCCGGACATTAAGAAGTAAGTACAGGAGAAAGAATTGTTAATGGAGAGGGGAATGTCTGTGTACCAAAAAGTGTTACTCGCAGCAGATGGGTCCGACCATGCCCGCCGTGCTTCAGGGCATGCGGTAAAGCTATTAAAAAATGTGCCGGACGGGCATTTGGACGTCATTTATATTATTGATAAGGATCAGTCCAAATCGGACGTGCTGCATTACGGAAACAAAGAAATTATTCAGATGAAGCGCCGGGAGCAGCTTGAAGATCTCGAAAACGACCTGAAAGAAGCAGGTATTTCTTACGAGGTTCATATTGAACACGGCGAGCCTGGGCCGACCATCGTATCTTTCGCAAATAGCGGAGCGTATGACTGCCTTGTGATCGGGAGCCGGGGACTTAACCAGCTGCAGACGATGGTGCTTGGCAGCGTGAGCCACAAAGTGGTAAAGCGCGTGCAATGTCCGGTGCTTGTTGTAAAATAAAACCGCCTGCTGTGGCAAAAGCCGCAGCAGACGGTTTTTTTATTGAATGTTTTTAGCGCGGCTCTGCTTTTCGTTTCGTGGAAGAGAGTACGTAGTCATATACAGCCTGAGCGACTCCGTGATCATCATTATGGCTCGTCTCTTCATCGGCGAGCAGTTTTACATCCTGTTCGGAATTTTCCATAGCGATAGCAGTATCAGCGTAGCGGAACATGGATACGTCGTTAAAGTTGTCACCGATCGCAAACGTAACTGCATCCTCCCACCCTGCCTGAATGCGCAGGTGATGGAGACCGGCTCCTTTTTCGGTATTTGGGTGCATAAATTCCAGGTTGTCCCGGCCTGAGGACGTAATGGAAACGTCCTGGCGGATTTTCCACGCGCTTCGGACAGCAGCAAGCTTATCCTCGAGCGGGGAAAGCATCAAAAATTTGTAAATATGCACGTCTTCGCCCTCAATCTCTTCGAGGGAGCGGAGCTGGTGCATATGAAAGCGCCCCGTATTGTATTCCTCCTTGCGCTTGAATTCTGCCATACGATCCTCATAATCGTTCTCTTCTTTTGCGAACACATGGGCGTCCTCCATAAAATACTGCCAGCCCTTCGGCATATAAAACATGCCTTTGTTCGTGTAAACATGAAAATAAACGCCAAAGTCTTCAAGCGACTGTACAACGCGGAGCGCTGTGTCCTTTTCCATTACGTTTTCATACACGACGGATCGCCCCTGGTTTACGATTGCTCCGTTCAGCGAAACGATGCCATCAGCTTCAAGGCCGGCATCCTCGAGCAGATGCTCCACGTCTTCAATGCCCCTGCCGGTTGCAATGACGAGCTTATGTCCTTCCACCCGCATCCGTTTTAATGCTTTGGCATTCTGTTCAGATATATATTTTTTTGAATGGAGAAGAGTGCCGTCCATATCAATTGCTACTACATTCATTCCCGTCACCTCTTATGTAACGCCCGTGGCGTCCGAATTATACATTCAGAATAACATGAATTGACAAACGGAAGTTAATAATAGTTGACGAAATGGTCCGAAGAAGCTATACTCCATAATTGGAAGAAAAACTGACAAACAAAAATGACTCGTATAATCGGACGAACTGGGTCCGATGTTTCTACCGGGAGCCGATTTTCCCGACTACGTGTCTCTGCGTGATCCTTCACGCGGGGGCACTTTTTTATGGTTAAAAATCATATACGGGAAGATAAAGGAGAATGAATGATGCTAAAAAAATTGTTTCAGCTGGAGGACCATCAGACGACAGTAAAAAAAGAATGGACGGCAGGCTTAACGTCCTTCTTTACCATTGCTTATATATTAATTGTTAATCCGGCTATTTTATCTGATACAGGAATGCCGTACGAATTTGCCCTTCTCGCTACGGCACTCGTGACAGCCTTCGGGTGTCTGCTCATCGGGCTGTGGGGTAATGCCCCGATCATTTTGACTCCGGGCATGGGAGTAAACGCCTTTTTCGCGTATACGCTTGTGATTGGAATGGGCTGGACATGGCAGCAGGGACTTGCGATTGTCCTTCTTTCAGGCGTGTTGTTTTTAATAACGGCGTTGACACCGATTGCAGGAAAGCTGGCAAAAGCGGTGCCGCTGTCGCTCAAGCAGGGCATTACAGTCGGTATCGGGGTATTTTTAACCTTTATCGGCCTGCAGAAGGGCGGGCTCGTGCAGGGAGATGCGGAAACTTTTGTGGCTCTTGGCAATCTGGCAGATCCAGCTGCGATGCTGACGCTTTTTGGTCTTTTAATCATGCTGATGCTTGTCGTCCGTAAAGTGAAGGGTGCTTTTCTTATTGGCATTGCGGTTATTTCTATTGCCGCAGGACTGTTTGGGATCAGCAGCGGCAGCGCAGGAGAAACGGCGGAAACTACCGGCGCCTATGCCTCGGTATTTACTGCAGCTGACTTCTCCGCATGGTCGTCTATTCCGTTTTGGACAGCAGTCTTTTCTCTGACTATGATTATCGTGTTTGAAAGTATGGGGCTCTTACACGGCCTGCTGGAGCGTAAAGAAAAATTTGGCCGTTCCTATCAGGCAGCAGCAGTCACGGCGTTTGGCAGCGGCTTTCTCGGCACGTCGCCGACCATTCCAGCTGCAGAAAGTGCTGCGGGAGTGGCAGAAGGAGGAAAAACAGGGCTGACGGCGGTCGTAACCGGCCTGCTGTTTTTGGTGGCTCTCCTGTTCACCCCGCTCTTAGGATTTATTCCTGAAAGTGCGATTGCTCCTGTTTTAATTATTGTTGGAGGGATGATGGTGCAGGAAATCCGCCATATCTCCTTTGATGATGCCTCCGAATGGTTCCCGGCCTATCTGGTCATCGGAATCATTCCGCTCACGTACTCCATTGCCGACGGCATTGCCTTTGGCTTTATAGCCTATCCGCTTTTGAAGATGGCACTTGGAAGTCCGCGGGCCGTTTCGCCGGTCATGTACGCTATTTCGTTTCTCTTTTTCCTTCATTATGTATTTACCTACATGGTGTAATTCCCGCCTTTCGGGCGGGATTTTTTTATTGGCAGAATTGATTTAAACGCTTACGATAGATAAAGGAGATGTATACACCATAGAATTACACAAATTTTTTCGAGGAAAAGAGATCCAATACCGGGGTACGTTGCGTAAGCTGAGTACATACCTCTTTTCCCACGCATTTTGAAAAAAGGAGAAGACCTATGTCGAAGTTATCGGATAACGATTTGTATGAGCGCATACGCGAGCGCGACAGAGAAGCGCTCGAACTTCTGTATGATCGTTACGAACGGCTGCTTTATTCATTCGCCTACCGAATGACCAGGGATCAGCAAATAGCCGAAGAGATCATGCAGGATGTTTTTATGAAAATATGGCAGGGGAAGGGAAGCGCCGTCTACCAGAAAGATAAAGGGTCGCTTTCTTCCTGGCTGCTTACGATTACACGCAACGCCTCGATTGATGCCATCCGGAGAAGAAAGCCGGAAGTGGAATGGGATCCGAGGGATTCAAAAGAGGAAACGACAGGGGTGGAAGAGCAGGTGGAGCTGAAGGAAAGCAACGAAGAGCTCGAACAGGCAATCGCGCTTCTTTCAGAGGAACAACAAAAAATTGTCCGCCTGTTTTATTTTCAGGGGCTTTCCCAGCGTAAGATTGCAGAGTCCTGCGATATACCGCTCGGTACTGTTAAGGGCCGCATAAGGCTAGCCCTAAAGAAATTAAAAGAACACCTCTCCAGGGAACGGAGGGTTGATTATGGCGAGTAATAAACAAGACTGGTTGTTTGATTATATAAATGGTCTTTTGACCACAGAAGAAGAGCGGGAGTTTGAAGCCTGGCTCGAAACGGACGAGGAGACGAGACAGGAGCTTGAGGAAATGCAGGCGATTATGGGAGAGCTTCCCCAGCATATCGAACCGCAGGACCCGCCGGCCGGTATGAAAAACCGGGTTATGGAGCATGTCGTCGGAAGAGAGCCGGAAGAGAAAATCACGGCGGCAAAACCAAAAAGAAAATGGAGCGCTGTAGCAGGCGCACTGGCCGCTGTACTGCTTGCTTCCATAGGCACGAACGTTTACCTTGGCACGCAGTGGCAGCAGGCAGCTGAAGAACGCGAAGAACTCGCCGGAGACCTTGGAGAAATGCAAACGGCTCTTTCCGAGCTTGAAGATTCTTCGCAGGAAACGGGCGAAGTGATTGCGTCCCAGGAGTTTGCCGCTACAGAAAACTCCCAGGGAAGCGGAACGGTCACGCTTCTTAATACAGAGCAGCAGGGAGAAATGGCTGTACACGTAGAAGGACTCGAAAATCTTAATAATAGTGAAGTCTATCAGGTATGGATGGTTGGTGACGGTAACCAGATGGTTCCGGCCGGATCATTTACAACCAATGAAGACGGAAGCGGTTCGCTTGTCTTCCCATCGGATGCAGTGAACGAAGATTGGAACGCCGTAGCGATTACGAGAGAACCAGAGCCGGATAATGAAGCACCTGAAGGTGAAGTAGTGCTCGAAGCTCCGTTTTCCTAAAGCTGCGAAAGGACCGGAAAAAATTTCCGGTCTTTTTTTATATGAAATTGTTTTCATACCGTGGGGGCATGGGAAATTATATCAAATGAAAATTAACAAAAAATTCACAAAATATGATCCAACTGTATATTTGTTTCGTTAGCTGACTGAAACCAAATATAAGGGGGATTCATTCATGTACATCAACTGGAAACGTACCGTCATAGCCCTGCCGTTATCTGCCGCCGTTATTATCCCGGCAGCACCGGGAGTCGCTTCAGCCGACAGTCATGACAGCCACGACGATATGGAAATGTCAGAGGAAATGATGGCTTCTGTAGCCACGCCGGCCGGGGACCTCCGGGCCCAGCTGGACCACTATCTTTCAGAGCACGCCTATCTGGCAGTAACGACGATGCAGAAGGGAGCGGACGGAGCAGATGATTTTGAAGAATCCGCCGCGGCATTAGAAGCAAATACACAGGATCTCACAAGCACTATCACATCCGTTTACGGAGAAGAAGCAGGTGCACAGTTTGAAGAAATGTGGAGCGAACACATCGGCTACTTTGTTGATTACGTGGAAGCGACAGGTGCAGAAGACGAGGAAGCAAAGCAGGAAGCGCTCGACAACCTCGGAAACTATCAGACAGAGTTTTCAGAGTTTCTTGACAGTGCTACTGAAGGCGGACTTGAAGCCGATGCAGCTGCAGAAGGTCTCGGCATGCACGTGGATCAGCTGATCGGCGCTTTTGATAGCTACGTTGCAGGCGATTACGACCAGGCCTACAGCATGTCAAGCGATGCCATTGAGCACATGTACGGAGTCAGCGAAGGCTTATCAGGTGCTATTGCCGCCCAGTTCCCGGAAGAGTATGACAACACCACCCCGGACACCCCGGCGGTTGATCTTCGTTCGGACCTGAACTTCCTGCTTTCAGAACACGCAGCGCTCGCTGTAACGACGATGCAGAAGGGTGGAGCCGGAGCAGAGGATTTTGGGGCAGCGGCAGGAATTCTGAATCAGAATACACAGGAGCTCTCTGATACAATTGCTTCCGTGTACGGGGAAGAAGCAGGAGAACAGTTTGAAGAAATGTGGAGCGAGCACATCGGCTACTTTGTTGATTATGTGGAAGCGACAGGTGCAGAAGACGAGGAAGCAAAGCAGGAAGCACTCGACAACCTCGGAAACTATCAGACAGAGTTCTCTGAATTCCTGGCAGGGGCTACCGAAGGTGAACTGGAAGCAGAAGGACTTTCTGAAGGTCTCGGCATGCACGTGGATCAGCTGATCGGAGCTTTTGACAGCTATACAATGGGAGAGTACGACAGTGCCTATGAAGATACACGCGAAGCTTACGGCCATATGTTCGGCGTGAGTGAAGGTCTTTCCGGCGCCATTGTAGCTCAGTATCCGGAGAATTTTGAAGAAAGCTCTTCTGACGAAGCAATGCCGGAAGAAATGCCTCAGACCGGCCTTGGCGGCTCAGAGCAGAATGTGAGCCCATGGGGAATTGCTGCCGGCAGCATGGCGCTCATTCTTGCAGGGATTGCTGTAACGAAACGTCGCCGCGAAGAAGCGTAGTATTTATTTTTAAAAAGGCTGTCCTGCAGAGGGCAGTCTTTTTGTGTGCAGGCGATAAACATGGTATGTATGAGATACTGATAAAAGGGAAAAGAAAAAGCATGGAATAAGCACAAATGAAGGGAGAAATTGAAGCAGATGAATTGGAAAATAATCGCAGCCACGGGAACGATGCTTATCGCTGCAGGATGCTCCGGAGATTCAGAGGAAGGCGGGACGTCCTGGGAGGAAGAGGATTGGGAGGATATTGAGGAAGAAGCCGCTGGAACGACCGTGGAATTACATATGTGGGGCGGGGACCAGGGAACCAACGAATACATAGATGAATGGGTGGCCCCGCGTCTGGAGGAGCAGTATGACATTACGCTGAACCGGAATCCAATTGAAACCGAAGATGCGCTGCAAAATCTTTATTCTGAAAAAGAAGCGGGCACAGAAGAAGGGACGATGGATATCGTCTGGCTGAACGGGGAGAATTTCCGCAACGCAAAGGAAAACGAGCTTTTATACGGTTCCTTTGCAGACGCTCTCCCTAACGTTGAAAATCATATTGATATGGAAGCCGATACAAACGCGTATGATTTCGGTACGCCGGTTGAAGGGATGGAAGTGCCGTGGGGGTCGGTACAGTTTACCTTTATGTATGATACGGAAAAGGTTGAGACGCCTCCGGACAGTATTGAAGAGCTGGCTGCATGGGTGAAGGAGAATCCGGGAGAGTTTACGTATCCGGAAGCGACCGATTTTACCGGTAACGCGTTTCTGCGTCATTTTATTTATAACAATGTCGAAGCCGAACAGGTTATTGAACAGGGCTATGATGAAGAATGGATCGATGAGCAAAGCGGCAGTATGTGGGAGACCCTGCGGGAAATGGAGCCGGATTTATGGAGAAACGGAGAGACATATCCATCGTCGCTCAGCCAGCTGGACCGGCTGTACCGGGACGGCGAAGTGTCTATGACCATGGGCTACAATGAAGCTCGGGCGGAAAGCCTGATCCAGGACGGCACGTTTCCGGAAACAACAGACACGTTTGTATTTGATAACAATTCGATAGGGAACACCCATTATCTGTCTATACCTTTTAACAGCACTAATGTACCGGGAGCGATGGCTGCGATTAATTACCTGGTGTCTCCGGAAGCCCAGCTGCAGAAACAGGCGCCGTCAATGTGGGGGGACAGCACCGTTCTTGATCTGGATACGCTCTCCGGGGAGATGCGCCAGAAGTTTATTGAACAGGACCGCGGGGATTCCGTGCTGGATACGGAAGTGCTGAACAACGCCTATCAGCCGGAAATGGATGCGGGCTATGTAGAGTGGACCGAAGACCGGTGGGAAAATGAAATTGTTCAAAGGTAAAAGCATGATAGTTATGCTTTTGCCGGCTCTTCTCGTTACGGCAGGGCTTTCATTTTACGCGGTCGCAGTACTGTGGACGCGGCTGGGCGCAGAAGGAAGTCCGTTAGTCATCCTTAATGAGATAGCTTCGCTGCCTGCTTTTTGGGAAAGCCTCAGCTTCAGTTTTGGAGTGACGGCCGTTTCCACCGTGCTTTCTTTAGGGATCGGAGTGATCGCATCTAAATTATTGTTTGGTAAAAAGCGGAGTGCCGGAGCTGGTTCGCTGTTCTGGGTCCCAATGGCTGTACCCCATTTTGTGGGGGCTTATCTTGTCATCTGGTTTTTTTCGCAAAGCGGATGGGCAGCCTCTCTGACGCAGCAGATGGGCTGGATCGACAATAGAACAGAGTTCCCTATCCTGACAAATGATACTGGCGGCATCGGTATTATTTTATCCTACGTATGGAAAGAGGTGCCTTTCGTGGTGCTGATGACAGCACCGGTATACCTTGAGATGAACAATTCGGTAAAACATGCAGTGGCGACGCTTGGCGGTGGGTCGTTCCGTCAATTTAAAGACGCGGAATGGCCTTATTTAAAAGCAGTAACCCTGGAAACAGGAGTAATCCTGTTTGCGTTTGTTTTCGGTGCCTTTGAAGTGCCGGGGCTGATAGGGGCAACCCGTCCGGAAATGATTGGTGTTACTATTTTTGAATGGTACAGTGGCGGAAACTGGGAGGAGCGTCCCTATGCCTACGCGGTATCGGCCTGGATCGGCGTGATATTCATTACTCTCAGCGCACTTCTGATGTGGTATACTCGCCGGCTGCGTATACGGATATGGAGGGGGGAGTAGCATGAAAAGAAAAGCAGCAGCAGCCGCTTTTGCACTTTGCTTTGCAGTCCCTTTGCTTGCGCTCATGGTGCAAAGCTTCGCTTCGGAATGGCCGTTTGGGGAGGTTTGGCCGACGGCTTGGACGCTCGACGGCTGGGGAGTGCCATTTGGCGACCCGCTGCTTGCCGAGGCCTGGGGACAGACGATTCTTATTGCCCTCTGCGTGGCGGCTCTGAACCTTGTGATCGGCATTCCGGCAGCCAAAGCGCTTGTTGTCCGGGAATTCAGGGGGAAAGAACTGATAGATGCCATGCTTTTAGTCCCTGTGCTTCTTCCGATTACCGCCCTTGCTGTCGGTCTGCACATTTTTGCTCTGCAAAGTGGTACCGCAAATACATGGTACGGGGTCGCTTTTTTTCATCTGCTTCCGACACTTCCATACACGATTCGTATCATTCGTGCCGGCTACGAGCGGATAGGAAGAAGTCAGTATGAACAATCGCGAAGCCTCGGTGGCGGGGCAGCCGCCAGGTTTTTGCTGATTGAGCTTCCCCAGATGACTGCTTCTGTGCGCACAGCTGTCTTTTTCGCCGTCGTAATTTCTGTCAGCCAATTTGCCCTGACTGTTATTATAGGAGGAGGAACGGTTACGACCATGGCGGTATTGTATTATCCGTATACAAACAGTGCGCCGCCGTCAGCAGTCAGTGCCTTTTCATTAATGACAGCCGCCCTGCCAGCGGCGGCTGCGCTTGCTGCTGACGGAGTACTCAGAATAAGTACGAAAATTTTAAAATCGTGGTAGGGGTAGGGAAATATGTCGTATGTGTCAGTTCAGAACGGAAGCAAGGTCTATCAGGACAATCAGGTGCTCCGGAACATAAACCTCGAGCTTAAAGAGGGGGAAAACCGAAGCCTGGTCGGTAAATCCGGCACGGGAAAATCAACACTTTTACGCTGTATTGCGGGTATTGATACGTTTTCAGGCGGTACGGTGATGATTGACGGGGCAAGTGTAAACGAAAGTCCCGCGGAGAAGCGTCCTGTCGTGTTAATGTTTCAGCAGCCGCTGCTTTTTCCGCATTTAACGATTCTGCAAAACGTTACGTACGGTTTGAAGATGAAACGAATACCTAGAAAAGAACGCACGAAAGCCGGCAGGCAGCTGCTCGAAAAAATGGAGATAGGGGAGCTTGGGGCACTGTATCCGTATCAATGCTCCGGAGGCCAGCAGCAGCGTGCAGCTCTTGCACGGGCGATAGCTGCAACACCGAAAGTATTACTGCTTGATGAGCCGTTTTCGAGTCTGGACGCCTCTTTACGTAAAACAATGCGCCACTGGGTGAAGGGAATACTGGAGCAGGAAAACATCACCTCAATGTTTGTTACGCATGACCGCGAGGAGGCATTCGATATGGGAGAGAGTGTCAGTGTGATGGCCGGCGGAGAAGTTATAGAAACAGGTAATAGAGACAAACTGATGAGGGCGCCGGAGCGACAAGAGACTGCTTCTCTGCTAGCAGATGGATGGTGGTTTCCGGAGAAAGGCTTTGTCCCGGCCGAAGCTTTGCGGGTCACAAAGGAGGCGGGAAAGGGTTATGTCGCAGCTGAAGCAGGACCTGTAAAAAAACAGTATGGCCTGTGGATTCAGACATTTTATGGAGTTGGGGGAGCCCAGTCCGTTACCCTTGCTGTGAATGAACCGTTTCAAGGAAAAACATTTATAACCTGGATTTAAAAAGGGGGCAGCGGATGAGTATTAAAAGCATTATAAAATATGTGGTTTTTTTGACAGCTGTCGTGACCATTGCCTGGCTGAACGCCGAAGTATTCCGGTTCTCGCCGCAGGCGGTACGGGATGAAATTTTATTACTCGGCGCATGGGCTCCAGTTATTTACATAGCGGCCTGTATGCTCCGGCCGCTTATTTTATTTCCAGCTTCGATCATGTCGCTTGCCGGCGGTCTTGCCTTCGGTCCGACTGCAGGCGTGATATACATTATGATTGGCGGGACCACCGGGGCCCTGCTAGCTTATGGACTCGGACGCCTTCTCGGGAAAGAATTGTTTCAGCCAAAAATTAAAGGGCGGATGGAAGTGTGGCGGAGGAAGCTCGAAGCGGAAGGCTTTCGGGCCACGCTTTTGATGAGGCTTCTGCCCGTCCTGAATTTTGACCTTGTCAGCTACGTATGCGGGCTGTCCCGGGTGCGCCTGTCCTCTTATACAGCAGCGACTGTTATTGGACTGCTGCCGGGGGCGGTCGGCTACAGCTTTTTGGGGTCGGGGCTGTTAACCGGGGAATGGAGATATATATTGAGCGCTGTCAGCGTTTTTGCCGCTCTTTTGATCGTGGTTGTCATTTTAAGGAAAAAAGGGTATGAAAATAATATAAATAACATAAATGGGGAACTGCAATGATTGATACACACGCCCGGAAATGGGCAGACCCGGTTATAGACAAAACAGCCGATTGGTTTCTGAACCGGAGTTGGACCGCCAACCAGGTAACGGTTCTGGCATTTGGAATCGGCGTGCTTACAGGGCCGCTCATTTATTTTGACGCTGCATGGGCAGCCTTTATCTGTCTTTGGATATCAGGGTTTTTAGACACCGTAGACGGGGCAATGGCGAGAAAAACCAGGCCTTCTGCGTTTGGGACGGTGCTTGATATTACGTTTGATCGTCTTGTGGAAGCGAGCGTTCTGCTTGGACTTGCCTTCCGGTATCCGGATTTAATGTGGCTGCTTCTTCTGTTAAGTGTCTCCATATTGTTTTCGATTACCGTGTTTTTAACAGTGGGAAATATGTCGGAACGAAGCGGAGTCAAATCGTTTTACTATCAGGCGGGGCTCGCTGAGCGGACCGAAGGATTTATTTTGTTTTCCCTAATGATGCTTTTTCCAGCTTTTTTATTGTATTCCACTGCTTTATTTTTATTTGTCGAAACATTTACCGGCCTGCAGAGGCTGCTGGAAGCAAAACGATTATTAAAGGAGCAGGATGAGAATGCCGCAGATTGATTACGATTTAATAGTACTTGGGGGCGGGTCCGGCGGACTGACCGTCGCGTCGGGAGCAGCGCAGTTTGGCATGAAGACCGCTCTGGTCGATGACCGGGAAAATCTTGGAGGCGAATGCCTGCATGCCGGCTGCATACCTTCGAAAGCATTTGTGACTGTCGGACGGGAAATCCAGAACGCAAGAAGGGCAGCGGAAGAATTTGGTCTTCAGCTGGATGGAAATGCCAATTTTGAACAAGTGAAAAAAAGAGTGCGGGACGCTGTCGCTGAGGTGCAGGAGCTTGATGACGTAAGCGAGTTCGAAGCGCTCGGGATTGATGTGTACATGCGGCGCGGGGAATTTATGGATTCCCATCATTTATATCTTGAAGATGGAAGTGTCATTGGAGGAAAAAGAATCGTCATTGCCACCGGCTCGAGTCCGAATGTGCCTCCAATTGAAAATCTGGAGCTTCTGCCTTACTACACGAATGAAACAATTTTCGAGGCTGAGAAGCTGCCGGAAAAGCTGGTGTGTGTCGGAAGCGGGCCGGTAGGTATGGAGCTTGCCCAAACGCTTGCACGAATCGGCTCTTCTGTGACGGCGGTAGATTCGGGGGATCGGATTTTCTCAAAAGAGGAAAAGGAAATTGCTGCACGGGCGCAGAAAGAATTAGAAAAGGAAATCCATTTTATTCCCAACAGCCGGGTGGTAAGACTCGAAGAAGAAAATGGGCGCGTTTATGCTGTCACAGAAGGAGCAGCCGAACAGAAAATTGAAGCGGATGCGCTTTTGCTTGCGGCAGGACGTGTGCCGAACACAAATAACATAGGATTAGAAAAAGCAGGTGTGAGGGTAAAGAAAGATAGGAGCATCGACGTCTCGAATACAATGCAGACGTCTGTGCCGCATATCTACGCTGTTGGTGACGCAAGCGGAGGATATATGTTCACACATGCGGCCGGTATGGAAGGGCAGACTGTGGTTTCCAATGCTGTTTTCGGGCTTCGCCGGAAAATTAATTATAATGCGCTTCCCTGGGCGTATTATACTGAGCCGGAAATTTTTCATCTGGGCGTCACTGAGGAAGAAGCGAAACAGCTTGAAGGCGTAGATGCCCGTATTTACCGCATCGAAGGAAAACAGGTGGACCGTTTTCTGGCTGAAGGGGACCCGGTTCCTTTAGTAAAAATTATTACCGACCAAAAAGGAAACATTATTGGGGCTCATGCTGTCGGACGCCATGCGGCTGACTGGATGCAGCAGGTCACTGCAGCAAAAACGTGGAAGAAGAAGCTGCGGTCATTTTCAAGTATCGTGTATCCGTATCCGGCTCACGGGGACATCGTGAAAAAAGCAGCGGATGAATACTGGCGGGAGGCTTTGTTTAACAGCCCCATCAACAAGGTACTTAAAAAGTATGTAGCATGGTTTCGGTAATTGAAGAGACAGAGGAGGAAATATAGTGACTAAACGAGTAATATTCGTCGGAGCAGGCCACACCAATCTTTCCGTAATAAAAGAATGGAAGAAAAAGAAAAAAAACGTAGAATGGATTCTTATTTCCCCGGGACAGTACCAGTATTATTCAGGTATGTATTCAGGCTATATGGAAGGACGCTACGCCATCGAAGATATTCGTGTTCCGCTTCGGTCGTTCTGTAATGAAAACGGCGGCACGTTTGTTTCAGCCAAGGTTACTTCCATTGATCCAGAGCAGAATATTGTTCTCACCAATGCAGGTAAAGTTATGCATTTTGACTATTTATCCGTAGATATTGGCGCCCAGCCGAAAGGTCTTGAAATTCCACATGTACAAAAGCATGCGGAAATTTTAAAAGCCAATGAAAACTTCTCTGAAGCAATAGAGAGTGTCCGCACAAGTCATCATCCGGTTGTTGTCGGTGGTGGTTATGCTGGAATCGAGATGGCATTTACCGCGCAGGCATGGAGAAGTAAAAACAAGTTCCTATCTCCGGTGAAAATTATTTCCGGGAGTAAGCTGCTTCCGGAAGACACAGAGGAAACGCGTCAGAAGGTGTACGATCTTCTTGATAAAAGAGGGATTGAATACTTTGAAAATGAACAAGTGCACCGGGTGACAGATCGAACGGTGGAAACGGATTCGCTCTCCTTTCCGTATGAAGATCTACTGTGGATGACCGGCCCGAAAGCACCAGCCTGGTTTGAAGCCTCCCGACTGCCGGTCGATAGCGAAGGGTATCTGCTCGTAAACGAACACCTGCAGTCAGTAGCGTATCCGCAAATATTCGGAGTGGGCGACTGCGTTACCATCGCGGGACATGAAGACATTCCGAAAAACGGAATCTCAGCTGTCAAAGAAGCTCCTGTGCTTCTTGAAAACATCAAGCGTTCCCTGAAAGGCAAAAAGCTGACCAAGTATTCGCCACAAAAAAATTATATGGCAATTTTAAATCTTGGAAGTAAGCAGGGGCTGATGATTTACGGTGACAAAACCCGTGCAGGCAAAGCACCGTTTAAAATCAAGCACCGGATCGACAAAAAATTCATCAAAGAACTACAGCCATCAAGAAAAGCGTAGTCCCGCATTTCAGGAGACTTATCCGGCTGGCCTGTTCCCTGGCTGGACTTGGCCAGAGCCAAGGAAGCCAGGATGGCCAACGGAATAAGCGACTGCGGGACGAAGCTAGACAGGAAGAAAAGCGTAGATGCCCGGTCAGCCGCGACAGGCACTTCCCGGCCGCGCAGAGCAGCCTGCTGCTCGGAGTCGGACGGAAAGTGATCCCGAGCGGCTGGGCATCGAAGCTGGACAGAGAGAAAAGCGTAGATGCCCATTGTAGATATGAAATAAAAATCCTTTGTATAACGTAAAAAAACGGACTGCCTCTTGATGGAAAGGCGGTCCGTTTTTGCTATCTTTTTACGTCGTTTGGCTGGAAACGAAATAAGAGTTTTCGTGGAAGGAAATATCGGGATATTTGTCTTTGGCCATGTTTAACTGGAACTCATTTTCAAATAGGGCAACTAGCCGGCCATTCCGGTCGAGAGCCAAATTCTTTTGTTTTCTGGCAAAGGTGTTCATTGCCTCCGTTGGTCCATCGACCCATCTGGCGACTGACAATGGAAGATTTTCCATTTTAATATGGGCGTTATATTCATTATTCAGCCGGTGCTCGAGTACTTCAAACTGAAGCACGCCGACAACGCCGACAATCTGCTGCTCCGGCACCCGCTGATACGTTTTAAACAGCTGGATGGCACCTTCTTCTGTTAACTGCTGCAGTCCTTTTTCAAATGATTTGTGCTTCATTGCATCTTTAACAGAAATGGCAGCAAAGTGTTCAGGAGAAAAGTGTGGCATTTCTTCAAAAGAAAATGTGCCTGATTCTGCAAGCGTGTCGCCGATTCGGAAGGTCCCCGGATCGTACAGGCCGATAATATCGCCGGCGTATGCCTCCTGGACAATACTGCGGTCCTTGGCAAGAAACTGCGTTGGCTGGTGAAGCTTCATGTTTTTGCCGATACGGACATGATTGACCTGCATACCTGGAGAATATTTGCCTGAAGTAATTCTCATAAAGGCGATCCGGTCCCGGTGTTTTGGATTCATGTTCGCCTGAATCTTGAAAATAAACCCGGAGAAATTGTCACTGAGCGGGGAAACAAATCCCTGATCGCTTTCCCTTCCGACAGGAGCCGGCGCCCATTCCATGAAATATTCCAGGAAATTCTGCACCCCAAAGTTCGAAACTGCGCTCCCGAAAAAGACGGGAGTGAGCTCGCCGCTTTTGATGCGTTCTTCATCATACGCATCCCCGGCTACATCGAGAAGTTCAATTTCCTCCTGAAAGGCAGCGAGGAGTTGTGGATCGATACGTTCCTTCAGCTTAGGATCGTCGGTGCCGTTTACGTAAACGACTTCCGTCTGGGACGGGGAATCCGGGTTAAACCATTCTACTTTTTTGGCATGGCGGTCGTAGATGCCGTGAAAGTCCTGGCCCATACCAATCGGCCAGTTGACCGGGTATGAACGGATACCTAAAATGTCTTCCATTTCTTCCATCAGCTCGAACGGGTCCCGCCCCTGGCGGTCCAGCTTATTAATAAATGTGAAGATAGGAATGCCTCTCATGCTGCAGACTTTGAAGAGCTTTTTGGTTTGTGCCTCGACCCCTTTGGCTGCGTCAATAAGCATGGTTGCCGAATCGGCCGCGGTCAGCGTACGGTACGTATCTTCACTGAAGTCTTCGTGGCCGGGAGTGTCGAGAATATTGATGCGGTGCCCTTGATAATTAAACTCCATTACAGAACTTGTGACAGAGATCCCGCGCTGCTTCTCAATTTCCATCCAGTCACTTGTAGCATGACGCTGGTTTTTCTTGCCTTTAACGCTTCCGGCTTCACGGATAGCGCCCCCAAAGTACAGAAGCTTTTCCGTTAAGGTCGTTTTCCCGGCGTCCGGGTGCGAAATAATGGCAAACGTCTTTCGGGATTCGATTTCGTTTTTCCATGTAGCCATTCGTTATATCCATCCTTCGTTTAAATTTGCTGATAATCTGCCCGCGTTCGTAAGCACTCTTCCTATCTTAATAGATAATCTTAGTTTTCGGCAACAACAAGGAGGGTAGAGTACCATAGTAATTATTTTGATAAGGAAAGTTTTAGATTTAATTAATGTAAAATATAGTACAATAGCCGCAAAAATTTGTAAAATTCCTTTGAAATGTTTATTTTCAAGAAATTAATGGTAAAATTTTAATATAACGTTATCATTTATATATTTAGTTATCTATCTTTTATAAGAGGTGAATGAGATGAGATTTAAAAGAACAGCAGTTGTCGGTGCTCTGTCAGCAACACTTATTTTCCCTTTAACTGCTTTGGGGCAGGATACATACACCGTAGAGTCAGGAGATACTTTATATACGATTGCTGAAGATCACGGTGTAAGCGTTGATGCACTTATGGAAGAAAACAGCAGCATTGAAAATCCTGATGTGATTAATGTAGGCCAGAGTATTGCTATTCCGGGAAGTGAAAGTGACTCTTCTTCAGAAAGCAGTTCCGCTGAAACTTCAGATGCAGTTTCTTCCCAGAGCGAGTCCGAATTTGAACAGGAAGTTGTTCGTCTGACGAATGAAGTTCGGGCAGAAAATGGACTTGCACCGGTGGAAGCGGACAGCTCTCTGCAAAGCGTAGCAGATGCGAAGTCCCAGGACATGATTGAGAATGATTATTTTGCCCATGAAAGTCCGACCTACGGCAGTCCTTTTGAAATGATGCAGGAATTCGGCGTAAGCTATGAGGGCGCCGGTGAAAACATTGCAGCCGGGCAGGATACGCCGCAGGACGTTGTTGATGCTTGGATGGATTCCCCGGGTCACCGTGATAACATCCTCAATCCGGACTTCACGCATATTGCGATCGGCTATGAAGAAGGCGGAGAATACGGTCAATACTGGACGCAGATGTTTTTGGAAAAATAAAGAATCAGGGAAAAGCGGCTGCTTGAAGGCAGGCGCTTTTTTGTGTTTAAATCACGAAAAAAGCAGGCTTTTCCTGCATGAAAAGTACCTGCTTTTTATTAAACCCAGGCCTCAGCCCAGTCCTGGATGGCATTAATGACCGGTTCGAGATCCTTACCCTTACTCGTCAGCTGATACTGGACGCGTACAGGCTTTTCCGGAAATACGCTGCGTTCGACAATCCCTTTTTCTTCAAGCTCTTTTAGCCGTTCGGTAATCAGCCGGTCGCTCATATCCGGAATCTCTCTTTTTATATCTTTGAAGCGGAGTGGTCCTTGAAGAAGCACAAGGATTAAGAGGCCCGTCCATTTTTTGCCGAGCAGCTCCGCTGCAAATTCATATTTTGGGCAGATGGAAGTCTTCTGCATAATAGTTCACCTCTTTATGAACATAGTACCACAAAATCATTGTTTCGTAGAGGAGGGGCTGGGGTATAGCTTGAAGGGTGAGTTGACAGTACAAATGTTTTCATGTACTTTCGAAAAGTAAGTAACTTTATAAATATAAGTAATAGGAGTGTTTTTCAATGAGTAAAGTATTGGTACCGTTTTACAGTTCTTATGGACATATACATGAAATGGCAAAGGCAGTAGCGAAAGGCGCAGAAGAAACAGGTGCAGAAGTACGGGTCGTAAGAATTCCCGAATCGCAGATGGCTAAGGAAGGTATGTCCACGCAGGAAGCGTATGTAGAGGCGCAGAATAAACAGGCAGATATTCCTGAGGCTACCACAGACGATCTCGTATGGGCTGACGGCGTTGTTTGGGGTATCCCGACACGCTTTGGCAATATGCCGGCTCAGGTTAAGCAGTTTATGGACGCAGCTGGCGGCCTGTGGGCAAACGGTTCGCTTGAAGGCAAGGTAGCAGGAATCTTCACGAGCACAAACACAGCTCACGGCGGTCAGGAAACAACAATTATAACGTCGATCGTACCGCTGCTTCATTTTGGATTTATTTTTGTTGGTCTTCCATACGGGGAAAACCCGGAAATGACTGAACGTGACTTTGTCGGCGGAACGCCATACGGTGCCTCTACGCTTGCTGGTCCGGACGGTACCCGGATGCCAAGCGAGGGTGAATTGACAATGGGCGGCCGTTTAGGCGCCCGCGTTGCAAAAGTGGCAGAGAAATTGGGCAACTAATAGAAAGCAAAAAAAGCGTCCGCGTGTGCGGGCGCTTTTTTTATATACCTGGCGTTAGTTACTGCCATAAAGCTCCGAAGGATCCGTCGCTTCGATAGGCTGGTTGATTTCCCGGTGCCCGTAAAAGTCCGTGACAACTTCGCCGTCAATAAGAATCTGAGTCTGACCATATCCAAACTGGTCCATTAACACTGCCAGCTGTTCTACAAATGCGAGCTCGAGAGTGCTTCCGACTGTAGTGGCTTCGAGGACAGAAGGTTCAAAGGAAACAAAGGCAGTGTTGTCTTTAAATTCGACAAACTGTACTTCGGTTTCTACTGGAAGCGGACTAACGGCATCTTCTGTTTCAGGGCCGTCGAGCCATGCCTGCACAGCTTCAAACGGCAGATCATTTTCAGACGCTGCTTCAAGGCTGCGGGTTTCAGAAATTGTATTCATCAAATCGCTGTCGAGGTAGTAAACAGTTACTTCTTCTGTTACAGCCTCTTCTTCTTCAGAAGCTGAGGTGCTGTTAGCTTCTGTATCTGTAGTTTCAGCAGTCTCAGTAGATTTTTCGGGAGCTGCTTCTTCACTGTTGGCCGTTTCTTCAGAAGCACTTTCTTCTGCCTCATCATCCTCCGGTAAAGTATCTTCCGATGAAGCATCTTCGCTGGCAGTGTCTTCGGATTCCGTATTTCCTTCTTCATTTTCTGTGGCAGTATCTTCTGTAGAGGCGCTGTCTTCAGCGGAAGCGTCGTCTTCTGCTGCTTCATCAGTTTCGGAAGCCGTATCTTTATCTTTCTGTTCTTCATTCTTTGCACTGTCATTTTCTTCATTGTCTTCATTTTCTTCATTGTCTTCATTTTCTTCTCCGTTAGCTTCAACGGAGGCTGTGTCAGTTGCTTTTTCACTGTTTTCCGCGTTTTCACTACTTTCGGTGCCGCAGGCGCTGAGAGTAATAAGAGCTATGGCAGCAACTGCTAAAAATGAGAACTTTTTCATGGAATCCCCCCAGGTCAAATATTAAATTTAGTTTACAATTAATACAATGTTGTTACATAATTATACCATGTTTCAAAATAAAGAAAGGTTCAAATCCCTCAAATGAACATAAACAGGACTTTACTAATGTTAAATCAGAGTGTGAAAGCGGTGGGGGGTTTTTCGGAAAAAACCGTGGAAATGCTATAATAATGCGAAGTATTTTGCTAATATCTTAGAAAGTATCAGCAGAAAAATTAAATGTTGAATATACATAAACAAAAAATGGATGGAAGCGTAATTTCTTTTCCGTCTTCCATTAATAAAATCATCGGTGTAACTAAAAAAGACAGGGAACGTCTACATTAAGGAAGTGTTCATCATGCATGATGAGTTTGAAAGGCTATATGAACAATATCATCACTCCCTTTTCCAATATTTATTTTATATGGTCCGAGATCGTGAAACTGCCGAGGAGTTGGTCCAGGAAGTTTACATTAAAGTGCTGCATTCCTTTGAAACGTTTGAAGGCAAAAGCAGTGAAAAAACCTGGCTTTATTCTATCGCCAGACATGTCGGCATAGACTGGATCCGCAAGCAAAACAGAAAGAAGCGGAAATGGCTGGGAGTGCTCGGTCCTTTATCAAAAGAGGAAATGCGGGACCCGGCGCCTCTTCCAGATGAGATTCTCACTGCGAAAGACGATGTGCGTGAAATTTATGAATGCATGAAAGCGTGCTCCCCGGATCAGCGGCAGGTGCTTATGCTACGTTATGTGGAATCGCTTTCGATCAAAGAAGCAGCTGAAGTGCTCGGATGGTCAGAGAGTAAGGTGAAAACGACACAGCACCGGGCCGTGAAAAAAATACAGGACTTGATGGAAAACAGGGAAAATTTAGAAGAAAGGAGGGCAGGAGAGTGAAGAAGCATAATCGTTCCATGGAACGGATTGAACATTCATTAAAGCAAATGCCCCGGGTGCAGGATAAACGATCCAAAGATGAAATCTACCATAATATTCAGGATCGGCTGGACTCAAAGAAAAGACACCGTACGCATCGGCGATGGCCAGCCCCTGTTTTTACCTCGGCGGCAGTTCTCCTACTAGCGATACTTATCGTTCCGGGAATATGGTGGACTTCGAATCAGACGGCTTCCCCTTCTCAGGAAGAGAACGCTGAAGATGAGAATGAGGCCGGAGATTCAGAGTCAGCCGAACAGCAGGAAACGGAAAATACAGCTGAAAACGATACAGACAACGGAGTGCCTGAAGAATCTGAGCCGGCGGGTAGTGGTACTGAAGAAGAAAGCCCGCCGACAGTTCATGAAGATACGCAGGAGAACGAAGAAATACCGGAGGGGTATGTATCTGCGCTTACTAAAGAAGAAGGCAGCGGCAGTGTGAATGCTGTGACGATCCCTTTTGAAAGTGTACAGGATTCGGTTATTGTCCCATTAACATTTACAGCAGAAACGGATCTGAAAGAGCTTTTGAATTTTATTACGGAAGAAGTAGACGGAAATGAATTCGGGCTCGGTCCTGCTATGACTGAAAAAGTCTCCTGGGAAGATGCAGAGAACGGCAGGCTTGAAGCAGCAGTATCCTCCGAAGCTACGGCTTTGAAAGCCGGCCGGATCGAGCGTGGCATTGAAGAGCTTGCCCGTTATTTAGGGGAAAAAGGTATAGAAGTATCAAATATCCCTGATGAAGACACCGGAAATGAAGAAGAAATAGACGTCCGGGACATTGATGAGAATCGTGGCTATTATTTATATGATGTAAATGACGCCTCTTATTTAGTGACTGGTGAAGGAGCGGGTGTTTCTACAACAAATGAAAACGGGTCTTTGCTTTCTTTGGAGGAAACGCTGGTGAAAATGAACGAAGGACCTGAAATTTCTGAAGTGAGAGCTCCTATCCCCGGCTCTCTTACTGTAGGAAATGTGGAAGGCGAGGGTGAATCAGTAACTATCAGCCTGGCTGGCTCTCTTGAGGATACGTCTGTGGAAGTGCAGCAGGCGATGATTGACGCGGTGGGACTGGCGGCAGCTGACTTTGGATATGAATCCATAAAGTTTATCTCTGAGAACAGTGACTCACTTGGAGAAGTGCCGCTCAACCAAAAATGGGAAGTCCCTGCAGCTCCTAATACGATCGGGTGGAAAGCAAGCTGATTGAAAATTTATTAGAGGGTGTAGGAAATTACCAATTATTTCATGTATAATTACAATGTACATTTTAAATACATTGGAGGCCGCTTAACTCATGGAATATGATGCCAATATTAAAAACAGACTCCGCCGTGTCGAAGGGCAGGTGCGGGGTGTTCTTCGGATGATGGAAGAAGGACAGGACTGCCGGGATACTGTAGGGCAGATGTCAGCTGCTCGTTCTGCGATGGACCGTGCAATCGGTGTAATTGTCAGTGAAAACCTGGAACAATGCATGCGTGAACAGATGGAACGTGGGGAAGATACCAGTGAATCTGTCCAGGAAGCTGTCAATCTGCTCGTAAAAAGCAGATAAACGAAAAAGAGGCCACTTCTGCGGGAAGGGCCTCTTTTCTATCTGGGGAAAGCAGTTATTATATGGAGAGAATTATGCCGCGCCACTACCAGGCTTCTTGCGCTTTTCTATGCCCAGCCTCTCGGAATTACTTTCCGTCCGACTTCGAGCAGCGGGCTGTTCTGCGCGGCCGGGAAGTATCCTTCGCGGCTCTCGGGGCATTTCCGCTTTTCTTTTTACATCAACGCGGCGATGACGAGCTGGAGCACCCGGAGAAGCACGGCGCCGACAATGACGTAGGCGGCAATTAAAGCGATTCGTCTTCCTACTTTCTGGGCAGTAACCGCGCGTACTTTCCGGCGCGGCCTGCGAATGTCGGAAGAAGGCCCAAATCCCTGGGAGAAGTAAAAGGGAACTGCGTTTTTTAAAAACATAGGAATCAGCCCGAAACCGGCAACGAATCCAAATAGGTGCGCCCATATGTTGACGCCGGAATTCAGAAGGGTGAACACCATGCCTATCACAAGGAGAACAATAACTATCTGGGCGCTTGAAGGGTCGATAAGATGCCGGCGGTTCATCATAATAAATACATAAGCTCCAAAAAGCCCATAAATGGCGCCGGAGGCACCCAAATGTGACAAGTAGAGCGAACCGAAAAACAGTGTAGCAATATTTCCAATAACTCCGGCTGTTAAATAAAATGTCAGAAATTTGAGCCGGCCGAGCATGAATTCAAGCGGCGGTCCGAAAAGCAGCAGCGCAAAGGAGTTAAAAAGCACGTGCCCAAAAGACGTATGTAAAAAAACTGGAGTAAGAAGGCGCCAGTAGTCTCCGCTCTGAATAGCGAAGTTGTTGCCAACCATCAAATAATAAATAACTTCCCCGAACGGAATCAGGCCGTTCGTCCATTCCGAAAGATTTACCCAGAAAAACAATAGCAGGTGGACTGCTAATATAATTGAGATTACGGGGTAGCGTCTTATAAATGTGGAAAAAGTTTCATGGCGGATAAACAAGTGGGTTAGTCCCCTTTCTGGTGACGGGTATACTAAAGTGTATAAGTATTTACGGTCAGTGTAGCATGAATAAATAGAGGAATACACGAAAAGCGCTGCGGGAAGGGAGAAAGTAATGATTAAAGGAATAGGCATTGATATCATTGAGTTAGAGCGGATTGAACGCTCTTTAGAGCAGAAAAAATTTTTGCCGCGAATTTTAAATGAAGATGAATTACATGCCTGCAGACATTTTTCCGGCAAACGGCTGATAGAATTTACAGCAGGAAGGTTTGCTGCCAAGGAGGCATTTGTAAAGGCAGCAGGCACCGGCATTTCTTCGCAGACAGGCTTTCACGATATTACAGTGAGTAATGGAGAGCGGGGGGAGCCGCTGCTCCGCTGCGAAGGCTATGAGGCTTATATTATCCATATTTCCATCAGTCACTCGCGGGACAGTGCGGTGGCTCAGGTTGTTATTGAAGAAAGGGGCGGCGAATAGGATGCAGATCGTAACAAGTAAAGAAATGCAGCAGCTCGATCAATACACCATCGAAACACTTGGAATGAAAGAAGAACTGCTAATGGAAAATGCGGGACGGGCGGCGGCAGCTGCCATACATGATATGTATCCTGAAGCGCGTAAAGCTGTTATCTTTGCAGGGAAGGGAAACAACGGGGGCGATGGTTTCGTTATCGGCAGGACACTCTCCTCTCTCGGTTGGGAGGTTTCTGTGTATCTGCTGGCAGAAGAGGAGGCCCTTTCCGGAGGAGCGCTTTATCATAAAAACTTGTACCGAGCCTGCGGGCTTCCGCTGAAAGCAGGTACCAGCGTGCCTGAACCAGAATTGCCGGAGGAAGGGATTATCTATATTGATGCAATGCTTGGAACCGGAATTTACGGAGAGCTGAAGGAGCCTTTTTATTCTGCAGGAAAGTGGCTGAACAGCATAACAGCACCGGTTGTAGCTGTAGATATTCCCACGGGAGTACCGGCGAATGAGGAAGAACTTCCCGGTATGGCGGTGAATGCAGACACTACAGTAATTCTTGAAGCTCCTACACTGAGCACATATCTGTATCCGGCGAGGCACTATTACGGTGAAATTCGAATTGTACCGATTGGCGTACCGCAAGCTTCCTGGAAGGCATTGGATCAGCAAAGACAGACGTGGGAGCTGACTGACGCAGCCAAAAGTCTGCCGGAACGGACGCAGGAGTCCCACAAAGGCGATAACGGCAAAGGGCTGCTGATAGCAGGGGCCTATAATATGCCCGGTGCTCCGGCCATCGCTTCGAACGCCTGCCTGCATGCCGGCATCGGCCTTCTGACCACAAGCATACCGGAATCTGCATTGAGCGCCGTCGCCTCTCATGTGCTAGAAGCAACCTACTTTCCGCTGCCTGAAACGGAGGACGGTCAGGTCGCCGATTTACAGGAAACGCCGTTCCCATGGGACGGCATGGACGGTGTTGCAGCCGGCTCCGGACTTGGCCGGACAGAAAGCACGAGAGTATTAACGAAGCGGCTCCTGACAGAGACACAAACGCCGCTCGTGCTGGATGCAGATGGACTTTATTTTCTGCCGGAGCTGGAGGAGGAAATGATAAACAGAGAATACCCGCTGATTTTGACCCCGCACCCCGGTGAAATGGGCCGCCTCACGGGCCTTTCGCCAAAGGAGGTCAATGCAGAGCGGTTTACGGTTTCACGCGAATATGCACGTAAATTCGGCTGCTATCTTGTACTGAAGGGGCCAAACACGATTATTACAACCCCTCAAGGCAGGCAGTATGTGAGTACCAGCGGCAGCAGTGCCCTGGCCAAGGGAGGATCCGGGGATGCACTGACCGGCATCGTGCTTGCGATGATGCTTCAGGGTCCAACAGTGGAAGAGGGAGTTTGTAATGCAGTCTACACACACGGCTTGGCTGCAGAAATTGCGATAAATGAAGGGGTATCGGATTATTCTTTTACTGCATCCAATTTGATCGATTATCTGCCGAAAGCCCTGACCTTCATTCAGGCACAAAAGAAACGATAGAAAAGAGGAGTCATCATGGCGTTTTCCAGCGAATCCTACCGGGACACGTGGGTGGAGATCAATACAGAAAACATTAAATACAACATCCGTGAAGTGCGGAAGCTTCATACAGAAAACGTGGCCGTAATGGCCGTAGTGAAAGCGGATGGCTACGGACACGGGGCGGCGGCAACTGCAAAGGCAGCAGCGGAGGCGGGAGCCTCCTATTTTGGGGTGGCGCTGCTTGAAGAAGCGCTTGAACTGCGGGAAGCCGGCATAGAACTGCCTATCCTCGTGCTTGGAAGAACGCGGCCGCAGGACGCCCCAGTGGCCGCCCGCCACGATATCCGGCTCACGGTCTTTCAGGAAGAATGGCTAAAGGAAGCCTCCCGGCATACAGCCGGAGAATCTCTTTTCATTCATATGAAAGTAGATACCGGCATGGGCCGTCTGGGATTGATAAATGACGAAGAAATCTCTTCCTTTTTGGCCGCGGTAAACCGGATTCCCTCTATAGAATTGGAAGGTATGTATACGCATTTCGCTACTGCTGATGAACTAGAGACTGCTTATTTTGAACAGCAGTATGCCCGTTTTTCCCGGGTCGTTGCCCTGGTACAGCAGCTGGGGAGCGCTCCCCGCCTGATTCACTGCGGTAACAGCGCAGCGGCTATGCGTTTTCCGGAGCGCTGCTTTAATATGGTCCGGTTTGGGATTTCAATGTATGGATTGACCCCCGCAGCAGATATTACCGGGCATCTTCCATTTACACTTAAGGAAGCATTCACGCTTCACAGCCGCCTGACTCAGGTGAAAGAAGTGCCACCGGGCACGAGTATTAGCTACGGCGCAACATATACCTCCACGGGAAATGAATGGATAGGTACTGTACCTATCGGTTATGCAGATGGCTGGCTGAGAGCGCACGCTGAAAATCAGGGGGAGGTATTGGCAGGAGGCTTTCGCGTACCTATTGTAGGGCGCATCTGCATGGATCAGATGATGGTTCGGCTGCCGCATGAATTTCCGGTGGACACGGAAGTGACACTGATTGGCAGCCAGAAAGAGGAAACGATCACCGTCACGGAAGTAGCCGGCCGTCTTGGAACGATTACATATGAAGTTCCCTGTACCATCAGTAAACGCGTCCCCCGGGTATATACTCCCGAAAACAGGTTTGAACCCTGATTTTATGAAAAACGCGCTTTGCAAACAGCATATAGAAATGCTATTATGAATTAAGTAATGATTAAGGGATGGGAATCTAAAAGGGTCAACCTGGAGGTGTGTGGAGTGCATCAGAAAAGCACTAAGCAGATTAAGGTCAGCCTGCCTGACTATCTTCTTGACGAACTTGATGGAATGATTGAAGAGGGGCAGCAGAGCTCAAACCGCAACGAATTTATTCATCAAGCCACGGAGATGTATTTAAAAGAACGCCAACGTCTGGAGTTTCAAGAAGCGATGAAGCAAGGGTATGAAGAAATGAGCAGTATCAATTTAAATATTGCTGCTGAGTCATTTGAGGCAGAAACAGAAGTGGATCACTCTTTGAATCGCCGATTGCTTAGCGGAATCTGAAACACTCGAAATTATATTTCTTCTTTTAAAGAAACAGAGATGAATAAAAAAGCTGCTTGCCTGTCTATGAAAGGCGGGCAGCTTTTTTATTGTAATAAATTTTATTCAGGAATATATATGATTGCAGCCATAATTGTTTGCGCTAAAGTATTATACATGGAATAATACTAAATAGAGTATGATAGTGTACAGGTGTGCCATTAACAAACTATGCGGTACAAAACAATACAAAGTATGCACCAGTCCGGGCATTAACATATAAAAATTATCCCCGCCCATAAAACGGAAATGGACAGACTAGATGGAGGAATTCACGATGCATTCATCTGTAGTGCAGGCCATCAATGACCATCAGGAACAGCTGGTTTCCAAATGGAAAGAAGAGATGGCCCGGGTTCAGGAAGAATATTTTAAAAACTCCCTTCCTGATGATTTAGTATTCACAAACAACGAAGAATTTATTGATGTGCTGTACAGCTCAGTCCGTTTAGAGCGGTCGGAAGCCAAAAGTAAAATCAAGAATTTTGCGGAACGGCTTATCCAGACCGACTGGCCGCTGAGCTATTTTACGCAGGGAATGCAGGTGTTTCGGCGCATCGTTACTGCCTACATTGTGCCATATATTAATAACGCAGACGAAGACAGCGTGCGCTTGATTGTAGAAGTGGAAGAATGGGTGGATGCGATCGTGAACCAGCTGGTTGATGATTATTCCGATTCGTGGATAAAAACACTCGAACTTCAGCAGATGGCTCTAAATGAACTTTCTGCTCCGCTTATTCCTGTCTTTGAAAAAGTCAGTGTCATGCCATTAATTGGAGCGATTGACACCGAGCGGGCAAAGCTTATTATGGAGAATTTGCTCGACGGGATTATTCAGCATCGTTCCCAGGTAGTTTTAATTGATATAACCGGCGTGCCGGTAGTAGATACGATGGTGGCAAACCATATTATTCAGGCCTCTAAAGCGGTGAGGCTGGTAGGGGCGGAGTGCATTCTGGTCGGTATCCGTCCGGAAATTGCCCAGACAATTGTAAATCTGGGCATTGATCTGAGCACCTTCCCGACGAAAAGCAGCCTGCGCAAGGGCATTGAATCAGCGCTTGAGCTGACGCAGCGCAAAATGGTTCAGATAGAGAATGGAGCAGAATGGAGGGCATAAGTCGATGCGGATTCCAATCTTAAAACTAAGTCATTATTTATTAATTTCAGTGCAGGTAGATCTAGATGATCAAACAGCTCTTCAGTTTCAGGAAGACCTGCTGAGCAAAATTCACGAAGAAGGCTCTACAGGCGTAGTGATTGATTTAACCTCCGTGGATATGATTGATTCATTTATCGCCAAAGTGCTGGGCGACGTCGTGGAAATGTCCAATTTAATGGGAGCGAAAGTTGTTCTGACGGGCATCCAGCCGGCAGTGGCGATCACTCTGATAGATATGGGCATTATGCTTGAAGAAGTACCAACGGCACTAGATCTTGAGCAGGGACTTGAGAAACTTCAACAGGAATTGGAGGGGTAAGCATGAGTATCCAATCCAGTGTTGAAGTGCAGACCGAATGGGGAATTGTATCAGCCAGACAGGCCGGACGAAATTTAGCTAAGGAAATAGGGTTTGGCGGTGTGGATCAGGCGCGGATAACGACAGCCATTTCAGAGCTGGCAAGAAACATCTACCTGTATGCTGAAAAAGGGGAAATCGTTATCGAAGCGGTGGAAGAGACCAGGGGGACCCAGAAAAAGAAGGGCATAAAGATTACAGCCAAGGACCGCGGCCCTGGCATTAAGAACATAAGAGAAGTAATGGAAGACGGATATACTACTTCGGGTGGTTTAGGAGCCGGACTTCCAGGAGTGAGAAGACTAATGGATGATTTTGACGTTGACTCCGTAATGGAAGAGGGTACAACGATAACGGCAATCAAATGGCTCCGTTAAGGAGGAAAAACGTTGGCTGAGTCGAAGGAATTGTTACATGATCAGTACGCGAATATTTTACGGGCGTATTTAGAAGAGCAGAGCGAACAGGGGCTTTATTATGCCCAGCAGTTCAGTAAAAGAGTGCTTGAGGAGCAGATTTCCCCGGAAGAAGTGGTCAGCCTTCATTTAGAGGTGCTCGAGGAGTTCTTTCCGGATCTTCCTAAAGGAGCTCATGAATCATTTGAGCTTCTTCTCGAGGTAATGATGGGATACGGACTGGCGTACCGGGAACACCAGAGCCTTCGTGATAAAACAAAGGAACTCGAAGCAGAAATTAACGTGGCTGCTAATATGCAGCAGACGTTTCTTCCGGATGAAATCCCACACGTAAATGGTTTGGATGTGGGGGTTCTAAGTGTCCCCGCTTCGAAAATGAGCGGTGATTATTATCATTTCGTTAAAGACGACCACGACTGTGTCGGTCTTGCGATTGCTGATATTATCGGTAAAGGGATACCGGCCGCTTTATGTATGTCGATGATCAAGTATACGATGGATAGCTATCCGGAGCAGCGTTTGCAGCCCGGGGCTTTACTTGAAAATGTGAACCGTGTGGTGGAGCAGAATATTGCTTCGAACATGTTCATTACGATGATGTACGGCTCGTATGATTCACGCTCCCATCAATTTAACTATGCAGGAGCGGGGCACGAGCCCGGTTTCTACTATAAGGCAGCTGAAGATACGTTTGAAGAGCTTCATGCCAAAGGCATCGTTCTTGGCATTAAGCGGAACACTAACTATAAGGAATATCAACTCACGGTGGAGCCGGGAGATTTTGTTGTGCTCTTATCAGACGGCGTTACTGAATGCAGAACCGACGACGGCTTTATTGAGCGTGAAGCTATTACGCGACTCATCCGTACGTATCAGCATCTGCCTGCCCAGGAAATTGTAAATCACGTATTCTATGAACTGGAAAGAGCCCAGGGCTTTCAGCTTCGTGACGACTTTACATTGATTATACTGCGCAGAAATGTTTAACCAGATTGTAATCTGGGAAAAATGAAAAGGATGCACAATTAAAAAATCGTAATTTATATATAGCAGCATGGTTATGAGGAGGTTTACTAAATGAATTTATCGACAGAAGTGGTAGAAAAATCGGATAAAAAGAAAATTTTGAAAGTGGCCGGGGAAGTGGATGCATATACGGCTCCGGAACTGAAAGCGAACCTGAATCCGCTGACAGAAGAAGAAGGCGCAGAAGTGGTAGTGGACCTGACAGAGGTAAGCTATATTGACAGCACCGGCCTTGGTATATTTATTGGCGCTTTGAAGTCAGCTGAAAATCATGATGCTACGCTTCGTTTGACAGGGCTGAATGAGCGTGTGAAGCGTTTGTTTACCATTACCGGACTTGATGAAGTAATCACTATTGATGATGAAAATACAGAGGAGGCCAAATAATGGAACGCCAGTCAGATTATTTGGAAATGACCCTTCCGGCCAAGCCTCAATACGTTGGAATCGCCCGGCTGACAGTTTCAGGACTCGCAAACCGCCTCGGTTTTTCTTACGATGACATTGAGGACATTAAAATTGCGATAGCGGAAGCATGCACAAATGTGGTCAACCATGCGTACGAAGAAACCGGTAATATGCATTTGTCCTGTAATGTGTTCGAAGACCGGGTGGAAATGGTCGTGGCAGACACAGGTCAAAGCTTTGTCCTTGAAGAACTGGATCAAAACCTCGGCCCCGTAGACAGCAAAAAACCGATCGAGGAACTGAAAGAGGGGGGACTTGGACTGTTCCTCATAGACACATTGATGGATAAAGTAGAAATCAGCGGCGAAAACGGAGTGGCTATTTCTATGACAAAGTTTCTGCAAAGAGACGAGGTGGAAAATAATGTCGACGGAGTCTCAACCGAAACAAACGCGCAAGAACAAAAATAACGGCACGAGTGAAGAAGTTTATGAATGGATCCGCCAGTTCCAGGAAGACCCGACTGAAGAAATTCAGACTAAGCTTGTACAGCATTATGAACCGCTTGTGCAGTCTTTATCACGAAAATTTTCCCGGGGACAGGACCATGATGACGACCTTTATCAAGTAGGTATGATTGGGCTTCTGGCAGCGCTGCGCCGTTTTGACGATTCCTTTAACAGGAGCTTTGAATCGTTTGCAGTCCCAACAATTGTAGGGGAAATCAAGCGGTTTATCCGTGATAAAACGTGGAGTGTTCATGTTCCCCGCCGTATTAAGGAGCTTGGCCCGAGAATTAAAAAGGCCGTGGAAGAGCTGACAACCCGTCTGCAGCGTTCTCCGTATGTAGATGAGATTGCCGAGTACCTCGAGGTAAGCGAGGAAGAAGTGCTCGAAACCATGGAAATGGGCAAAAGTTATCAGGCTTTATCTGTGGATCGCTCCATAGAAGCAGACCAGGAAGGCAGTGCCGTGACGCTGTTGGATCTTGTTGGTGCCAATGAAGAAGGATATGAAAAAACAGATCAGCAGCTGCTGCTCCAAAAAGCTTTTGCGGTTTTAACGGACAGAGAAAAAGAGATCCTGAGATGTACGTATTTTGAAAACTTAAGCCAAAAAGAAACGGGAGAGCAGCTGGGTATTTCTCAGATGCACGTTTCAAGACTGCAGCGAAGGGCTCTGCAGAAGCTGCGTGAATCTATAAGAGTGGAGCCTTCGGAGTGCCTGTAATGAAGGAGTCCATCTCGAATACACAAGTGAATACCGCGGTCTTTCAAAAGACAAAGCCGGGCAACCGTGTTTGTGGGGACAGCTATCTCGTAATCGAAACAGAGGATTTTTTTCTTTGCTCTGTGACGGACGGGCTGGGGAGTGGCGAAGGTGCCAGGCAGTCCGCAGAGATAGCCATGAATATCATCCGGGCCCATAAACATGAATCTATCCCCATGCTCCTGGAGCGCTGTAACCGGGCGCTTGTTTCTGAACGGGGAGTAGTCCTTGCGGTCATTAAGGTCTGCTATCAGGAGCAGGAATTGACCTATGGAAGCATCGGTAATATTACCTGCTATATCAGTGCTGATAATGAAGATATTTTTCGGCCGGTTCCAACAAAGGGCTATCTTTCAGGCAGGAAGTTTCAATACCGGCTTGAGTACGTTCCTTTCGATAAGGGCATCTCTTTTGTTCTTCACTCGGACGGCATGACTGTATCCTCTGAAGACCAACGCGCCCTGCCGTATATGCGTTCGGTAGAGGAATATAAAAACAGACTTGCTGAAAAAGCTGAAAACGAAAATGATGATGTTACTTTAATGGTTGGCGCATTAGGTTAAACCTCTTTCATCACTGCCGGTGATGGGAGAGGTTTTTTGTATATAATAAGCGAAAACAGGCCAGACGTTTTGATGTTATGATGAATTTGCCCCTTACATAGGCATACGTACGTTATAATATAATAAGTACAGATTCTAATGGATTGTTACGCTGGACAGGAGGAAATACAAATGGAAAAAGAGATAAGCGGTGTCGCATCCCAAATAGCTTCTGATCTTCAGATAAGGGAAAAGCATGTCACAAACATTATACATATGATTGAAGAAGGCAATACGGTTCCTTTCATTGCCCGTTACCGTAAAGAGCAGACCGGTGCCTCGGACGAAATGGTGATCCGGGACGTTCAGCAGTCCTGGAATTACGCAAATCAATTGGCCGAGCGAAAGGAAGAAGTGCTTCGGCTGATTGATAAACAGGAAAAATTAACGCCGGAGTTAAGGCAATCTATCAATGGAGCTGTACAGCTTCAGGAAGTAGAAGATCTGTATCGTCCTTATAAGCAGAAAAGAAGAACGAAGGCGACGGTGGCGAAAGAGAAAGGGCTTGAGCCGTTAGCGGAATGGCTCATGTCGCAGCCAAAAGAAGGTTTGCCGGAGGAACAGGCGCGTGCGTATGTGAATGAAGAAGCCGGAGTGATAGATGCCGCAGCGGCACTTGAAGGAGCGAGGCATATTATCTCTGAACAGATTGCCGACGATGCCAGCATCCGCCACAGTGTCCGTGATCTCAGCTACAAGCAGGGCAGACTTCAGTCTGCAGCTAAAGATGAAAGTAAGGATGAACGTGGTATTTACAGCATGTACTACGATCATGAAGAAGCGCTGGCGAAGGCCCCGTCGCACCGAGTGTTAGCCATGAACCGCGGAGAAAGTGAAGGGGTGCTGAAAATCTCCCTCCAGGCACCGGAAGACAGAATTCTTTCGACTATAGAAAAGAAAGTGGTGAAGCGTTTCGGTTCGCCTACTGTTCCGCAGCTGAACGAAGCGATCCAGGACAGCTACAAACGGTTGATTGGCCCGGCAGTCGAGCGGGAGCTTCGAAAAGTCAAAACAGAAGAAGCGGAAACGCAGGCGATTTCTGTCTTCTCCGAAAATCTTCGAAACCTTCTGCTCCAGCCGCCGATGAAGGGGAAAACAGTACTTGGCGTAGATCCGGCATACCGCACCGGCTGTAAGCTGTCGGTCGTAGATGGCAACGGAAGGTTGCTTGAGGTAGGAGTGATCTATCCAGTGCCGCCTAGAAATAAAATAACCGAAGCGAAAAAAGAAGTATTTGCTTTAATTGAAAAATACGATATACAGGTTATAGCTATCGGCAACGGAACGGCTTCAAGGGAAACAGAAGAATTTATTGCCGGGGTGGTCGAGGAAGCGGAAGGAGACGTTTCGTATATTATTGTAAACGAAGCTGGTGCGAGCGTTTATTCTGCTTCGGAGGTTGCCCGTGAGGAATTCCCGGATCTTCAGGTTGAAGAGCGAAGCGCAGCTTCCATCGCAAGAAGGCTCCAGGACCCGCTGGCGGAGCTGGTGAAGATAGACCCTAAATCTATTGGGGTGGGGCAGTATCAGCATGACGTCTCGCAGACGAGACTAAATGAGTCACTGACATTTGTCGTGGAGACAGCGGTAAACCAGGTAGGGGTAGATGTGAACAGTGCCTCGAGCAGTCTGCTTCAATATGTGGCCGGCCTTTCTAAAGCGGTGGCAAACAATGTGATCAAGCAAAGAGAAGAGCTTGAAGGCTTTACAAATCGTAAAGAACTTCAGAAGGTACCGAGACTGGGAGCGAAAACGTATGAGCAGGCAGCTGGCTTTCTGCGGGTGCCAGAGTCTTCGAATCCATTCGACCGTACGGCTATCCACCCGGAAAGTTATCAAACCGCTGAGCGTTTGCTCAGTCACCTGGACCTTGAAGCAGCACAGGCTGGCACAAAAGAAATGAAGGACGTCCTTGAAAACCAGGAGGTGCGCCAGCTTGCTGAAGCTCTTGAAGTAGGCGTCCCTACACTGCAGGATATTATAGAGGATTTAAAAAGACCGAATCGGGATCCCCGTGATACGTTTTCGAAGCCTCTTCTGAAAAAAGGCATCATGACTCTTGATGACCTGGAAAAGGGGATGGAGCTTCAGGGCACGGTCCGCAATGTAGTGGATTTTGGAGCCTTTATTGATGTAGGTGTTAAAGAAGACGGCCTCGTGCACATATCAAAGCTCGCCAACCGTTTTATTAAACACCCGATGGAGGTAATTTCGGTAGGAGAGATAGTTACGGTGTGGGTGGAAGATATTGATCAAAAACGGGGACGGGTAGCATTGACGATGGTAAACTAAATAGATAGTGAAAAAACAGAGGGTACGCACCCCTCTGTTTTTTTAGGGAGGAAAAAATGACTGACGAAGAATTAACAGCATTGGCGCAGAAAATATCAGTGGAAAAATTTCAAAAGGTGTTTAAACATCGCGTCTCGTTTAATCAAAGGCTGCGGACTACAGGAGGAAGGTATGTGCTTTCCACAGGGAACATCGAAGTAAATCCAAAGTCGATGAACAATTATGGTCATCAGGAAGTGATTGATATTGTAAAACATGAATTGTGCCATTATCATTTACATTTGGAAGGGAAAGGGTACAAACATCAGGACAGGGAATTTCAGGATCTGCTGAAGCAGGTAGGAGGCGTCATGCACTGCAGTTCTTTAGAACAATATCGTTTAAAACAGAAAAAGCGTTATCAGTATGCCTGTGAAAGCTGTCATATTTCTTTTAAAAGAACGAGGCAGCTGGATACAAGAAAATATGTCTGTGCAGCCTGCAGAGGAACATTGAAAAAAATATAGAAAAACCTTGACCAGTGTTTTTTCGATGTGATACATTATAAAAGTCGCTTGAGAGAGGGCGCTTCAAAAAACGGCAAAAAAAGCTGTAAATTCCCTTTTAAAAGCGTATTGACATTACATAATAGATCTTGTAGAATTTTCTTTGTCTCAAAAAAGAAATATTCACATTCCGCAGTAGCTCAGTGGTAGAGCAATCGGCTGTTAACCGATTGGTCGCAGGTTCGAATCCTGCCTGCGGAGCCATTGGAGAAGTACCCAAGTGGCTGAAGGGACTCCCCTGCTAAGGGAGTAGGTCGTGTAAACGGCGCGAGGGTTCAAATCCCTCCTTCTCCGCCATTTACTATGGCCCGTTGGTCAAGTGGTTAAGACACCGCCCTTTCACGGCGGTAACACGGGTTCGAATCCCGTACGGGTCACCAACATGGAGGATTAGCTCAGCTGGGAGAGCACCTGCCTTACAAGCAGGGGGTCGGCAGTTCGATCCTGTCATCCTCCACCATTTTCTTTATACAATTGAGGGCCTGTGGTGTAGCGGTTAACATGCCTGCCTGTCACGCAGGAGATCGCGGGTTCAAATCCCGTCAGGCCCGCCATTTTTTTACCCAATATATTGGGCCATAGCCAAGCGGTAAGGCATCGGGTTTTGGTCCCGTGATGCGCTGGTTCGAATCCAGCTGGCCCAGCCAACAACACGCGGGTGTGGCGGAATCGGCAGACGCGCTAGATTTAGGATCTAGTGTCCTTGTGACGTGGGGGTTCAAGTCCCTTCACCCGCACCATTATATAATTATCGGTGTATGCGGTCGTGGCGGAATCGGCAGACGCGCTAGGTTGAGGGCCTAGTGGGAGTTTATCCCGTGGAGGTTCAAGTCCTCTCGACCGCACCATAATATGCGCCCGTAGCTCAGTTGGATAGAGCGTCTGACTACGGATCAGAAGGCCAGGGGTTCAAGTCCTCTCGGGCGCACCATTTACTTATTTTTTCAGCAGCATCTGCGGGAAGTAGCTCAGCTTGGTAGAGCACTTGGTTTGGGACCAAGGGGTCGCAGGTTCGAATCCTGTCTTCCCGACCATGTATTTGCGGGTGTAGTTTAGTGGTAAAACCTCAGCCTTCCAAGCTGATGTCGTGGGTTCGATTCCCATCACCCGCTCCATTATTACAAAAAAATTAATTGCTTTAAGTTATTTTTTTGTGCCTGTGGGCCTGTAGCTCAGTTGGTCAGAGCGCACGCCTGATAAGCGTGAGGTCGGTGGTTCAAGTCCACTCAGGCCCACCATTATTTCCATTGACATTTAAGTGATCAAAGGTTATAATTTATGTGTCACTTTAAAAGGTGTTGACAGTTTAAGAGCACCATGTTAAATTGTTTAAGCTGCTTTTTTGAGCGGCAGATCGTTCTTTGAAAAGGAAAGACAAGCCAGAGCCCCAATCAAAAGCAACACATTTTTAGGGCATTTCAGATGCCACAGCATCAAACTTTTTACGGAGAGTTTGATCCTGGCTCAGGACGAACGCTGGCGGCGTGCCTAATACATG
>NZ_JBQLIB010000010.1:0-103329 GCF_056034365.1 Marinococcus sp. LNHM5E3-2.1
TTCTTTTTAGTATACGACCCTTCGGGGCGCTTGCCTACAAAAAAACTGCCGAGAAAGGAGACTTTCTCGACAGCCTGGAAGCCCAGCCGTATTTTAAACGGCTGGGCTTTTTTTCGTGGAAAATGGAATTTTATTCTAAAAACCTTCATAAGAATAGGGAAAGTAGTGGTATTTTCCGGGGGAAATAGTAAAATATAAGTATTATATTAGGAGAAATGGAGTGGTCTCCATGCGGATACATATTAATCAGGCAGTGCCTGGATGTGTTCTGATGAACGATATCTATGCAGTGAACGAAACACCGGTGGTCAGAAAACAAACGGCGCTGACAGAGCAGTTAGTCGATATTATCAAACAGTTTCTTGTGGAGTATATTGAAGTAAAGCCGGTGCTTGTCAACGGTGATCCCTTTTCACCAGATGAAGAGACTGAGACAGCCATACGGCATCATCAGCCGAGATTTGAAGACGTTTATGATGCAGCGGTAGAAGCGCATGAAGCCATGTGGCGCTCATGGACAGCCGGAGCCCCCATTGAAATGAAAAAAGCTCGTGCCGTTGTTGCTCCTCTGCTCGAGGATATTGAAGAAAACGCTTCTCATATATTTACCAGCTATCAGTTTGCAGAACAGGAAAAGTACGAGAGTCATCATGCGGTATCGGTGGCGCTTTTAGCTGCGCTGCTGGCTAAAAAGCATGGCTGCAGCCGAAAGGAATGGCTCGGGGCGGCGCTCGCCGGGCTCTTGTGTGACGCTTCCCTGGCCAGAGTTTCTGCCGCAGAACGTCAGAAGGCGGGAAAGCATCCGATTCAGAGCTACCAGATGGCAAAGGCTACCGGGATGCTCAGTGATGAGGTATTGCTGGCTATTTTGCAGCACCACGAACGTGAGGATGGAAGCGGGTATCCATTCGGGATGAAAAGCGGCAAAATATATGTGCTGGGCAGTCTTGTAGCAGCGGCGGACATGTATCACGCCATGGCAAGCGAGCGGTTGGAGAATGAGGGGAAATCGGCTTTTCATGCCATGCGTGAGCTGACGGTGCAGTCGTTTGGAAAGCTGCCCCCCGCCGTAGTCGAAACATTAACAGAGCAGTTCATTACTGTAATGACTGGAAAGAAAGTGCAGCTCGCCGACGGCAGCTCTGCTTCGATCGTGCACCTGGACCGCCGTGAAATAGAATATCCGCTGGTTCAGCTTGATAAAGACGGTCAGGTCGTCCAGCTAAACGAAAAGTCAGCCATCCACCATGTGATCTAGCATGGTGGGTACAGCTTTGAAATCCTTTACATAATTATTAGCGCCTGTTTATAAATTTTCGGAAAAATAAAACATATTCCTTTTACTTCTGAGACTGGCTCAAACGTGATAAGATATTAGAAATAAATATAGTTACAGGCAGCAGGACAGTGAGAAATCCTGTAAAACCAACCATTTTGAAGGAGGAAGATTCGTGCGAGCAGATAAGTTTTCCCAAGAAGGTCTAACATTTGATGACGTTTTATTGTTACCGGCAAGATCTGATATTCATCCAAGGGATGTATCAGTACGGACATCGTTAACCGATAAGCTTCCTTTAAATATTCCTGTTGTAAGTGCTGGAATGGATACAGTGACGGAAGCAGATATGGCGATTGCGATGGCACGGGCCGGCGGTCTCGGTATAGTGCATAAAAACATGTCTATCGAAGCCCAGGCAGAAATGGTGGATCAGGTGAAGCGCTCAGAAAGCGGAGTTATTACGAATCCTTTCTTCCTTCATCCGGACCATCAGGTGTTCGATGCAGAACATCTAATGGGAAAATACCGCATTTCCGGCGTACCGATCGTTGACGAGAACCAAAAGCTGGTGGGAATTATTACGAACCGCGATCTCCGCTTTATCGAAGACTATTCGATTGGAATCAAAGAGGTGATGACCGCCAACAATCTCGTTACAGCGCCAGTGGGAACCACGCTTGAGGAAGCGGAGGATGTACTGCAGAAACACCGGATTGAAAAGCTTCCGCTTGTAGAAAAGGATGGCACCCTGAAAGGCCTGATTACGATTAAAGACATCGAGAAGGTAATCGAATTCCCTCATTCGGCAAAGGATACCCAGGGAAGATTGCTCGTCGGAGCGGCTGTCGGGGTGAGCGCCGATACGGATAAACGTGTGGAAGCTCTGGTTAAAGCAGAAGCCGATGCAATTGTGATCGATACTGCCCACGGTCACTCCAAAGGCGTCCTCGACAAAATTGCAGAAATCCGCAGCAGCTATCCTGATGTTGTGCTGATAGTTGGCAATGTGGCCACAGCTGAAGGAACCAGGGATTTAATTGAGGCAGGCGCCGACATTGTAAAAGTCGGCATCGGCCCGGGCTCCATATGTACAACCCGCGTAGTAGCCGGCGTTGGCGTTCCGCAGATCACCGCTGTATATGAGTGTGCAGAAGAAGCGGATAAGCATAACGTACCGATTATTGCCGACGGCGGAATCAAATATTCCGGCGATATCGCCAAAGCTCTGGCTTCCGGTGCTCATGCAGTGATGCTCGGCAGCCTCCTTGCAGGAGTGACAGAAAGTCCTGGAGAGCGTGAAATTTATCAGGGCCGCCAGTTTAAAGTTTACCGTGGCATGGGCTCAATGAGCGCTATGGAGCAGGGAAGCAAGGACCGCTATTTCCAGGAAAACAGCCAAAAGCTTGTACCTGAGGGCATTGAAGGCCGTATTCCTTATAAAGGCCCGCTGAAGGATACGATCCACCAGCTGCTTGGCGGCTTGAGGGCCGGTATGGGCTACTGCGGCACTCCGACCATCTCATCTTTGCGTGAAGATGCCCGCTTCGTGCGCATTACCAATGCCGGCCTGCGGGAAAGCCATCCTCACGACGTGCAGATTACGAAAGAAGCACCAAACTACTCTTCCTAAGAACGAAAGACGGGGGCCGCCGGCTCCCGTCTTTTTTATGCCAATAGATATTTCCCGGGAAATATCTATTGATGTTGTCGAGTGCAGGCGGCTTTATAAAAGGAACAATGGCAGGTATGTTTTAAAATGGGGCTGTGGTAAAATATGCGATAGCAAAACACCACGGAGGTGCAGAGATTGAGGAGAAATAAGTTGAAAACAGCAGGTGTTTCCTGCGTGGCGGCTGCAGCCATTTGGACGTTCGGCAGCTTGCCGGCTCAAGCGGCAGAGCCTGAGATAGAAGCAAGCGCTTCTATTATGATAGATGCAGATACAGGACAGGTAGTTTTTGAAGACAATACCGATGAACTGCTTTCTGCAGCCAGTATGTCCAAAATGATGACAGAATACATAGTAAACAAAGCAATCGAGGACGGAGATATCAGCTGGAACGACGAAGTAGCAATCAGCGATAAAGTCCGCGAGCTTTCTCTTCAGACAAATTTGTCAAACGTCCCTCTTCGCAAGGACGAAACCTATACAGTGGAAGAGCTCTACGAGGCTATGGCTATTTATTCCGCGAACGGAGCAACGATAGCTCTGGCAGAACATATCGAGGGCAGCGAGGCAGCTTTTGCCGACCGGATGAATCAGCAGGCCGGAGAGCTTGGTATGGAGAAATATGAATTCGTGAATGCGACCGGACTGAATAATTCCACGATGATGGGTTATGCACCGGAAGGCAGCGAAGAAAATGCAGAAAACATGATGTCGGCAAACGATACGGCCCTTTTGGCTTACCATCTTTTGGATGAGTATCCTGAAGTGCTGGAGGTGGCTGGCATTCCGAAAAAAACATTTAAAGAAGGCACGGAAGAACCAATCGATATGGTTAACTGGAATAAAATGCTTCCAGGGCTCGAACAGGAGTACGAAGGAGTGGATGGCCTGAAAACAGGGACCACTGATCTGGCCGGCAATGCTTTTACCGGGACGATTGAACAGGACGGAAACAGATATATATCGGTAGTGATGAACGCAGAAACGAAAATGTCGCGCTTCACAGAAACGGCTAAACTGTACGATTATGCCGAACGCGAGCTTGAAAGCCGGACACTCGTGGAGAAGGGCGCAGAAATCGATGGGGAATCATCCATTGAAGTTGAAGGCGGCCAGGAAGAAAGCATAGACGTGACAGCTGGAGAAAAGCTGGAGTTGATTTCATCGGAGGAAATAGAACCGGAATATGAAATTGCCGTATCCAAAAATGAAGCCCCGATCGAAAAGGGGGAAGAGGTCGGAACAGTGGTCGTCACTAACAGCGAAGCCTCGTATGTGCAGGGCGGGACGAGCCGTACAGAAGTGCCTCTGACAGCAGGTGAAGCCGTGGAGGAGCGCGGATGGTTTGGAAATATTGTGCAGAGCATCGGCAACCTGTTCAGCAGCTTCCGGCACGCAGATGCTGATAAATAAAAGCCGGCAGAAAAGCTTTTTCAGCTGCAAACAAGATACTTTATCCGGACATAGTATAGTGTTACAATAGGGCTACTGAGTGTTATTATTACACCGCCAAATCGGTGGCAATAGATAGAATAATGGAGCTGGAGGGCTGAAGTATGGCAGAGAGAGGAACAGACCGCGTTAAAAGAGGCATGGCTGAAATGCAAAAGGGCGGCGTTATTATGGACGTCGTTAACGGAGAACAGGCGAAAATCGCCGAAGAGGCAGGAGCAGTAGCTGTTATGGCACTGGAACGGGTGCCATCGGATATTCGTGCTGCCGGGGGCGTAGCCCGTATGGCAGATCCTACAATTGTTCAGGAAGTGATGGACGCTGTATCGATTCCTGTAATGGCAAAAGCCCGTATCGGCCATATTGTGGAAGCCCGGGTGCTCGAATCGCTGGGCGCTGATTATATTGATGAAAGCGAAGTGCTTACACCGGCGGACGATGTGTATCATATGGATAAATCAGAATATACGGTGCCGTTTGTCTGCGGAGCTCGTGATCTCGGTGAAGCGACCCGCCGTATTGGCGAAGGGGCTTCCATGCTGCGGACAAAAGGAGAGCCGGGTACCGGCAACATCGTGGAAGCAGTACGCCATATGCGTTTGATCCAGTCTCAGATTCGTAAAGTGATCGGCCTCTCAAAGGACGAATTAATGACAGAAGCTAAAAACCTTGGTGCTCCGTACGAACTGCTGCTTCAAATTCGCGAAGAAGGACGTCTTCCAGTCGTTAACTTTGCAGCAGGCGGCATAGCAACACCGGCTGACGCTGCTTTAATGATGCAGCTCGGCGCCGACGGCGTATTCGTAGGCTCCGGTATTTTCAAATCCGAATATCCGGATAAATTTGCCCGGGCCATCGTAGAGGCGACGACTCACTATGAAGACTATGAGCTGATCGCTAAGCTGTCCAAAGGGCTGGGTACTGCAATGACCGGGATGGATATTTCCCAGCTTGAAGGCTTTGACCGCATGCAGGATCGCAGCCAGTAATATAATTACAGGGGGTTTTTACTCATGATGAAAATCGGCGTTTTAGCTCTTCAAGGCGCTGTTCGTGAACATGTCAAAAGTTTAGAGGCCCCTGATACGGAAATTATTATCGTAAAACGGCCGGAACAGCTTGAAGAAATTGATGGACTGGTCTTTCCAGGCGGCGAAAGCACGACGATGCGGCGGCTGGTGGAAAAATATCAGTTTTTTGAACCGCTGCAGTCATTTGCCAAAGCAGGAAAACCAGTGTTTGGCACATGCGCCGGCTTGATTTTAATGGCGACCGACGTAGTAGGCGAACCGGAAGGCCATCTCGAACTGATGGATATGACGGTTCAGCGTAATGCCTTTGGACGCCAGCGTGAAAGCTTTGAAACTGAGCTTTCCATTCGCGGAGTCGCGAATGATGTGGAAGCGGTATTCATCCGAGCCCCGTTAATTACGGAAGTTGGACAAAATGTCGAAGTGCTTGCAGAATATAAAGATGAAATCGTGGTGGCACGGCAGGATCATCTGCTTTCCTGCTCCTTTCATCCGGAGCTGACGAACGACCGCAGATTTCATCAGTATTTCGTACAGATGGTACGTGAAGCACAGGCGGCAGTAAATGTGTAAATACAATCGCGTTGATGGACAATAGTACTTTTGCATTTTTCTTCAGAGAGTCGGTGGTTGGTGTGAACCGATGAAAGTGTAAAAGGAATCCCGTCCGGAGTAAAACGGTGAACGTAAGTAGCCGTTTTCGGCTCGTCCCCGTTAACGGATGAGAGAAGAAGCCGGCAGTAACGTTTACTGCAACGAGGGTGGCAACGCGGGAAATTAAAGTCTCGTCCCTGATTCACAGGGGCGGGGCTTTTTTATAATATATAAACAGCTACTATACGAAGGAGGAATCACCTATGCTAGACCCTAAACGATTGCGAAATGATTTTGATGCAGTAAAAGAGCAGCTTTCAAAGCGAAATGAAGATATCAGTGAACTGGATTCTTTTGAAGAACTTGACCGGGAACGCAGGGAGCTGATCCAGGAGACGGAGGAGTTAAAACAGCGGCGTAACACCGTCTCCGATGAAATCGCAGCTAAAAAGAAAAACAAAGAAGACGCCGATGAATTGATTACGGAAATGCGGGACGTATCAAGCAGAGTTAAAAAACTGGATGAGCAAATCCGTGAAAAGGATGAACGCCTGCAGCAGATTCTGCTTTCGATTCCAAATGTTCCACATGAAACAGTTCCGGTCGGCGAAGATGAATCGGATAACGAAGAGGTAAGAGCCTGGGGAGAGACGCCGGTATTTGATTTTGCCCTGAAGCCGCACTGGGAGCTTGGCGTAGAGCTGAATATGCTTGATGCTGAGCGGGCGGCAAAAGTAACCGGAAGCCGGTTCATGTTTTACAAAGGAGCCGGGGCTCGTCTTGAACGGGCGCTGATTCAGTTTATGATGGATCTGCACAGCGATGAACACGGCTATGAAGAATTGATCCCCCCTTATATGGTGAACCGCGACAGCATGACCGGTACCGGCCAGCTGCCAAAATTTGAGGAGGATGCTTTTCAAATCCGGGAAGAGGACTATTTTCTCGTACCAACGGCAGAAGTGCCTGTCACGAACATGCACCGCGAAGAAATTCTCGCGGGACAGGAGCTGCCGAAAGCCTATACTGCGTTCAGTGCCTGCTTCCGTTCTGAAGCAGGCTCAGCAGGGCGCGATACTCGCGGCTTAATCCGCCAGCATCAGTTTAATAAAGTGGAGCTTGTACGGTTTACGACGCCGGAAGATTCCTATGAAGAGCTTGAAACATTAACCGGCCATGCGGAGAAAGTACTGCAGCTGCTCGAGCTTCCGTATCGTGTGATGAACATGTGTACGGGAGACTTAGGCTTTACGGCAGCAAAGAAATATGACATCGAAGTATGGCTTCCGAGCTATGAAGATTACAAAGAAATTTCGTCCTGCAGTAATTTTGAGGATTTCCAGGCCAGGCGCGCAAACATCCGCTTTAAGCGGGACCGCGATGCGAAAACAGAATTTGTGCATACGCTAAACGGCTCAGGGCTTGCGCTGGGACGAACAGTGGCAGCGATCATGGAAAACCATCAGCAGGAGGACGGCAGCATTAAGATTCCTGAAGTGCTTCGCGGATATATGGGCAACAAAGAGTATATTACAGCAAAATAAGCAGACTTCGATAAAACTCTGGACGCTTTAGGCGGCCAGAGTTTTTTATAGTTATGCAAAATACTTTCGAAGATACGATTGTAATGAAAGCGATTACATTGTAGTGTGGGAAGTATCTTCGGGCTGTTTTCGAATCATATAGCGTTATATAATCTTACAAAAAAATTCATAAAATTCTTTCACGAATATTGCAATAATAAGAACAATTACTTATAATTACGTTAATCCACCCGGGGAAATGTTACGAAATTACTAAAATGATCTGCGGTTGTCTCGGTGATTCGTAATAAAGGATGCAAGGTCATCAAGGTGAGAATGGGAAAAAGAGAAGGGATGCCAATGAGCGTTTCATTAGATCAGGTAGATATGTCGATACTCGGATATCTGCAGGCTAACGGCAAGGAATCATACAGTGAAATTGCCCGCTGTCTGGGAGTGAGTGAGGGGACTGTTCGTTCAAGAATTAACAAAATGCTCCGGCACAATGTCTTTGAATTTATCATACATACCAATCCGAACAAAATTGGGCTAGATGTGCAGACGATCATCGGGCTGAGCACAAAGCTCGGGATGCAGGACGAAATTGCGAGTAAGCTTCAGCGCTTTTCCGAAGTGCGATTTGTCGGTGCTTTCTCTGGTAATCATGATTTAATTTTACAGGCTTATTTTAGAAATAACGAGGATTTAGTGAATTTTGTTAACAGAGATTTAGCACAGATCGACGGAATTTTGAACGCCGATGTAAACGTTGAATTAAAACAGTATAAGGATTCGTTTTCTTACCTTACTCCTGAATGAAAATAAACATTAAAGGTGGTGGTACCACGGGCGCAGATAAAGCCGGGCCAATTTAATTTGCTGCGTAGTACACAGCAAGCAGCAAAAGATCCAGGATAATCAGCGCTGTTGTTTGAATGAAAAGCATACGAAAAAAAGAAATCTGAATGACTTCAGAAGGAGCAAGCCGTTGTTCCCAGCCTTGAGTCGAAGGTCTGGAGGGAGCAAGGCGGTGAGCCACTTTTCGAAAGCTGTGGGTAATGGCATCGAAAAATCCTCCGCGCATTACAAACGCTGCAATGAAAATGATTAGATAAAACAGACCTACATAAAACACATAATTGATCACATTCAGCAGTTCAAAGGCCGGAGAAAAAATGAAAAACAGCAGGCCGGCAGCTATTAAATTAGCGGCAAATACAAAGAGATTCAGCTTCCAATGCATAGATGGGACTCCTTCAGGAATTTTATAACGCCCATTATTATAGCACAATTGCTGTCCACCGCTGAATAGGATCTTTCATTTACGAATAACTGCCCTGCAGGTAAAAACATTAATGCTTTTCGTATAGACAAAGCGAATAAATTTTCATTTTCGCAAAAAATTAAAAAATTAATGAAAATATTCGCAATTTCTTGTATACTTTGTAAATACAGAGATAACAGAAATTTTACACAATAAAATAACGAAAGTTTTGGGGAGGTCAACATATCTTATGAAAAAGACAAAAATGACAGTATTAGCTTCTGCATTAATCTCGAGTACAGTACTTGCAGCGTGTTCCGGCGGCGGGGGCGGAGAGTCCGGCGGAGACGGTGGCAATGGCGGTGGTGACGGAGGCGGCGAAGGCCAGGCAAGCGGTGAGCAGGTTATCGATATATCGCAGTCGGGTGATATTCCTTCCATGGACCCTTCACTTACTACAGACCAGTTCGGCATCCAATGGGCTGGGGAGATTTACGAAGGCCTATACCGTCTTGGCGAGAATGCTGAAATTACTGATGGCGTTGCTACAGGAGAGCCGGAAATTAGTGAAGACGGTACGACATGGACGTTTAATCTTCGGGAAGACTCTACATGGACGAACGGGGACCCTGTAACAGCCGAAGATTTCGTTTATTCCTGGCAGCGTGCCGTGGATCCGGAAACGGCTTCTGAGTATGGCCCTTACATGATGGGCGGCGTAATTGAAAACGCTACGGCCATCAGTGAAGGTGAAATGGAGCCGAGCGAGCTCGGGGTAGAAGCAGTAGATGAGCATACGCTGGAAGTTTCTCTTGAAAAGCAGACTCCTTATTTCGAGTCTTTGACAACGTTCCCGACATTCTATCCGCTAAATGAAGAATTTGTTGAAGAGCAGGGCGAAGATCATGCGCTCAATCCTGATAACATGCTCACAAACGGACCGTTTACAATGGAAGAGTGGAATACCGGAGACAGCATGGCATTCGTGAAAAATGAAGACTATTGGGACGCAGATACTGTACAGTTGGAGGAAATTAATGTGCAGGTCGTTAAAGAACCATCCACAGGCACGAACCTGTATGAAACGGGCGAACTCGATCGTACAGAGCTTACAGCAGAATTCGTGGATGAGTACAGTACTGATCAGGACTATCGTGCCGTAGAACAACCAACTTCCTGGTACGTTAAGATGAACCAGGAAAATGAAATTCTTGCGAACGAAAATACGCGTAAAGCCATCCAGATGGCTGTAAACAAAGAAGATTTAACTAACACTATTTTAAACAACGGCTCGATGCCTCTGGGCGGTTTGATGCCGGGGAACTTTGTCTTCAGCCCTGAAGGAGAAGAAGATTTCCGGGAAGTAAACGGAAATCTTTCGGAAGAAGACAAAGAGCAGGCACAGGAACTATGGCAGCAGGGCCTTGAAGAAATTGGGGCTGAAAGTGCAGAATTAGGCTACCTCACAGGTGACACGGCTTCAGCTCAAAACATCAGTGCTTATGTTAAAGAACAGTTAGAAGGCACTTTGGATGGATTGACCGTGAATGTGCAGCAGGTTCCATTCCAAGAACGTCTCGACCGCGATACCAACATGGATTACGACCTGTTAATGTCCGGCTGGGGTCCTGACTACGTGGATCCAAACACATTCATGAACCTGTTTGTCACAGACAGCGGAAACAACCATACTGGATATTCCAGTGACGAATATGATTCCCTGATCGAAGAAGCAAACAACGAACTGGCTGATCAGCCACAGGAGCGTTGGGACAACTTCTTGGAAGCAGAAAAGCTTCTGATTGAAGAAGATGCAGTAATTGCTCCAATGTATCAGGAAGCTCAGGCTTATCTTTGGAATCCGGAACTGCAGGGAGTTATCGTTAACTCTGCCGGTCCTGACTTTGAATACAAATGGGCTTATGTAAACGAAGACGCTACAGAAGAATAAAAACTAAATAAATTAATATTTTCAGGAGGCAAGAGAGTATATCCATAATAATTGGCTTATACTCTCTTTTCCCTTGTGTCTAAATCTAAAAGGGCTGCACCATGAATAAACATCACGACATTTACAAGGAGGAAATGTGTATGGCACGTTATATTGCCACTAGAATCGTATATATGGCGATTACTTTGTTTATTATCGCTAGTATTACATTCTTTTTAATGAAATTGATGCCCGGCACGCCGTTAAGCTCGGCGGATCGGCTGTCAGAATCCCAACAGCAGATTGTGCTGGAGCAGTACGGATTAGACAAACCGGTGCCGCTGCAATATGTAGACTATATGCTCGGGCTTGTGCAGGGAAACTTAGGTATTTCTTTTCAGTTTGATAACCGGGAAGTAACCGAGGTCCTTGGAAACCGAATTGGTCCCTCTCTGCAACTGGGTATTCAATCTCTTTTCATCGGTTCAATTTTAGGAGCCCTTTTAGGGCTGATTGCGGCAATTTTTCATAACGGTATTTTGGACTTTGGTTCTACCCTGCTTGCTGTTATCGGGACCTCCATTCCCTCCTTTATTTTTGCAGGATTACTTCAATATTTTCTTGGGGTGCAGTGGCAGGTGTTCCCGGTAGCCACCTGGGGGACGTTCGCCCATACAATAATGCCGACAATCGCGCTACTTATATTTCCAATGGCCATTTGTGCGAGATTTATGCGTACAGAAATGCTGGAGGTATTAAACAAAGACTACATCACTACAGCCAGAGCCAAAGGCGTCGGCTGGTCAGCAGTTATTTTCAAGCATGGACTGCGTAACGCCCTGATTCCTTTAATTACGATTTTAGGGCCGCTTGCAGTGAGTCTTTTAACAGGAACTCTCGTTATCGAGCAGATTTTTGCGGTGCCGGGGATCGGGGAACAGTTTGTTACGGCTGTAACGACAAACGATTACCCAATGATTATGGGCACGACGCTGTTTTTTAGTTTCTTATTTGTTTTGATTATTTTAATCATCGATATTCTTTACGGTATCATTGATCCGAGAATCCGCCTGGATGGAGGGAAGTAAAAGTTATGCAGCACGAAAATGATAAAGAAAAAAAATACGACAAAGAACTATTCTCTCCAGCTGATGTACGGGAAGATGATATGGAACAAATTAACCGTCCAAGTCGGACTTTCTGGCAGGATGCTTTCCGGGCGCTGCGTAAAAACGTAGCAGCGATGATTTCTTTAATAGCATTATTACTCATCGTATTTTTTGCTATCTTCGGTCCAATGATGAATGAATACACCCCGAGAGAACAGGATTTGTCACGGTCGAATTTACCTCCAAAAGTTCCTATGCTTGAAAATATCGGTTGGCTGGGCATGGACGGCCAGGAAACATATGTTTTTGAAAATATTACAGCGGAGCAGGCTCAAACAAATGCCGAGAGCCGTTTTGGCAATGAAGATTATGTTCAATACGAAACATTAAGCGAAGGCGATGGCTCTGTAGGCTCTGCTCAGGTGCAGGTTAGTGTGGACAGCTATGCGGCAGCCGGAGTAGAAGAAAACAATTTTTGGTTTGGAACGGACCGGCTAGGAAGAGACCAGTGGACAAGAACGTGGGACGGAACAAGAGTTTCTCTTTTTATTGCCCTCATTGCCACGCTGCTTGATTTATTTATCGGTGTAGCTTATGGCGGTATTTCTGGTTTCTTTGGCGGAAAAACAGATAACTTTTTACAGCGTCTTTTAGAGATACTTTCGGGCATACCGAATTTGGTTATTTTAATTCTGATGATTGTCGTCTTGGATCCAGGTATTCTCTCTATATCGCTTGCGATAGCGATTACCGGATGGATCGGAATGTCGCGTATTGTTCGGGGAGAAATCTTAAAGCTGAAAAATGAAGAGTTTGTGCTGGCTTCCCAGACACTTGGGCTGTCAAATTCTAAAGTGATCACCAGACACCTTGTACCTAATACCATGGGTTTGATTATCATCAACACGATGTTTACGATTCCGAATGCTATTTTCTTTGAAGCTTTTCTGAGCTTTATCGGCCTGGGGCTGCAGCCTCCGAATGCTTCGCTCGGGGTGTTGATTGATAACGGCTTTGATGCCCTGCAGACTACGCCGCACGTATTAATATTCCCAGCCGTCGTGCTGTCGGTGTTAATGATTGCCTTTAACATTTTGGCTGACGGTATGCGTGATGCGTTTGATCCGAAGATGCGCGATTAGAATGTGGGAGGAACGAACATGAGTAATGAAACTATTTTAGAAGTGAAAAATTTAAGTGTTTCCTTTAAAACACCTAACGGCGAGGTTCAGGCGGTAAGAGACATTAGTTTTTCAGTCGGAAAAGGGGAAACGCTGGCGATCGTAGGCGAGTCCGGATCGGGTAAATCGGTGACGACAAAAGCGCTGATGGGGCTGCTTCCGGCGCCGAAGGGTTATATTAAAAACGGCAATATTCTATACGGGGATGAGGATTTTGCCAAGCTGAGCGATAAACAGATGACCAAATACCGGGGCAAGGATTTTGCGATGATTTTCCAGGATCCGATGACCTCCCTGAACCCGACGATGAAGGTAGGAACGCAGGTGATGGAAGGGCTGCGGATGCACCGCGGCATGAACAAAGAGGAAGCGAAAACAGAAGCGGTGCGGCTTCTGGAGCTGGTCCGGATTCCGGATGCGAAGGCAAGAATGGATCAATATCCACACCAGTTTTCCGGCGGTATGCGCCAGCGGGTGGTTATTGCTATTGCACTTGCCTGCGACCCGAAGGTATTGATCGCAGACGAGCCGACAACAGCGCTCGACGTAACGATTCAGGCTCAGATTCTCGATATCATGAAAGACATCCAGCAGGAGTTTGAAACCTCGATCATTTTCATTACGCATGACTTGGGCGTCGTGGCAAATGTGGCGGACCGGGTGGCAGTTATGTATGCTGGTAAAATTGTAGAAATCGGTTCTGTTGATGAACTTTTCTATAATCCCAAGCATCCGTATACATGGGGCCTCCTTGGCTCCATGCCGACAGTAGACCAGCGCGAGGAAGAGTTGTTTGCTATCCCGGGGACGCCTCCGGATCTGCTTCATCCTCCCAAGGGAGACGCTTTTGCTCCCCGGAACCGGTACGCGCTGAAAATCGATTATGAAGAGCAGCCGCCGATGTTTCAGGTCTCTGAGACGCATTACGCAGCGACATGGCTGCTGCACGAAAACTCACCGGATGTACAACCACCCGCCTCAGTACAGCAGCGCATTGAGGAGATGGACGGGAAATGGGAGGCAGGACAGTAGATATGAGTGATGAGAAATTACTGGAAATCAAAAATCTGAGTCAGCACTTTAAAACAGGCAGAAAGAGTGTCGTTCGGGCAGTCGATGGCTTGAATTTTGATATATATAAAGGTGAAACGTTTGGCCTTGTAGGAGAATCGGGCTGCGGAAAGTCAACGACCGGGCGCTCGATTATCCGCCTGTATGAAGCGACTAGCGGCGAGGTTTTGTTCAAGGGAGAAAATGTGCAGGGGAAAAAATCCAAGGCGGAGCTGAAAAAATTTAACCGCCAGATGCAGATGATTTTCCAGGATCCATATTCCTCGTTGAACCCGCGGATGAAGGTCATTGATATTATCGCGGAAGGCATTGATATTCACGGACTTGCAAAGGATAAAGAGGAGCGGCGTCAACGTGTGTATGATCTGCTAGAAACGGTCGGGCTGAGCAGGGAACACGCGGAGCGTTATCCACACGAATTCAGCGGGGGCCAGCGCCAGCGGATCGGAATCGCGCGGGCGCTGGCTGTGAAGCCGGAATTTATCATTGCCGATGAACCTATTTCGGCTCTCGATGTGTCGATTCAGGCACAGGTCGTTAACTTAATGAAAAAGCTTCAGCGGGAAGAGGATTTAACGTACTTGTTTATTGCCCACGACTTGTCCATGGTAAAATATATCAGCGACCGTATAGGTGTCATGTATTTTGGACGTCTGGTAGAGCTTGCTTCGAGTGAAGAGCTTTACAGAAATCCACTGCATCCGTATACGAAATCGCTTCTATCCGCGATTCCACAGCCGGACCCGGTACACGAACGCACAAGACGCCGGCTTGCTTATAACCCGGAAGATCATGACCAGAGCGAAGAGCCTGAATTCCGGGAAGTAACAAAGGATCACTACGTGCTGTGCACAAGTAAAGAATTTGAAGAGATGCAGCAGCAGGCACCGGTATAAAATATATCTCCCCGTTCCATAAGCCGTAGAGGAACGGGGAAATTTTCTTTCTGTATGGGTTGATCAACGGTTGGGCCTGTGCTATGATTATCGTTGTCAGTCACCAAGCTACATATTTTTCAGCACGGAGGAGTACCCAAGTCTGGCTGAAGGGAGCGGTCTTGAAAACCGCCAGGGGCTTTGCGGCCCGCGGGGGTTCGAATCCCTCCTCCTCCGCCATTAATTTACCAGTGATAACTGCCCGAGACGGCAGTTTTTTTTAACGCCACTATCCGTTACGAGTGAAAAGAGGGCAGACAGTAATGGATCTACATACATATTGGATGCAGGAAGCCATCCGCGAGGCAGAGCAGGCAGAAGCAGCTGGAGAAGTGCCGATCGGTGCGGTCATCGTTTATCAGAATGAAGTGATCGGTCGGGGACGAAACAGGCGTGAGGAAGATCAGCAGGCCTCTGCTCATGCTGAGATGATTGCCATTCAGGAAGCCTGTACGTTTTTAAACAGCTGGCGGCTTGAGGAATGCACGCTTTACGTTACGCTTGAACCGTGTCCGATGTGCGCAGGGGCTATTGTGCAGTCCCGGGTGCCTTCCGTCGTTTTTGGAGCGTACGACCCAAAGGCAGGCTGCGCCGGAACGCTGATGAACCTGCTTCAGGAGGAGCGCTTTAATCACCGCTGTGACGTCATTCCCGAAGTTGAAAGCACCACCTGTGCACGTCTTCTCACGTCATTTTTCCGGCGAATGAGAGATAAGAAAAAGAATAAAAAGAAAGAAAACGGGGAATAGCTCTACAGTCGTTTAATTCTATTTGGAATATAGAAGCAGGCCGTGCTATATTTAACAAAATTATTGAATAAACAGGAGGTTTTCCAGTGCGTTCAAATCAATTTACCGTGGAAACGGCGCAAAAGCTTTCCGAAAAGCTGAATGTTCCGGCTGAGCAAATCATGCATACACCACCTCATCTGATTAAAGAAAAAATTGCCGAATGGGAAGAAAAAGAAGTCGGTAAAAGCTCTTGTAAATCCATGTCTGCCGATTAAACTTCACCGGTTGCATATTATCGAAAAAATAGATATACTTATTAATGCGCTTCAATTAGAAGTGCCTAAATAGAGTGAACCCATTTGCCGTGCTAAGTGGGGAGGTAGCGGTGCCCTGTACTTGCAATCCGCTATAGCAAGACCGAATCCCTTTCCGAGGCTTTATTTTTGTAGGGTCTGCCCTGCGTAAGTGGTGTTGACGTCCAGGTTCTGCGCAACGGAAACCCGCGAACCCTGTCAGGTCCGGAAGGAAGCAGCAGTAAGCGGACTCTTCCGTGTGCCGCAGAGCTGCCTGGACCGAGCAAACTGCGCAGGTAACGCTTATGAAAATATTGTCGAAGAAAGGTGCACGGCTCTATAAACATATCAGCTAAACGATTCCGTTTCAGGGGTCGTTTTATTTTTATATTTGCATGCCTCCTCAGGTCGTTTGAGTTTTGAAAATACCTTTATAAATAGGTATAATGGATAGAGGAAGAAACGGAAAAGAAGGGGGGAAACATGGTTGGGCCATCAAGCTTTATACCGGATGTGGCGGCCGCAGCTGCTCGAAGACGTAGTGGGCCAGGAACATATTACAAAAACGCTTCAAAACGCCCTCGTGCAGGAAAAATTCTCCCATGCTTACTTATTCAGCGGTCCAAGAGGAACAGGAAAAACGAGTGCCGCTAAGATCTTCGCCAAAGCAATTAACTGTGTGCAGGCTCCGACAGCTGAACCATGTAACGAGTGTGATGCCTGCAGAGGCATTATGGACGGTTCAGTCGTTGACGTGATAGAAATTGACGCTGCCTCCAATAACGGAGTGGATGAAATTCGTTATATCCGCGAAAACGTGATTGCCGCTCCGAGGGATATCCGTTATAAAGTGTATATTATCGATGAGGTGCACATGCTGTCGACCGGGGCTTTCAATGCGCTGCTGAAAACATTGGAAGAGCCTCCGAAGCATGCTGTTTTTATTTTGGCGACCACGGAGCCGCATAAAATTCCGCTTACAATTGTTTCCCGCTGTCAGCGTTTTGATTTTAAGCGTATCCAGCCGGAGACGCTGGTCGAACGCATGAAATATATACTTGAGGAGCAGCAGGATTCAGCGGAGGAGCAGGCACTTTACCTGATTGCCCGGGCGGCGGAGGGTGGAATGAGGGATGCCCTCAGCCTGCTTGACCAGGCAATGTCGTTTGCTGAAGATGCGGTACAGGCAGAAGACGTACTGGCGATCACCGGTGCCGTTTCGCAGCAGTTTTTGACAGATACCGTGCGTGCATTGAAGGAACAGAATACAGCTGAAGCGGTGCAGGCAGCCGACCGTCTGGTAAAGGAAGGCAAAGACCCGGTTCGTTTTATGGAAGACATCATCTACTATCTCCGGGATATGCTGCTGCACCAGGCAGCTCCGGGGATGCAGGAGCTGCTGGACCGGGCTACACTTGATCAGGAATTTGAATCCCTGTCTTCTGATGTCCCGGCAGAATGGATTTACCAGATGATTGATCAGTTAAATAAAATTCACCAGGATATGCGCTGGTCTAGTCATCCTAAAATCTTTTTGGAGGTTGCGCTGATTCAGTCCTGCCACCTCTCTTCCGGAGGTACCGCCCCGGTGGCAGAAAGCAGTATTTCGGATGACAGAACTGAGCGTCTCGAAAACCGTATTGCGTCGCTTGAAAAAGCATTGAAAGAAAAACCAGGGCCCCCGGCAGCTTCGGTTCAGGAAGCTTCGGCAGCTGAAGAGCCGAAGCCGGAGCCGGCCAGGCGTGCTTCCAAAAAAGGAGCTTCTTCTTCCCCGTCACAGGGTAAAGTTAAAGAGATTCTAAAAACAGCGACGAAGCAGGACCTGCAGGACCTGGCCAATCAATGGAACAATGTGATGAATGCGATGCGGGCGAGAAGCGTGCCCGGACATGCTTGGCTGAACAACTCTAAACCAGTGATTGTGAATGAAACAGCCGTGCTTTTGGCTTTTAAAAACGAAATGCACCGCAATATGATTGAAACAAAGTTCCGCCAGGAAGTTATCGACGCCCTTCGGGAAATCACAGGGAAAGAACTGGAGCCATACACGATCCTTTCAAATGAATGGGAAAGGGTTAAGGAAGATTATAAGCAGCATCAGCAGGAAAATGGAACGGAAGCAGCAGAGAGCGAAGAAGCCGAAGCTCCGGAAAATTCACAGGAAGAGGCGCCGGATCCGTTGGTGGAAGAAGCAGTGAAGCGCTTCGGCTCTGAGTTTGTCGAAGTCGTGGATCACTAATATGAGGAGGAATTTATAATGAAAAACCAGGCAAATATGATGAAGCAGATGCAGAAAATGCAGAAGGATATGCAGAAAGCTCAGGAAGAACTGAAGGAAAAATCGGTAGAAGCAACTGCCGGCGGCGGAGCTGTAAAAGTAGTAGCTTCCGGGGATAAACAGATTTTAGACATTGAAATTGACGAAGATGTTGTTGATCCGGACGATGTTGAAATGCTTCAGGACCTTATGCTTGCAGCAATGAACGAAGCACTGAAGAAAGTGGATGAGCTTGTTGAGCAGGACATGGGGAAATTTACTAAAGGAATGAACATTCCCGGAATGTTCTAGGAGGAGATCAGGTGCAGTATCCGACACCTATTTCGCAATTAATCGACAGCTTTATGAAGCTGCCCGGCATCGGCCCGAAAACGGCCGGCCGGCTGGCTTTTTATGTATTAGATATGAAAGAAGACGATGTTCTCGAATTTGCCAAAGCGCTTGTTAATGCAAAACGGGAACTGACATATTGTTCGGTCTGCCACCACATTACTGATACGGATCCATGCTATATCTGTCAGGACAAGCAGCGCGACCGCTCTATCGTATGCGTCGTGCAGGACGTCAAAGACGTTATAGCTATGGAAAAAATGCGGGAATTTTCAGGGCTGTACCACGTGTTGCACGGGGCGATTTCCCCGATGGACGGTGTCGGGCCCGAGGACATTAACGTGCCGGATCTGTTAACCCGGCTGCAGGACGAGCAGATTCAGGAAGTGATCATCGCGACGAACCCGACTATTGAGGGAGAAGCTACAGCTATGTATATTTCGAAGCTGTTAAAACCAACTGGTATGAAGGTGACAAGAATTGCTCATGGTCTGCCAATCGGCGGGGATCTGGAATACGCTGATGAAGTAACATTATCAAAAGCCATTGAAGGACGTCGCGAGCTGTAGGGGGATCTGTATGCCACTGAAAAAGAAGCTGAAAAAACAGGAGCTCGAACGGCTGAAGGACCATATCTACGATGCGAAGGAAAAAATGGAGCAGTATCAGCAACTGTTGAATAAAAGCGTGGAGCCGTCGGAAGAGCTTACGATCCAGTTTAAAATTCATCAGGCCAAGTATGTTTTTTTACTCAAAGAAGCAAGGCATCAGAGGTATGAAGTAAAAACAAGCCCGTTTATTCGGAATTAATACAAAAAAGCCGCTTTAGGCTTCTGGGATATCCGGAATCTGAAGCGGCTTTTTACATAATAGGAAAGAAACACTCAGATTAAGAAAGTAGATATTATTCAAATTTTGTTGTATTACTTCCTTAAAAGCCTCATGATACGATTATTTTTGAAAGCGATTACATTAATGAGGGGGATATATCATGGGGAGTAGATGGAAAAAGCCGGTAGCGGCTTCATTGGCTGGTGTACTAGCGCTCGGTGGGCTCGCTGCGTGCGGAAATGACAGTAGCAGCGGCGGCGGAGATGACGATGTGGTAACGCTCAGCTACTGGAAATCGGCTGATACAGGACGTCCTGATTTTGAAGCATTCATGGAAGTAGTAAATAAATTTAATGATGAACATGAGGATATCCAACTGGATGTAAATACAACACCGAATGATGATTATCGTACAAGGTTAAATACACGGGCCGCTGGCGGGGACCTGCCGGATGTATTCCAGGTATGGCCGGGAGCAGAGCTCCGACCGCTTGTGGAAGCGGGCGCGGTGGAGCCGATTGATGATATAGAGGATTACTGGCTTGACAGCGGTTTACTGGAAGAGGGATCCTTTGATGAGTTTACAATAGAAGACAACACATACGCAGTGCCGGTAAATAGTAACCCAACACATTTTATATACTATAACAAGGATATGCTAAGTAAGGTCGGATATGACAGCTTTCCTGAAGATTACGACGGATTTCTGCAGCTTATTGAAGATCTAAAGGATGAAGATGTAACGCCAATATCTCTTGGAAATTCAGGCGGATGGGTTTTGCAGTCAGTCTACATCTCCACTATAGCGGACCGGTTTACAGGTCCTGACTTTTTGGAGGATGTGGAAAATGGAGATAGAAAATTTACTGATCCAGAGTTTATCCAGGGTCTTGAGGTCATTGAAGAATTAAATAACATGGAAGCGTTTAATAATGATTTGAATACGATTGACAGTATGCAGATGATAGATCAATTTCTGCAGGAGGAGTCTGCCATGGTAATGGATGGCAACTGGGCGGCTACTGAAATTATTGAAAATAAACAGGAGGATCAGGATATTGGTCTTGCTACGATTCCTTTAGGGGATCGTAACAGCATTTCAAATACAATGGGAAGCGCGAGCGCGATTAACAGTGATATCTCTGACGAGAAAAAAGAAGCAGCCAAAGAATTCTTAAAATGGCTCTATAACGAGGAGTTGTTTAAAGAGCTTCAATCGGTGGGACGGATTGTACCGACAAATGTAGAAAATCCAAATGATGAACTGGATCCGCTTATAAAAGAAATGATGGAGCTTACGCAGGAGGCAGAAAATGCCCCAGTGTATGATGCCACTCTCACTCCGAGCTTAAACGATGAACTTGAAAACCAGCTTCAGGCTTTAACTCTAGGGGAAACGACGCCGGAAGAAATCGGTGAAGCTTTGCAAAAAGAAGTAGAGTAGTTCAGCCTGTCTGCCTATCAGAGACAATTTCGTATATACTAAGTAAAAGGAGGATAACCGAATTCCAGGTTTATCCTCCTTTTTGTTCAAAGAAAGGAGGGCAGGGCAGTGAGTAAAAAGCTTCAAGTAAAGGACTGGAGCCTCAAATCAAAATCAACCATCATATTTCTTTGCCTGGCTACGCTTCCTATCTTAGCAGTAAGCGTTATCTTTTTTTATCAGTCTAACAATATTCTTCGTCAACAGGCCCTTGAAACCTCCAATCAAAACCTTTCTTCCATTGAAGCTGACTTAAGTAACACAATGAGAGAGATTGAGGATATTTCGGAATACATTATATATAATAACGAATTCCATCAGTATTTGACCCTTGAAGACGGAGAAGCCACGGTGGAAGAATTCAGCAACATGAATGAAAATCTGCGCGCATTTTTCACCTTTCATTTAACAAATAAAAGTTATTTTCAGTCTGTTTTTATTGAAGGAGAAAATGGACGTTCCATTATGATGGGGGACTATGTTGAAGACGAAAATGAGAAGTGGGTCAAGGTCTCGAGAGAACTGGAGGGTCGGGTGCTGTGGACAGATCCATACGAAGTGCAGACGGGTTTTCCGGCAGAAGAGAAAAAAGTGATCAGCCTGTTTCGCCAGATTAACAGCAGGTATGATTTTACGAATTCAATAGGAGAGGTACGGATCCACTTAAATGAGCAGCAATTGTATGATTACTTAATGAGCGATCTGGAAAACGACTCCAGCGATTTATTTGTACTGAGGGAAGATGGCACATTGATGCTTCATGCAGACAAAGAAACCGCCGGAAGCTCTTTTTCCGACCAAACACTTATGCGGCGAATAAAAAACGAACAGGAAGAGCCCTTTAAATACAGCTACAACGGCGAAGATTATTACGTTTCCTCCAAGCAGCTCGAAGATTTATATCTTGTTTCTATGGTGAAGGAATCGTATATAGCAACGGAGCTTTCCAATGTACGCCATATTACTGCCGGTATTATCATTGGCACTATTCTTTTAAGTATCCTGGTCATCACAGGCTTTTTCATGTTTGTTTTGAAGCCTATAGGAGCCTTAACACGAGAAATTAAAAGGGTGGAAAAGGGAGATTTTACTGCCCGGGTGGAAGTAGCTTCCAAAGATGAAATCGGTACGCTAAGCAGACGTTTTAACCGAATGGTGCAGGAAATTCAATCATTGATCAATACAAAATATAAATTGGAGCTCAAGACGAAGGAATCAGAGCTGAAGGCGATGCAGAGTCAGATCAATCCGCATTTTCTATATAATACGCTGGACATGATCCGATGGTCAGCGAGGCTGGAAAACGCCCCTAACACTGGTAAAAGCATTGAAGATCTTTCCCGGATTTTCCGGCATACCTTAAGCAAGGGCAACACTTGGGTGGACCTTGAAGATGAATTAATGAGTACGAAAAGTTATTTGGAGCTTCAAAAACGAAGAATGGGGGCAAAACTTCATTACTCATTATTTGTGGAAACAGGACTGGAGCATGTGCCCGTCATGAAAATGATTGTGCAGCCTTTGATTGAAAACAGCATTGAGCATGGAATGGGAGCTAATAAACAGACGATCCATATCGATGTCCGGGCTTATCAGGTGGGAGAGAAGCTTATTATAGATGTCATAGATAATGGGCTGATTGGGGCTTTGGATATTAAAGAATTAAAAAGCAGCTCTCCTGAATCGCGTCAGGGATTTGCGCTGCAAAATATTGAGAAGCGTATTACCACTACTTACGGGGAAGCCTTTGGTTTGAATCTGGTGCCGGCAAAGAAAGGAACGCATATTCAAATACATTTCCCTGTTTTAAAAGAAAAAAATACCGAATCGTACCTCGACCATGAGGAGGGGGAGGCAAATGACAACGAAAATACTGATCGTGGACGATGAACCTATGATCTGCGAAGGGCTTTCTCAAACGATTGATTGGAAAAGCATTGATGTAGAGGTAGAAGGTGTAGCTTATGACGGTATCGAGGCATTGGACATATTAAAAGAGCACAAAATAGATATCGTTCTTACGGATATTACGATGCCTAATATGGATGGCCTTGCTTTAACAGAAGAATTGACAGCGCTCCATCCGGATATAGAAGTGATTATGTTCAGTGGATATGATGAATTCGAATACGCTAGACAGGCTCTCCGCCTGGGAGTGAATGACTTTTTACTGAAGCCAATCGACATTGAAGAGCTGTTAACAATCGTAAAACGACTTCAGCACAAAAAACATTATGATAGTAAAGACTATAATGATCCGGGGGAGAAGCTAAAGCTTGCAGTGCAAAAACAGCTTTTCCGTCACCACATTACAGTTGGAGAAATGGTTCGATGGGAAGAACAGTACGAAAGCTATTACGTAGTGGTTGCAGAAATAAAGGAATATGCCCTTGGGAAAGGACGAATAGAAAAAGAAGGGCAGAAAGAGCAGTTGATGCAGATGTTTGAAGAAAATCTGGCGGTGTGGTCTAAGCAATTCGTCCGCGTATGGAGGCATGAAAATGAATGGATATATATATGCTGTGGGGACGACTCGGGCCTGACTGTAAAGAAAGAACGAATAACGAAACTGCAGGAACAAATCGAAGAGAAAGGGATAAACGTCCAGGCAGCAGTGTCTGCTTCCGGGTCTTTTCAAGATATCCGAAGGCTCTATGAACAAGCGGATACATTTTTAACCAGCATTAGAGGTACCTCTAAACGCGTTACATCCAGGCTAAATGAAAAAATACAGGAACCATCCCTGTCGGTTACAAAAGCCTTTCAGGATCAGCTGGCTGTTTTTATTATGGAAGGACGAACTGGAGAGGCGAAAGAACTTGTACAGAAAGTATTTGACGAATTAATTGAAAAAGATACAGCTGTTGAACCAGCCTTCCGTATGATGAGAGAGCTTGAAGTAGTAATAAAAAACAAGGTGTTTTCCCAAATACAGGAGCGGACGTTTGATATAAATGAGTTTAAGCTTCAGCAGGATGTCGATATGCGTATTTATAATACAGTCGAAGATATTCAAAGCTTCTTCATGGAGGATATGCTTCGCATGGCCGGAGCTTTATCAAACAGAAAAGAAACTAATTGGATCATTGATCAGGTGCTCAGCTACATGAAGCACAATTATCAGCACGATCTGCAGGCAAAAACGATCGCTGAAGATCACTTCATTACTCCAAATTATTTCAGTATATTATTCAAGCAGGAAACAGGATTGAGCTTTTCAGATTATTTAAATACGCTCCGCATCGAAAAAGCCTCAGAGCTGCTGGTCACTACTTCAAACCGGGTATTTGAGATTGCCGAATATGTCGGCTACAGCGAGTACAAATATTTTGTGAAGGTGTTCAAGAAATATAAGGGAACGACCCCTACGCAGTACCGGGCTATGAATACAACAAATACTCAATAAATGTGGATATTATGTTAAAAAAGTCGATTTTTTGTATAAGCCACTCCTTTTATAATCAAAATGTAAGCGTTTTCTAAAAAGGGGTGGGAAAAATGCACTTGCTCAGAAGTCCATGGAAAATTGGTTTAGGTTTGGTGCTGCCATTGATTATTTATATGGTATTTGGCATTATTCCGATTTTTATTTCTTTCTACTATTCTTTTATGGCCTGGGACGGCTTCTCCGCCATGAGCTTTGTCGGAATAGAAAATTACATTACTGCATTTCAGGATTCTACGTTCTGGCTGTCACTGCGTAATAATATTTTAGTGGTGCTTGCCTCTGTACTTGGACAAATTCCAATTGGGCTGGGTCTGGCTCTATTATTAAACCGGAAAATTAAAGGAGCGAAGTTCTTCCGGACGATCGGTTTTCTTCCAGTAGTTATTTCGACCGTGGTCATCTCTATTACATGGAGAATGATCTACAACTCAGAGCAGGGTCTTCTTAATAATTTACTGGAGACTACAGGGCTTGGTTTTCTCCAGCAGAACTGGCTTGGCGACCCGGATTCCGCCATATTTGCTATTTTAATTACGATAGTCTGGCAGTTTGTTGGCTTGTATTTCATTATATTTCTTTCTGCTCTCCAGACGATTCCCAAGGAGCTGCTCGAAGCAGCAGAACTTGACGGGGCAGGGGAATGGCATAAGATCATTCACATTACACTTCCTTCTATCCGAAACGTTATTTTAGTCGCGATTGTCCTGTGCATAAGCGGTAGTTTAAAAACATTTGATTTGATTTATGTTATGACGCAGGGAGGACCCGCGCATTCCACAGAGGTAATGGCTACCTATATGTACAGCGAAACATTTGAAGGTTTGAGCTACGGGTATGGAAGTGCGCTTTCGATTTTAATTCTCGTATTCAGCTTAATCCTGATTTTGATCACGACAAAAGTAATGGGCGTTAAAAGAACATAGAGAAGGGAGAAAAGAAATATGATGGGAAATAAAGTAGAACCAAGAGAAGCGGCTCCCGTAGACCGGGACGCTGTGGCGAAAACAAAAAGAAAACTCCGGCGGACGCTTGTATACATCATTTTAATTTTATTCACCATCGTGAATGCGTACCCTATCTTCTGGATGATCATGAACGCATTTAAAACGAGCCAGGATTTTTCGTTAAATCCGTTCGGGCTTCCGGCTAATTGGGTTTTCGAAAACTTTCAGGATGCGTGGGTAACAGCAAATATCGGTACATTTTTCTTTAACAGTGTATTGGTCGGGGCGGTGGCTGTGCTGATTTCTATTTTTTCCGGCGCACTTGCAGCCTACTTTTTATCCAGGTTTGAATTCCGGGGTAAAAAATTCATTTATGGCTTTCTCGTGATTGGTCTTTTGATCCCGATCCACGCCACACTCGTACCGATGTATATTCTTATGCAGAATTTAGGAATTTTAAATACATACTGGGCATTAATTTTCCCGTATGTAGCGTTTAATCTGCCTATCACAGTATTTTTACTTACCAGCTTTATGAGTTCGTTCCCGAAGGAAATGGAGGAATCAGCAATTATGGACGGGTGCGGGGTCTTCCGTATCTTTTGGTCCATTATTCTGCCAATGACAAGGCCGGCCATTGCTACGGCAGTCATCATCAACTTTATTAATAACTGGAACGAGTTTGCATTCGCCCTGGTGCTTATCAGCGACGAAGCGCTTCAAACACTGCCACTCGGCCTGGCAAACTTTGCAGGAGCCTATACAACAAATTATCCGGCTCAGATGGCAGGGTTAACCCTTGTACTGGTTCCGACAATCATTTTTTATCTGCTGATGGAAAAGCAAATCGTAGAAGGTATGACGCAGGGAGCTGTAAAAGGCTGATATTTTTAAAATGAAGGAGACGAAAATATGTCTACTAAAACATTAACTATTCCAGAAAATTTTATGCTCGGGGCCGCGCTGTCGGCCTGGCAGTCGGAGGGCTGGTCCGGGAAGAAGGAGAGCCAGGATTCATATATGGACCTTTGGTATAAAAATAATCGGCATGTCTGGCATGACGGCTATGGTCCGGCCGTGGCCACGGATTTCCGAAATCGGTACAAAGAAGACATCAGCTACATGAAAACCATCGGTCTGACGCATTTTCGCACCTCGGTGAACTGGTCCCGGTTTTTAACCGATTATGAAAATGCCATTGTTGATGAAGATTATGCTTCGTATGTGGAGGACATGGTGGATGAATTAATCGCCCAGGGGGTAGAGCCGATGATCTGCCTCGAGCATTACGAGATTCCCGCCGAGCTGTTTGAGCGGTACGGCGGATGGGAGTCAAAGCATGTCGTGCTTTTGTTCGAAAAATACGCTGAAAAAGTGATGGACCGGCTCGGGGACCGGGTCAAGCACTGGCTGACGTTTAATGAGCCCATCGTGCCGCAGACCCGCATGTATTTGGATGCGATTCGTTATCCCTTTGAACAGAACACCAAAAAGTGGATGCAGTGGAACTTTCATAAAACACTTGCGACCGCCCGGGTCGTGAAACTATTCCGGGAAAAACAGCTCGCTGAGAGGACTGGAGCGAAAATCGGTGTCATTCTCAATCCAGAAGTCACGTATGCCCGTTCGACAGCGCCTCATGACCAGGAGGCAGCAAACAAGCACGATCTTTTTTTTAACCGGATGTTTCTGGATCCAACGATTAAAGGAGAGTATCCGGAAGAGCTGTATGAGCTGATGCATAAGCACGATATTGCCTTTACCGCGACCGGGGAAGACCTGGATACGATCCGCAGCTATACCGTGGACTATGTCGGACTGAACCTGTATTTTCCTCACCGCGTGCAGGCACGGACGTCCGGGTGGAACGAGCAGGTTCCGTTTCATCCAAGGTACTATTACGATCCCTTCGACCTCCCTGGGAAAAAAATGAATCCCTACCGCGGATGGGAGATCTTTCCGCGTATTATGTACGATATGGCGATCCGCATGAAAGAAGAGTATGGAAACATCGAATGGTTTATTGCGGAAAACGGGATGGGGGTTGAAAACGAGCAGCGGTTCAAAAATGCGGAGGGAATCATTCAGGATGATTACCGGATTGCGTTTATTACCGAGCATTTAGCATGGCTTCTGGCGGCCGTCAACGAAGGCGTGAACTGCCGGGGCTATATGCTTTGGGCCTTTTCCGACAACGTTTCCCCGATGAACGCGTTTAAGAACCGGTACGGGCTCGTCTCCATCGACCTGGAAAATAATCGGGACCGGACCATGAAAAAGTCCGCCTATTGGTTCCAGAATGTGATCAAAACCCGTACACTTAAGGTGGAAGAAGAGCCTTATAAATAAAAGGGCGGGGATAATATGAATACGTATTTAGCAGTAGATCTGGGCGGTACCTTTATAAAATATGCGTTAATCACGGAAGAAGGAACGATTCAATTAAAAGAAAAAACCAAAAGCCCTGTCAGCGTCGATGCTTTAGTAGAAACAGTAGGCCAGCTTTGTGAAAAGCTCTCTCCTATTCAGGCAGTCGCAGTGAGCTCACCGGGTGCAGTAACTGAAGAAGGTATTATAAAAGGATCCAGTGCTCTTCCCTATTTGCATGGTCCGAATATAAAAAAACTGCTTCAGAAAAGAGTGCAGCTGCCGGTTTATATGGAAAATGATGCGAATTGCGCAGCATATGCGGAAGTATGGAAAGGGGCAGGAACCGAAGTCCGGGATATGCTGTCGGTAGTTATTGGAACAGGCATTGGCGGAGCGATTATTAAGGACGGAGTGCTGCACCGGGGAAATAATCTGCACGGTGGTGAATTTGGCTACATGCTGTTAAATGCAGAGGAGTTAGGATTTAGCCAGACGTGGAGCGGATTGGCGTCTACCCAGGCATTGGTACGCCGGTTTGCCAATTCGAAACAAAGAGATCCCGCTGACTATACGGGGGAAGATGTTTTCCGGCTTGCAGATGAACATGATCAGGAGGCTGCAGCAGCTGTAGAAAAATTTTATTACTATGTAGCGGCAGGCATTTACAACCTACAGTACATGTACGATCCGGAATTAATCACTATTGGTGGCGGAGTGAGCGCTCGCGAAGATCTTATTACAAAAGTGAATGAACAATTGGATAGAATGATGGAATCTCTGCCGCTGGGGAAAATCAAGCCATCGGTCGCAGCCTTTAAGTTTCGTCAGCATTCCAACCTCCTCGGGGCTGTGTATCATGGCCTAATGGAGCAGAAGAAAAAAGAACAGCAGAAAAATTCTTCAATATAAACCTTTTATAGTACGGTGAAGATAAAAATAGTATACGTACTGGGGCCAGAAAAGTTTATATTTCTTTTCCGGCTTTTTCTTTAGGTTAATAAACCTTCCGGAAAGGGAAGAGAACTACCGAACAAAAGCATGAACACATTTCGAGCTTTCAGGGAAAGGATGAGTTATTGATGAATAGTTCAATTCCGGAAATCCGTCTGAATGATGGCCTGACGCTTCCAGTCATCGGTTTTGGGACCGCGGCGGTGATTGGAAACGAGGGCGCTAATGCTGTGGACCGGGCGATTCATGCAGGCTACCGTCTGATCGATACGGCATACAACTATGAAAATGAGGGTACGATAGGAGAAGCTGTGCGTCGCAGCTCTGTCCCGAGGCAGGAGCTCCGGATAACGTCGAAGCTGCCGGGACGCTATCAGAAATATGAAAAGGCCGTGCCGGCAATCCAGGAATCGCTGTACCGCGCAGGGCTGGATTACTATGACCTGTATTTGATTCATTGGCCCAACCCGAAGCAGGGGCATTACGTTGAAGCATGGCAGGCACTGATTGAGGCTAAAAAATGGGGACTTGTCCGCTCCATCGGGGTATGTAACTTTTTGCCGGAACACCTGGAACATCTTGAAAAAGAGACAGGCGTGAAGCCGAGCATCAATCAAATTGAACTGCATCCGTATTTTAATCAGGAAGAATCAAGAAAATGGCACGAAAAGCATGACATCCAAACTGAATCCTGGAGTCCGCTGGCAAAGGCGAGCGATGTACTGCAGGATGAGACGCTTCGTAAAATAGCAAATAATCATAATAAAACGGTATCTCAGATTATTCTGCGCTGGCATTATCAGCTGGGCACAATACCGATACCAAAATCAATGTCGCCCCGCCGGCAGATTGAAAACCTTTCGATCTTTTCCTTTTCGCTCGATGAGCGCGAAATGGAAATGCTTGCTTCGTTGACTCAGCCGGACGGGCGCATAAATGATCAGGACCCAGCGGTATACGAAGAGTTTTAAACCTGTGCTATATAATATAAAAAAGCCGGAAAGAGGCTGCTCCTCTTTCCGGCTTTTGCGTAAGGATAATATTAAACGGTTTTTGGCACCTGGTGGAAGCAGCGCTTGTAGATCCACTCGTAGTCGGACACTTTCAAGTCGCGGGGATTGCCCTCTGTCTGCGGGTCATTCATTGCTTCTTTGGCAAGACGCTCGGTCATATCAGGATTTACGCCCTGCTCCTCGAGGGAAGGAATGTCGAGTTCTTCCGCGAGATCATACATATACTGGACAGAAGCTTTAGCTGCTTCTTCGGTGCTCATGCGTACGGTGTCGATGCCAAATGCCTGGGCAACACGTGCAAAACGCTCCGGGGCACCTTTCCAGTTGTATTCCATTACCGGTCCCATCATAGCTGCGACGCACTGGCCGTGTGCTACTGGAATAATACCGCCAAGTGTCTGGCTCATGGCGTGCGCAGCACCGGCAGATTCACTGCCGTAGGAAAGACCTGCAAGCATTGCAGCCTGTGCCATGCCGTAGCGGGCTTCAAGATCTTCACCGTCGGCATAGGCACGGCGGATGTATTTTGCAGCGTACTCAATCGCAAGCAGCGCGACCGCATCTGTCACAGGCTGGGCGAATTTCATTGTATAGCATTCCACTGCGTGAGCAATCGCATCAATACCGGTCATGGCAGTTATATGCGGAGGCATGGAAACGTGCAGCTCCGGATCAATGATGGTTACGTATGCCGGGATGAGCGGGCCGCCAGTGTTAAATTTAAATTCGCGGTCTTCGTCTGTGATCACCGCCCACTGGGTTACTTCAGAGCCAGTGCCTGCTGTTGTCGGTACAGTGATGAATGGAGGAATGCGGCGCTCCAGCGGCTTTTTGCCCTCAGCAGCTTCATAATCTAAAATCGAGCCTTCGTGGGTAGCTTCAACGCCAATCGCTTTTGCGGTATCCATCGAACTTCCGCCGCCGACAGCAATCAGACCATTGCAGTTTTCTGCTGTGTAAAATTTGGAGCCTTCTTCAATAAGGCGTACGGGAGGGTTTGGCTCTACTTTGTTAAAGAGAACGACCTCTACACCGGAAGCTTCAAGGTTTTCGATAACAGGCTTTGTTACGCCTGCATTATGGATACCCGGGTCAGTGACGAGCAGTACTTTGTCAGAGCCGAGGGCTTTGATTTCTTCACCAATATGTTTGATGGCACCGATGCCGTGCTTGATTGCTGTTGGTACTTCAAATGTGTGATAGCTTAACATGCTTTCGACTTTCATGTTCATGCTCATGGGAAAATCCTCCTTAATGAATGAAAAAAGATCCTTTTTTCCAAAGCGAGGGCTTTTACAAGAAGCTGCACTGGATAAAAAGAATCCTTTTTATATTTTATTTTAGGACTTAATTGTCCCTGCATCCGACGGATCAACGCCGTGACGATAAAATTTTGTATGCATCGGTTCGAGCGGCTCACGCTCAAGGATCAGGTCCGCTGCTTTTTCAGCGATCATGAGTACCGGTGCATGAATGTTTCCGTTCGTCACATAAGGCATGACGGAGGCATCCACGACGCGAAGATTTTCGACACCATGTACTTTCAGCGTCTTCGGATCAACAACGGCCATTGGGTCTGAAGCAGGCCCCATTTTCGCAGTACAGCTTGGGTGCAGCGCCGTTTCGGCATCATTCGCAACCCATTCCAGAATTTCTTCGTCTGTCTGTACAGCGTCCCCTGGAGCGATCTCTCCAGAATTGAATGGTTTCATGGCTGGTTGTGCCATGATTTCACGGGAAATGCGGATCGCTTCAACCCATTCGCGTCTATCCTGCTCCGTGGAAAGGTAGTTGTACACCATGCTTGGATGCTCCCTTGGATCCCTGGAGCGGATCTTCAGGCTTCCTCGTGCATCAGAATACATTGGCCCAACGTGCACTTGGAATCCGTGCTTTGTATCTGCTTTCTTGCCGTCATAGCGTACTGCTACCGGGAGAAAGTGGAACATTAAATTCGGATAAGGAACAGTCTCGTTAGAGCGGACAAAGCCGCCTCCTTCAAAATGATTCGACGCTGCGGGACCTTTACGGCCAAGCAGCCACTGCAGACCGATCCAAGGCATTTTCAACTTATTCAAGCTTGGCTGCATGGAAACCGGCTGCGGGCAGGAATACTGAATATATGCTTCCAAATGGTCCTGCAGATTTTCACCGACACCCGGCAGATCAACGACCGGCTCGATTCCAAGCGAACGCAGGTGTTCTGCGTCCCCGACACCGGAAAGCTGAAGCAGCTGCGGAGAATTGATCGCGCCGCCGGAAAGAATGATCTCTCCTGCGTTCACCTTCAGCGTTTTGCCGTTGTGTTGATAGGTTACACTTTCTGCCTTTGTCCCGTTAAAATCTATGCTTTCAACAAACGCACGGGTTCTTACGGTAAGGTTTTTCCGATTCATGACCGGGTGTAAAAATGCCCGGGAAGCAGACATTCTTCTGCCTTTATGGATATGCTTATCAAATGGCCCGAATCCTTCCTGGCGGTAACCGTTCACGTCCGGTGTGCGCGTATAGCCTGCTTCTACAGCTGACTCAAAAAACGCCTCGAACAACGGGCTCGTTGCTGGTCCCCGTTCCAGCTTAAGCGGACCGTCCTGACCTCGGAACTCGTCTCCTTCTTCAGCTGCCAGCGCGTTTTCCAACCGCTTGAAGTATGGAAGACAGTGCGCGTAGTTCCACTCCTCCATACCTTCGTCTGCACCCCATCGTTCATAATCGAGGGGATTCCCGCGCTGATAAATCATGCCGTTAATAGAGCTGGATCCGCCGAGTACTTTTCCTCGCGCATGCTTAATGCGCCGGCCGTTCATGTATGGTTCCGGATCAGACAGATACTTCCAGTCATAGAGACTCTTTCCTGCAGGGAACGGCAGCGCCGCCGGCATCTGAATCAGTAAGTCCCACGCATAGTCACTTCGCCCTGCTTCTAGTACAAGCACGCTATTATTTCTATCTGCGCTTAACCGGTTCGCAAGTATAGATCCTGCACTTCCTCCACCAATAATTACATAGTCAAATGTTTCACTCATATTGTGCACCCCCAAAGATTTTCTTTGTTTAACGATGTGTGTGAAGCTATATAATAACTTTTGATCCAACTATGTTATTTCGTGGAGAGTTATTAATAAAATGATACTTACTCAACATAAAAAAACGAGAAATGATTTATAGAGTTTATGTCTATAGGAAGGCGTCAGCCTGCGTAAGCGGAAGACGTCGTATTTTTTGCTGGTTTTTTAGAAAAAATTCAGAGCTTCCGGGTTCGTGTTACGGAAGATGTGTTTGGTTTCGGTGTACTCTTCCATGCCTACCTTGCCAAGCTCACGGCCGATGCCGGACTGCTTGTAGCCGCCCCAAGGCGCCTGGGCAAAATAAGGATGGAAGTCATTGATCCAGACGGTGCCAAGACGGAGGCCGGAGGCCACCCGCTCGGCTTTGCTGATGTCGGTGGTAAACGTAGCGCCGGCAAGGCCGTACACTGTGTCGTTCGCTTTTTCCACGGCTTCTTCTTCCGAAGTGAAGGTTTCCACGGTAAGTACCGGGCCGAAGATTTCTTCCTGCACGATTCTCATGTCGGAGCGGCAGTCGGTAAAGATTGTCGGCAGAAGAAAGAACCCTTTTTGGAGCGTTTCGTCGTCCGGGCGTCCGCCGCCGACCGCAACGGTTGCTCCTTCCTGTTTACCGATGTCGATATAGTTTTCGACCTTGCTCAGGTGCTCTGCGGAAATAAGCGGTCCCATCTGTGTTTCTTCATTCTGACCGCTGCCGAGACGAATGTTTTTCACCCGATCAACGATCGCGTTGACGAAATCGTCATGGATAGATTCCTCCACCAAAAGCCGTGCTCCGGCGGAACAAACCTGTCCGGCATGAAAAAAAGCGGCGTTTAGCGCCTGGTCCACGGCAAGATCGAAATCCGCATCGGCAAAAACAATGTTAGGGTTTTTACCACCGAGCTCAAGGGCGATTTTTTTCATATTGGAGGTGGCGGACTGCATGATTTTACGGCCGGTTTCAATACCGCCTGTAAAGGAAATCAGGTCCACGTCCACGCTTTCAGAAAGCTCCGCACCGACGTCGGTGCCTTTTCCGAGCACAAGGTTGGCCACGCCTGCCGGAAGGCCGGCTTCTTCCATCAATTGAAATACCTTGACGGTCGTAAGCGGCGTAATTTCACTTGGTTTGACGATAATGGTGTTTCCCGTTGCAATAGCCGGTGCGATCTTCCAGGATGCCTGCAGCAGCGGGTAGTTCCAAGGGGTGATTTGACCGCATACGCCGACAGGTTCACGGACAACTTTGCTGTCGGAATTGGGCAGTGGAGAAGCGATATATTCGCCGCCGTCTTTATCAGCAAGTCCGGCAAAATAGTGGAACACTCCGGCGATATCGTCCATATCAGCACGGCTTTCGGTCATTGTTTTACCTGTATCGAGCGTTTCGAGCTCTGCGAGTTCTTCCTTATCCCGCTCAATGAGCTGGGCGACCTTTAATACATACGCTCCGCGCTCCGAAGCGGAAGTAGCGGCCCATGGTCCTTTGTCAAATGCCCGGCGGGCAGCCTGTACGGCTTTTACAGCGTCCTCACGGGAGCCTTCGGCTGCCTGCGTAATAACGCTTTGGTCAAGCGGATTAATAATGTCCCGGGTTTTGCCGTTAGCAGCGTCGACCCATTCGCCGTCAATATACATGCGAATATCCATATGTGTATGCCTCCTAGTCGTTAACTTTGTTAAAAAAATATTTAACGTTTTGAATAACCTAAATCTATCAGCTTTCAATTATCTTGTCAAAGACCTTCAGGGAAATTTTCATCCAGCGCCCGGAGTCATTACCCTGAAATAAATAAATTTTAAAATTTTTATTAGGCTCTCTCGCGCGTGCGAGTATATCCGAAGCCTTTTTATTTCCCGGGGAATGCACATAAAGATTAGATTCCAATATTTTTGATTAGGCATTTGACAAGAAATTTTTATACGTTAAGATTAGATACTGTGAAGAAAATATTTAACAAATTGAATTTTTTTAATAGAAAAGGAGGGGCCCATGACGGATTCTCATCACCAGGATGAATGGAGGGAGTCACTCGAAGGCGCCAAAGATATTATCATTGATTCCCTGGCTGAAACCATGGATTTGTACGGTGTCACCAGAAGCGTTGGCACGTTGTATGGGACAATGTATGTTGAAGGCGATATGACGCTGGATGAAATGAGAGAAAAACTCGGAATGAGTAAACCGAGTATGAGCACTGGAGTACGAAAGCTTCAGGAGTTCAATGTTGTAAAGAAAACGCACCGGCGCGGAAAGCGAAAGCAGACCTACGTAGCCGAAAAGGATTTTTTCCGTTTTTTCACCAACTTCTTTGCCCAGCAGTGGGAGAGAGAAGTGCGGACGAATTTGAGCGCTATCGAAAGCGCCTGGGAACAATTGGATATGCTGATTCAGTCGGAAGAAGCAGAAGAATCCATAAAAGAAGAAGCCCGGGAGATTCAGCGAATTCTCAGCCAGTCGATCAAGTACTACAAATGGTTGAGTCGTCTCGTGGAGTCTATGGAAACAGGAGAATTATTTAAATATATTCCGATAGAAGAAGATGATGAAAAAGAGAGATAACAGTTTTACTTTATCTCTCCGGAAAATGTTTTCGCAATATTTAGAATTTTATAAAAAATAGAGGTGTTGCTCGTGCTCGAGAAAAATTTAAACTTATTAAAGAGTCTAGGGTTTGTCCTTTTGGTAGCAGCGGTACTGATTTACATAATTGCCACTGGTGACGAAGTAATGTGGAGCGGCTTTATTGCCATGCTCGTTTTTTATGCTTTGATGTATTACGTCGGCGCCTATTTTGCCGCTAAAAAGTCTGATTCTCTCGATGACATGATGGTGGCTAAACGGAGTCTGCCGCTTGTTATCATGATTTTCACGATGGCCGCCACTTGGGTAGGAGGCGGTTATATTAACGGGACCGCAGAATCAACATATGCTGACGGCCTTGTATGGGCTCAGGCCCCGTGGGGTTATGCCCTCAGTCTCATTATCGGCGGTATTTTTTATGCGAGAAAAATGCGCCGTTACGAATTCAAAACCATTATTGATCCGCTCGAGCAGCGGTTTGGCAAGAAAATGGGCGGTCTGCTTTATCTTCCGGCGCTCCTGGGGGAAATGTTCTGGAGCGGCGCGATTCTGACAGCACTAGGCACTACATTCGGTACTATTTTAGGGATCAATTTTACGACGTCGATTGTTATTTCAGCCATTATTGCGATTGCCTACACCGTATTTGGCGGCATGTGGGCGGTTGCCTATACAGATCTTTTACAGATGATTCTGCTGTTGGGTGGTTTGTTTCTTGTGCTGCCGTTTGCCTTTGGCAGCACCGGCAGCCTGAGCGTAAACTGGAATGGTTATCAGGCGGATCTTGGCACCTATGCGAACCTTTTTCCGCCACTTGACGGGTGGAATCATCCGGAATGGGGCAACTATTTCTGGAACTGGTGGGACTATGCCTTTCTATTAATTTTCGGCGGCATTGCCTGGCAGGTGTATTTCCAGCGCGTGCTCTCCGCTAAAGATGAAAAAACGGCTATGTGGTTTTCGATCATTGCCGGTGTAGTATGTATTTTTGCGGCTGTCCCAGCCGTTCTTATTGGTATAATCGGCTATAATGTCGACTGGGCGTCCTTTGGTACTTCAGCACCGGAAACAGCGGCCATGGTACTGCCGGAGGTGCTCCAGCATCTGACGCCGGGATGGGTAGCGGCGATTGGCCTCGGGGCTCTTGCAGCAGCCGTTATGTCTTCCATGGACTCCTCGATTCTGTCCGCATCCTCGATGGCTTCATGGAACATATACCGCCCGCTGCTTCGTCCGAAAGCCTCCAACGATGAACTGAAAAAGGTGATCAAGACCTCGATTGTGATTATCGGGGCGGCTTCTACCCTGATTGCTTTAAATGTTGGAAGTGTATATACGCTGTGGTACCTTGCGTCGGATTTGATTTTTTGTATTTTATTCCCGCAGCTGACCATGGCTCTGTTTTATAAAAATGCGAACGTGTATGGTTCCCTGACAGCATTTATTGTATCTGTCTTTTTGCGCCTTGGCGGCGGAGAACCGTCGATCGGCCTGCCGGTCTTTCTTCCGTACCCAATGATTGAAGACGGGATTGTGCTTTTCCCCTTCCGTACGGTGATCGTTATTATCGCGTTTATTCTTATATTTGTGGTTTCTGAAGCTACAAAGAAAAAGGCTGTTCCAAAGCCGCTTCTCATGCCACATGAACGAGATGACAATGCAGCTTTAGAAAAACAGCCTTCTAAATAAAGTCAAAAAAAGAGCCTGGAAGCAGCAATGCTTTCAGGCTTTTTGGCGTACAGCGCCGCATATACAAAGAAAACAGCTTCTACAGCTGTATACTGAAGCTTAGGAAGTTTTCGGGAAGGTCAACATACCTGATGGCATTCAGTGTATCTATATTAACATATTTCCTTTGTTTGTCTATTAAACACAAAAAAGAATACCGATAATTAATGCTGTTTTTTAGCTAATATTTGCTTTCCATACCGATAAGCGCCTGTTTTCATATTATTTCATGGTTATTTGCATTATATGGAAATAGCCAGGTAGAAAATGATTGAATTTCATCAGCATTTCTATACAATAAAAGAAGTATTTCAACGTGAATTTGATTAGAAGAGGAGACCCTGATGCTTAAACGTTTTTATTCCTATTACCTTCCTCATAAACAGCTGTTTTTCATCGATTTTTTCAGCGCGATCGCTGTTGCAGCCCTGGATCTGGTCTTTCCGCTTGTTGTCCAGTGGTTTATTGATTCCCTGCTTCCCCAGGAGGATTGGAACCTCGTCGTGTGGGTCTCAGCCGGCCTGCTTGCCATCTATTTATTCAGTGCCTACCTGCAGTACATCGTCAATTATCTGGGGCACAAGCTTGGCATTAATATTGAAACGGATATGCGGCGGGAGCTGTTTAAGAGCGTTCAGGGCCAGTCATACCGATTTTTTGATAATACGAAAACCGGCCACATTATCAGCCGTATCACTAACGATTTGTTTGATATTGGAGAGCTTGCCCATCACGGGCCGGAGGATTTATTTATTGCCGTTATGACGTTTGCGGGCGCTTTTACGATTATGTTTTCGATTAATCCGCAGCTTGCCCTTGTTGCTCTTGTGTTTGTGCCATTTCTGATTGCGCTTATTACCTATACGAATATTCAAATGAACAAAGCGTGGACAAAAATGTACGCAGAAATAGGCGACGTGAACGCCCGGGTGGAGGACAGCGTCTCAGGGGCACGGGTAGTACAGTCCTTTACAAACGAAGCCTTTGAAATCGACCGGTTTGCCAAAAACAACAACCGTTACCGGCGGGCTAAGCTCTCGGGCTACCGGACGATGGGACACACCACGGCGACTATTTTCTTAACGACCCGTCTTATGATTCTGGCAGTGCTTGTTTACGGTGCGTGGCTCGTTTACACAGGTGCCATTACAAACGGTGAGTTCGTCGGCTTTATTTTGTACGTGAACGTGCTCTTCAAACCGATAGAAAAAATCAGTGCGATTTTAGAGCTGTATCCGAAGGGCATGGCCGGCTTTAAACGGTTCGTGCAAATGACAGATGCAGAAAAAGATATTGTCGACCACCCTGATGCAGTAGAAGCTCCGGTGCTTACAGGTGACATCAGGCTTGAAGGTGTCACATTTGGGTACCATAAAAGCCAGCCGGTGCTCCGGGACATGAACGTAACGGTACAAGCTGGAAAAACAGTTGCCTTTGTCGGCTCTTCCGGGGCCGGGAAGACGACGATCAGCTCACTGATTCCGCGCTTTTACGACGTGGACGCCGGTGCTGTGACAATTAACGGTATAGACATCCGGAAGATGACAAAGGAATCCCTTCGTTCCCAGATCGGCATGGTGCAGCAGGATGTGTTTTTGTTTAACGGCACGTTGAAGGAAAACATCGCTTACGGGCGATTGACGGCTGAGGAGGAAGAGATTGAAGAAGCTGCCCGGCTGGCGAACCTGGACGGGTTCGTAGAGGAGCTTCCGGATGGGTATGAAACAGAAATCGGCCAGCGGGGGTTAAAGCTTTCCGGGGGCCAGAAGCAGCGGATTGCAATTGCCCGGGCTTTCTTGAAAAACCCGCCGATTTTAATTTTGGATGAAGCGACCTCAGCGCTCGATACGGAAACCGAGGCACTGATTCAGCAGTCGTTGACCCAGCTGGCGGAGAACCGGACGACGATTGTAATCGCCCACCGGCTTGCGACGATCCGGCATGCCGATAATATCGTGGTGGTGACCGGCGGCCGTATTGCTGAGCAGGGGACGTATGAAGAGTTGATCCATAAAAACGGCGTTTTTGCTTCGCTGAACAGTGTACAGCTTGAATATCAATAAAATGTTTTCCTCTCCTGAATTTATATGGAGAGGATTTTTTTATGCCAATGCAAAATAAAAACAGCTTGGAGAACAAAGAATTGCAAAAATGAACCGATAGATAATAGTAGAGGGCCTATTACATAGAAAAATATATTTTAGAAAAGAGGATGCCTGTGCTGCAATCATTAACGCTGCGAAAAAAATTATACATCTCGTTTTTACTCGTACTGCTGGTGCCAAGTATTATTATCGGCTTCAGCTCCTACATGTCTGCCAAAAATGAAGTCAGGAGCCAGATGAATAGCAATGCCGGGGAAAGCGTTGGTCTTATTAACCAACAGGTGGATGAAGAAATGAATGCAAGAATTGCTGATATCAGCCATTACGCCGGCCTCGTCACCGAAGAGTCATTTACCGATCCTGAAGCCGAAGAACGTATGCTCGACACCTTTAATGACTATATTCAAACACATGGCAAGGTTATTTCCATCTACACAGGCTCGAATGAAGGAGAAACACTGTTTGCATCGGATCAGGGGGAACTGCCGGAGGATTATGATCCAACCGAACGTCCATGGTTCCAGGAAGCAGTCGAAGCCGGGGGTGAGGCAGTACTTACTGATGTTTATGTAGATGCAGCAACAGAAGCCCAGATCGTAACGATTACCCAGCAGCTGGATGACGGCTCGGGGGTAATGGCTATTGACTACGATTTATCCTCCCTGGAGTCTCTGACAGCAGGAGCGGCCATTGGTAAAGAAGGATATGTTGTATTGGCGGATACGCAGGGCAATTATATGGTTAACCCTAACGCAGAACCTGGAGAACCTATGGAAGAAAACGTCTACAGCCAAATCGACGGTAAGAGTGACGGCCATTTTTCGTACACGCTGAACGGGGAAGCAAAGGAAATGGAATTTATAAAGAATGAAACCACCGGCTGGACGGTCGGCGGCACGATGTATACGAGCGAGTTTCAGGAAGCAGCAGCGCCGATTCTCTGGAGAACCGGTATCGTCATTGTCGCTGCACTCCTTGGGGGCCTTCTGTTTGTCTACTTTATCGTAAAAAATATTTTAAAGCCGATCCAGCGTCTTCAGGCTTCTGCTGAAAAAATCAGCCGCGGTGATCTGACCGGGCAGGTGGAAGTAAACAGCAACGATGAAATTGGAGCACTCGCCGCAAGCTTTAACCATATGGTGGAATCTCTACGGGGCATTCTCACTAAGCTTTCTGCGTCTGTGGAGCATATGAGTTCATCGTCAGAGCAGCTGAAAGCAAGCTCGGAGCAGACCTCGCAGGCGACAAGCGAAGTAGCTGTCGCTACCGAACAGGTGGCAAGCGGAGCAGAAAGACAGACGGAAAAAATTGAACATAACAGCGCCGCGCTTGAAGAAGTGACCGGCGGAGTGAAAAAAATTGAGGAACGGACGGACAACGTGCTTCAGCTGTCAGCTGAAACAGCAGAAAGGGCCCGCGAAGGCAGCAGGTATGTAGAAAGCAATCTCTCCCAGATGCAGGATATCCATCAATCTGTTACTGCCTCCAATCAGGTGATTCAGGCTTTGTCGGATCGCTCCAAGGAAATTGGCGGCATTCTTGAGGTTATTACCGGCATTGCGAGTCAGACTAACCTGCTTGCTTTAAACGCAGCCATTGAAGCAGCACGGGCCGGAGAACAGGGAAAGGGCTTTGCCGTCGTCGCGGAAGAGGTGCGAAAGCTTGCTGAGCAGTCCTCCACTTCGGCAGAACAGATTGGTACGCTGATTAAAAGCATTCAAAATGATGCAGAGCAGTCTGTAATTCAAATGGAGGGCGTATCAAAAAATGCGGAGCAGGGGCTGACCGTATCTGAGGACACCTCTAAACAGTTTCAGCAGATTCTTGACAGCATGGAGCATATGGCTCCAAAGATTGAAGAAGTGACTGGAACGATCCGGAGCATGGCCGGAAGCGTCGAGCGTATTTCGCATTCGGCTTCTGATATCTCTTCGATCGCCCAGGAAAACGCGGCTTCCTCCGAAGAGGTGGCGGCGTCCACGCAGGAGCAGCTCGCCTCGATGCAGGAAATATCCTCTGCGGCCGAAACGCTCGCTTCCCTGGCAGAGGACCTTCAACAGGAGGTCAACTACTTTAAAATATAGAGATAATATTAGTTGCAGGCAGAAAATCCTTCGGGGTTTTCTGTTTTTTTTATAAAATACAGTTAAAACAAGTATTACCCGGGAAATAGAAAGGGGCATCCATTAATAGTCTGTAACTTCAGGAGGGGCCATGAGAAACTTACCGTTTGACATAGGTTTATTTCGTTTTTTTATCTTTTGGTACATATGCGGCATCGTGCTGCTGACGTTTGATTTGCTCCCGGTATGGCTGGAATGGGCAAACGCTGTTTTTCTGTATTTAACCGGAGTAATTGGTGCTTTTTTTCTGATTCGGTCTTACGGGGGGAAAACCGGAGGCGGGCTGACTGCCGTTATTTTTCTGCTTTCGATGTTTCTTGAAGGGATCGGTGTGCAGCTGAATCTCTTTTTTGGAAGCTATGAATATGCTTCTGATTTCGGGGCGATGGTTCTAGGGGTGCCGCTGACGATTGGAGCAGCCTGGGTGGCCATCGTTTCTGGGTCACATGCGTTAATGCTTTATATTCTGGGCATGCTTCCACGCCTGCGTGGATGGGTATCGTTTATTCTTTATGTGCTGCTGGGAGCACTTTTAGTCACCGGAATTGATTTTGTACTCGACCCTGTGAACTATCTGGTGCAGGGGTACTGGATATGGAATGAAGGCGGCTGGTATTATGATATTCCGTTTTCGAATTTCCAGGGATGGTTTATTATTGGCTTTCTTCTGCATACGATTATGTATTTGGTTCTTCACTTTCAGGGGAGGTTGTTTGACGTGTCGGCTTATTGGCAGCCGCGCACTGCTGCTTTATATGTTCTGCTTACCTTTATGTTTACCGTGCTCGCACTGTTAAATGCTCTTTGGCTCGCCGGGGCGATTGGAATTGGTATCATGATTTTTTGTTTTGTGGTGCTTACAGGCAAAAAGCAGCAGGTCCAAAGAAAATAACAAAACGTTAACAGGTTCTTCACACAAGCGTTACATTAAGGGCTTAATATAGGAGGTGTTGATCCCCCAGGTTCATCCCGCTGGACAGGGGACCCCTCTATGCTCCTTCCCGTATCCCGGGGAGGCTTTTTTTATTAATCTAAAACGTTAAACAGCCTGGGAAGGGGGATGAGCTCGAGCGTCGTGTCTATTCGGGGGTCTGTAGTGGTTTGTTCTTCTAATCTGGCACAGTAAATTAATTGTTCCTCTTCAAGAAAATAAAGAGAGTCCTTTACTTTCCGCTCCTGAGTGCTGGTTAAATGCACTACGACCGGTTCGTTTCTTTTCAAAGCAGTTTTGGCAGCAGGGGCTGCATGTTTGTTTAGTTTATGGAGCGCACGATTCACTTTAACAGTAAGCATGGCGCAGGCCTCCTATATTACAATTATGGGAATAAGTTTCCCTGTGCTCAGTCGTATTAAGCTTTACTTTCGTCCTATCTTTATACGAAAAGCCCTTCCGGAAAGGAAGAGCTTCTCCTGCTATGCCTGCTGCTTTTCATCCCAAACCTGCTGCAGTGCCTGTTCAAATGTTTCTGTCGGCTGGGCACCGGAGAGGGTGTACGTTTCATCGAATACATAAAAAGGAACTCCGTCAATTCCTATATAGGAAGCTTCCTGTAAATCTTTCTGTACGCTGGGGGTGTAGGCATCCAGCTCGAGCAGCTCTTTCGTTTCCTCCTCCACAAGGCCGACATCTCCTGCGAGTGCGGCAAGGGTGTCGATATCTGCAATGTTTTTGGATTCGGTAAAATATGCGCGCAGAAGGCGCTCAGTCATGCGGTTGTTTTTACCGCGTTCTGTGGCGAACTGCAGCAGCCGGTGGGCGTCGAAGGAATTAGCCGGTACTGCTGTGTCCATGTTGTATTCCAAACCAATATCCTTCGCCTGATCGGTGAGCTGCCGGTGAAACGCAAGCACCTGCTCCCGGTCCATGCCCTTTTGTTCAGAGAGAAAGGTATGAATGTCCGAAGCCGGATTTTTTGGCATCTCCGGGTTCAGCTGAAAGCTGTGATAGACCACCTGCACCTGGTGCCTGAAAGACATGTTTTCCAAAGCGGTCTCAAAGCGCCGTTTTCCTAAATAGCAAAACGGGCACATTACATCAAACCAAATATCTACCTGCATGCTTTTCCTCCTTTAAAATACGCTATATCCAGTATGAAGAAAAAATTTTTTTCTGCCTACAGAAATGCTTACAGAGAGCGGTTTTTTCTGTTCAGTTAGAAAACCAGGAAAAAAATATCCTTTTCTCGAACGTACGTTCTTGTATAATGGAAGTAATATACTTCTCTTTGAAGGGATGTGAGGCTGATGAATGAAGAACAAAAAACAATCGCCCGTATGATAGCGGCGGAATGGGAAAAAGAAACGGAGGACTGGAAACAGAAGGAACGCCTTCTCCGTAAAGCCTGGGCAGAAAAGCATGAATTGAAACTGCACTGGAAAAACGAAGAAAATGATATAGAAACGACAGGGACGTGCACGTATATTGATCACATTAAGCGGCTTATTCACTGGAAGGACGAGCAGGGCAGTTATTATAATATTTCCTTTGACCGGATTCTTTCCGTACAAAAAGGGTGGGAAGAGTTGTGAAAAACGAAGAACTCGCTATGCTCTCCGCTTATCTGGACAAACAGATTGATCATTTAACCAGCCGCACACCCTACAGCAAAGAAGATGATCTGCTTTGTCTGGGCGGACGGCTTGCGTACCAGCAAATTCGTGCTGAAGTACAGAAAATAGCAGAACAGAAAGAAAATTACTATAAATAATCTGCTGGAAAAACGGTGAAGAAACAATTTATGGTATTCTGAGAAAAGAAGGTATTCAAAATTGTTCTGTTGGTTTTGAAACCGTTATCTTGATGAACTCAGGCCCGGGAGGGGACACCATGAAAATAGGAATGATTGGCATCGGGGACATTGCGAAAAAAGCGTATCTCCCCATTTTAAGCAACTTAAAAGATGTAGAACTGCACGTGTATACAAGAAACCCGGACACGTTAAAAGAAATTGCTGATACGTATACGATACCTCACACGTATCAGCAGATGGACGAGTGGCTGAGCTGCGGTATGAAAGCAGCATTTGTGCATACAGCGACCGTAGCGCATGAGCCTATTATTGATGCGCTGCTCGACATGGGCATCCATGTGTATGTGGACAAGCCTATTACGTACCACGCCGAATCTGCCCAGCGGCTGCTTACCAAAGCCAAGGAGAAGCGGCTGCTGTTAATGACAGGCTTTAACCGCCGGCATGCACCTTCCTATCAAAAGCTGATGGAAGCAGAGGACACGAATATGATTATCGTTCAAAAGCATCGGGGTCATCAGGCAGTGGATGCACGCACGTTTGTGTTTGACGACTTTATTCATGTGATTGATACGATTTTGTATTTGTTCCCAGAAACAATTGAGAACATGACGGTGAGCGGTAAAGGAGAATATGATCTCTTGCACCATGTGACGCTTCAGCTTGAGTCACCAAATGTGACAGCGCTCGGTATTATGAACCGCGAAGCCGGCACCTCCCTGGAACGTGTAGACGTGATGAACCAGGAGCAGACGCTGACGGTAAGTAATGTCCGGGATGTCAGTGTGCATAAAAATAAAGACATTTGGCACCAGGGGGAAAACGACTGGGAATCCACGCTGAAAAAGCGCGGCTTTGAAACTATTATTACAACCTTTCTGGCCTTTGTGGAACAGGACATTATACCGGAATATATGTATGAACAGGCCTGGGAAACCCATCAAATGGCTGAAGATGTTGTGCAGCACCTTACCAGCTCTTAAATCAAAGCTCTGTCATCCCTGCAGCCACAGCAGAGAGACAGAGCTTTATTATGAAGGAAAAATAACATTGATACCATGCTGCCCGAAAAAATCGAGCCACTCATCCGTTGGTTTTTTGTTGGTTACCAGGCAATCCACCTGCTCAAAAGGAAATGTTTTGACCAGGGAGACAGCTCCGAACTTTGTATGGTCAACAAGCAGAATAACCTGCCGGGCCTGATTCTGCATGTACTGTTTTAAATCAGCTTCCGGCTCATTCGTATCCATGATGCCCTGCGTCATGGAAATACCTTTACAGCTGACAACAGCTGCATCTACGTTGTACTGCTGTACTGAACGAATGGCTGAAGGCCCCACCAGAGAGCGCGAGTTTTTCCGAAGGCTTCCTCCGGTAGAAAACACGTCAAAGGATGAAAATGCAAAGTCCTGAAGAATAGATACGCTGTTTGTAATAATGGTGAGATGATCCTTGGACTGCTGAAGCACCTGCAGTGCTTCATAGACCGTGGAACTCGTGTCGGCCATAATGGAAGAGCCGTCCTTGATAAGCGGCGGAGCGAGCTGCGCAATGATTCTTTTTTCTTCCAGATTAATCGTATTTCTTGTCTGGTATGGAAGGTCTTCACTCGTGCGTTCATTGAGCGTGGCTCCTCCGTAATTACGGGTAACAATGCCTTCACGTTCAAGCTTTTCCAGGTCACGGCGAATCGTTTCCTCAGTAACGTTAAACGTTGAAGCGAGGGGAGCGACGAATACTTTTTTATCACTGTAGAGGGTGGATAGAATCTTTTCTCTTCGTTCAAAAGCGAGCATATATGGTCCTCCTTATTACAACTGCAGTCTTAATTTTACTAGTTACACTATAAGCATAAATCAGGCAGGAATACAGGTTTTTTAAGCAAAAATCTTTAAAAACAAAGAGTTTTTATACATAAAAGCTTCGCAGTTCAACATAATTTGCTTCCCGTTTTAAATTTACGGATATAGAAACAGATGGAAATTATCAATGGAAAAGTGTGGGTTAAAGCTTCTTAACGCATCGAAATAATGATATCATTAAGTATAAATACATACGTAATTGGAAAAAAAAGTTATAAATTCAGCCTTTATAATGACAATGCACAAAAGGAGAAAATGCTGTTTTGAAGAAGGTCTTTTTTGTAACAGCCGGGCTTCTGATCTTACTTATGGCAGGGGCAGGAGGGTGGTTTGCAGTGAAATCAAACGCTTCACTTGGTACAAACGCGGAGAATTCCGGGCACTATATAGGTGCTTCGGTGCGCTGGGATCCGCTTTCAGACAATGAAAAGTATAAAGATCTGCTCGTTGAAGAATTCAGCAGTGTCACGGTGGAAAACGAGATGAAGATGGAAGCCGTACAGCCTGAACCGGGCAATTACAGCTTTCAAAAAGCAGATGAAATTGTAGAGACTGCTGAACAAAATGATATGAAGGTCCGGGGTCACCCGCTTGTATGGGGCGAAGCGCTTCCTGGTTGGGTTCATGAAGAGGTAGTAGATGAACAAAGCGCTAAAGCAGTGCTGAAGGACCACGTGCAGACAATGGCCGGACACTACAGCGGACGCGTACAGGAATGGGACGTCGTTAACGAAGCCTGGAACGACGACGGAAGCTACAAAGAAACAATCTGGTTGGAGTACATAGGGCCGGAATATATTCCTCTTGCCTTCGAATGGGCACGCGAAGCGGCTCCCGAAGCAAAGCTCTACTACAATGATTACGGAAATGAAATGAAAAATGAAAAAACGGATGCTATGTTTGAAGCCTTAAACAGCTGGAAAAACGAGGGCGTACCGATTGATGGTATTGGCATGCAGACCCATATTGATGCTGCCGATCCGAGATTTTCCCGGGAAAAGATGCAGGAGAATTTTAAGCGTTGGGGAACGGCTGGTTTTGAGACTGCTGTAACTGAAATGGATGTAAAGCTGCAAAATCTGGATACTCCCCGAGAGGAACGTCTGGAGAGGCAGGCAGATATTTATGCAGATGTAACGAGCATCTGTATGGAAGAGGAGTCCTGCAGCGGCCTTACCGTCTGGGGAGTTGGTGATGCAGAAAGCTGGGTCACCGAGCAGGAATCAGAAAGCGGGGAGCCGCTGCTGTTTGACAGCAGCTGGGAAGTGAAGCCTGCATATGACCGCATGAAACGAACATTTATTTTTAACCATATACTTTGACAGGAGGGCAGGACATGAATGACACATTCTGGTATATTGTAGCAGCAGAGATAATTGTACTAATGCTGCTGTATTTTTCAGCAAAAAAATGGACATGGTCCCGGCACATACTGCTCTCCCTTTTTCTTATCGTCAATGCTGTCTATCTTTTCTGGAGAGCGGCCGAAACGATTCCTACACTGGGCATCATCAGCTTTATCGCAGGAATCCTGCTGTTGGCCACAGAAATAATGGGCTATTTCCAGGCAATCATGTTTACGATTTTATCCTGGAAACCATTCAAACGAAAACATATTCCGCTCTCAGAGCTGGAAAGCCTGCCTACAGTCGATGTGTTTATCGCCACATACAACGAACCGGAAGATCTTCTGAAGCGAACCATGACTGCATGCACAATGATGCGCTATCCTGAAGAGCTGCTTAGGGTGTACGTCTGCGATGACGGAAAAAGAGAGTCTGTGCGCCGTCTTGCAGAAAGCTTAGGTGTAGGCTACATTTCCCGTCCCGGCAACGAACACGCCAAGGCTGGCAATTTGAATGATGCGTTAACAAAAACCGACGGAGAAATAGTCGTTACGATGGATGCCGACATGGTGCCGAAAGCCGAATTCCTCGAGCGCACCGTCGGACAGTTCACGGACGAAAAAGTTTCGTTCGTCCAGGCACCGCAGGTATTTTATAATGCAGATCCTTTTCAGTACAATTTGTTTTTTGAAGACAACATCACTAACGAGCAGGATTTTTTCATGCGTCGGCTTGAAGAAGGAAAAGACCGCTTTAACGCTACTATGTATGTGGGCAGTAACGCCCTGTTCCGCAGAAAATCGCTCGAGGATATCGGTGGATTTGCCACTGGAGTGATTACTGAAGATATGGCGACTGGAATGCTGCTTCAAACCGGGGACCAAAAGACGGTATTTGTAAACGAAACCCTCGCCGTCGGGCTCGCACCGGAAACATATGCCGACCTTTTAAAACAGAGAGACCGTTGGTGCCGGGGCAATATTCAGGTCACCCGGAAATGGAATCCCATGAAAATCAAAGGCCTCTCCTTTATGCAGCGGCTGCTGTATATGGATGGTATCAACTACTGGTTCTTCGGCGTTTATAAAATGATTTTCCTGCTGGCACCGCTGTTGTTTTTGATTTTTTCGATTTACAGCCTGAACGCAGATTTTGAAACGCTTGTGCTTTACTGGCTGCCTGCCTTTCTTTCATCCCAGCTGGCCTTCCGGTTAATGTCCGACCAAAAACGGACCGTGCTCTGGAGCCATGTTTATGAAGTAGCCATGGCACCGTACATGGCAGTCTCGGTAATTACGGAAGCGTTTATGCGGAAAAACATCAAGTTTAATGTCACAGCCAAGGGGATCCAAAATGACCGCCGGCAGTTTTTGTGGAGGGTCAGTATTCCGTATTTGGTGCTGCTTGCGCTCACCTTTATCGCGCTGGCGAGAGTGGTGCTGCATTTCGCAACGTCTCTAACATTTTTTCAAAACGAAGACGTACTGTACATTAATATTTTCTGGATCCTTTATAACGCTGTAGCTCTTGTACTGGCATTAATGGTTTCAGTGGAGCGTCCGCGTTTTCGCGGAGCCGAACGGCACAAAGTAGACCTGGAAGGTACTGTGTCAGCCGGGGGGAGAACGCTTCCGTGCAAGGTGCTGGATCTTAGTGAAACCGGGGTGCGTTTTGAAGTAGCACACCCGGAAGCAAAATCCTGGCTTTCACATGAAGAACACTTTACGCTCAGCGCCGGCCCGATTAACCGCCTCCACGTGCATAAGCTGTGGGTGGGCGGCGAGGCAGAGGCCATGGCTGCTGCCGGAGGTAAATTTCAAAATGTGACCTTGGAACAGTACCGGAGTTTAATCCAAGTGATGTTTTTGGAAATGACCGATATTTATACGAAACGTATTTACGAGCGTTCTTCGCTTGGAAGAGCCTTTCTGAAGTTTTTCAGGGGCACGGAAAAACAGCCGGCCCAGGCAAAACGGATGGCTGTCCGGGAACAGGTGAATATGTCGGCAACTGTAAAAGTAAACAACGTTATTTATGAAGCGGTAGTCAAGGACTACAGCATGAGCGGCTGCCGGGTGCAGGTGAAAAACGTCAAAAGCATTCAGCCGGGAGATATTGTCTATATTTCCGGGAGGGAGGATCATTTTCCCGATAACTACGCCCGCACCCAGTGGATTCAGCAGCGGGGCCGTAAAACGTGGGTAGGAATGCAGTTTTTACAGGAAAGCAGCAGCAGTCAGTCGACAGGAACCAGTTGAGTAACGCAAAAAAGGAAGGCACCCGCGATAGGGGCCTTCTTTTTATTATTTTTGACCCGAAGCTGAAATGATAGGCATTGAAAAGAAAAAACAGACTGCGCCGGGGGCAGCACGACTCACGTTTCTTCCGTAGAAGCGGATGTGGTGGAGGATTTCCCGCGCCGGCGGTGATAAATAACGTTCAGTTCAGCACCGATCATTAAAATCATGCCGGTCAGGAAGAACCAAAGCATTAGAATAATAATACCTCCAAGGCTTCCGTAGGTGGCAGAGTAGTTGCCGAAGTTGCTGACATAAAAGGAAAAAGCGAGAGATATCAGCTGCCACAGCACCGCGGCTGTGATAGCGCCCGGCAGAATCTCCTTCCATTTCAATTTTTTGTTTGGAGCAAAACGATACAGTACGAGAAGCACAGCAGACATTATAGTCAGGGCGACGACCCACCGGAGAATTTGAAAAAGCAGCTCGGTCTGCGGCGGGAGGCTGACGACAGAGCTGATAAAATCAATGATCAGGTTGCCGAATATAGGGAGAATAAGAGCGGCAGCAAGTGCAATAATCATGCCGAGCGTCAGCGCAATGGAAAGGCCCCGGACTTTAATGAAGGAGCGCGTTTCTTCGATATCATATGCAGTGTTAGAAGCATTAATGAAGGCGTTGATCCCATTTGAAGCCGACCACAATGCGCCGATCAGGCCGATGGTGAAAAGTCCGCCCCTCGGGGTTTCAACGATACTCAGAATATTTTCTTCAAGAACAGAGGTCATGCCGCTTGGGGCCGTATTCTGCACAAGCGTAACGACGGCCTGGGAATCAATATTAAGAAGGGGGAGAATGGTAAGTATTAAAATCATCATTGGAAAAATGGAAAGCAGGTAATAGTAGGATTGGGCGGCAGCTAGTAACGGGACATCGTCCTTTTTAAATTCGCCCATGAGTTCTTTGGCATAGGATTTGATGGTATTCATATGTTTTACCCCTCTCTTTGCAGCTTGGCGATACGTAGTTATACAAAGCCTTTCCTTACCGTACCACCAGGAGGGCAGGCTTAAACTGGCGGGGCAAGAACTGGACGTAATTATTGTAACGGAAGGTTTTATAGGGCAGAATGAAGCAGAGAACAAAAGGAGGAAAAAAATGATTTATATTAATAGCCGTGCGTTTCAGGAAGAGGCATTGTTAAGAAACGATCGCACGGAAGAGGGAAAACGGATCGTTGAATTTACGTTTCAGGTTACTCATGAGGAGTATCACGATGTGACGGTATTATTGTACGAAAATGACTTTAATGTGCAGGTGGGGGCAGCAGAACCATTTCGGGCGGAGATTTTGCAGTATTCCACAGATACAGTGAATCTTTATGAATCTGGGAGCAAAAGCCGCTATACGCTCGCCCTGATTGAAAAATAACCGAAGAGCCTGGGCTCTTCGGTTAGCTTTTGGAATAATCCTTAATGTGATAGGCTTCGGCAAGCTTTTCATTATCTTTCTGGTATTTCAGCTGAAGCACTTTTTGAAGATTCACAGGGAGCGAGTACCTTTTATAGTGAAGGGCAAAGCTCGCGTTATTCTGCAGCAGCCGCCGCGGGGATACAATACCAATCTTCGGAATGTCGACAACGGGGATTTTACCATTTGGATTCAGCGGTGTTTTAAAGAAATAATTCAACTTGCGGGCGATTACCGCCTGCATGACTCCGTAGCTGCGGTTCAGCTTTGAGCGGTTGTATTTTGGCACACGATCGATGCCCATATACTGAAGCAGCTGCAAAATTTGACCGTATTCATCATTGTGGAAGTTTTCATACTGCAGCAGGTAATAGTTATCCGCTCCGAAAAGCTCTTCTATTTTTTGGAGATAGCGGTAATAGTGATAATGATCCAGAATGCCGTGGTCCTCCCAGTCTTTAAACAAAGCCTTGGCACTTTTGTATCCGCCCTGATGGAGATATTGAACGTAGAGAGAGGTCAGCAGGTCAATTTGATCCCGTACACCGACGATAATATGGGTATCATACGTATCTGCCGGAAAAGTGCGGCGGAGGTCTTCAAGCACCTTTAGATTGTTTTTTGATTTTTTTTGGGAAAATGGACTGCCGGAGAGGCCTTCATAGGAAATAAGCACGGGCTTGTCCGGATGCATAAATGCTTCAATATTTGTGCGGATGGTATAAATATTTTCATCGCTCAGCCGTTTCAGCCGTAAATCATACAGCTCCTGATCGATGCGCTTTTTTCGTATGTATTTGATTTCCTGTTTTAGTTTAGGATACACATTCTGCTGTAAAAACGTAGTGGCTGTCTTATGAAAACCGATATGTATAAACACTTTTTTTCGCATAGGTTCCTCCGCATAGTTTGTTTAATTATTATTATCATAACGAAAAATAAGGTGCTCCGCAAAGCGTTTACCCGGCTGGAGTAATAATGAATAAAAAAAGAGCACAGGCACAGCTTTATGCCTGTTACTCGTAGGACTTCTTTTCGAGCTCCGGATTTTCGCTGAGCTGCTGAAGAAGCTCTTCCGGAGAGTCAGAAACGATAATTTTATCGCGGTGGTCGGCAGGGAGAAACTGCTCCTGTTCCATATGGTTGAAAAATTGAAGCAGGTGATCATAATAGTGATGAATGTTTAAAAGCGCACACGGTTTTTGGTGCACGCCGATCTGAGCCCATGTAAACATTTCAAAAAACTCTTCAAGGGTTCCAGGCCCGCCTGGAAGCGCTATGAATCCATCAGCCAGTTCGGCCATTTTGGCTTTTCGCTCATGCATCGTAGATACTTTATAAAGCTTACTCAAGGAAGGATGGGCAATCTCCCGTTCAACGAGTTTATCCGGTATAACTCCTATCACTTCACCGCCGGCTTCGAGCGCAGCATCTGCGAGGCGGCCCATCGTTCCTACATTGGAGCCGCCATAGACCAGGGTGCACCGGGAGGAGGCTATCTCTCTGCCAAGAGCTGCTGCTGAATCTTTATATATAGGATCGCCTCCAAGGCGGGAGCCGCAAAATACAGCAATGCTTTTCATCAGGCATCTCTCCTTTAATATCTCAATCATTGAATAGTATAGCACGAGTAAAAAAAGAGAAAGAACAGCCAAATTTTCATGTTAAGATAAAAAATAGAGGCGAAAAGGGAGAGTGGTTGTCATGGTTTGCCAACAGGAGCAGCCTATAGTTCGCATGGTGCAGCAGCATATGGCCGGCCGGCCGGTCTCCTTTCACGTGCCCGGGCATAAAAACGGCACTGTTTTCCCGGCGTCGCTGCAGGAATGGAAAAACATATTTCCTTACGACCTGACAGAAATCACCGGGCTCGATGATCTTCATCAGCCTGAAGAAGGAATTGCAGAAGCGGAGCATTTAGCGGCGGAAGTGTTTGGGGCCGAAAAAACGTGGTTTCTAATTAACGGTTCTACGACGGGGAACCTTGCGATGGTGATGGCCGCCTTTTCTCCGGGAGACGAGGTGCTCGTGCAGCGCGATGCTCACAAATCAGTGATGAATGCGTTGAAGCTTGCCGGTGTCCGGGCTGTATTTGCCCGGCCGGAAATCGATGAATATACACAGCTTTCCATCGGTATTTCCCGGGAAATACTGGTGGATGCGTGGAGCCGTTACCCCTCGTTAAAAGGGGCGATCATCACTTCTCCTTCGTATGAAGGGTGGCGCAGTGATATATCCTCTCTTGCAGATTTCGTACACGGGCATGAAGGAGTATTGCTGGTGGATGAAGCCCACGGAGCCCATTTTGCAGCAAGCCCGCTGCTTCCGAAGGAGGCTCTCGCCCAGGGGGCGGATGTGGTCGTCCAGTCCGCGCATAAAATGCTGCCGGCCCTCACGATGAGTGCGTATCTGCATGTGTCCGGCCCCCGGGTTTCTCGTGAACGTCTATCCTATTATCTGGGGGTGCTGCAGTCGAGCAGTCCTTCATATCTGCTGCTCGCTTCACTCGATGCTGCCCGTCATTATGTACATACAATACAGCATGAGGGATGGAGCCCCGAACAGCTTTCCGCTCAAAAGCATCAGCTTGAAGCAGTCATCGGCAGCAGGCTGATACAGCCGCCAGAGCACGTAGATGCGGATCCGTTAAAATGGATAGTGCCGGTACCTGAAGGGTATACAGGATGGGAGGTGCAGGAAGCTCTCGAGCAGGAGCACATCTATTCAGAGCTTGCCGGCAGCAGCTACCTGCTGTGGACTTTGCCCCTGACCAGCGAACATATCAACATTCCATTAAATGCAGTCAAGAGAGTATGGGAAGGGCTTGAATCCCGGCACGGGAACATGAGCCCGTCCTTTTCCATGTTTGAATTGTTTCCCCGGCTATCCGAAGGCGCCCGGGAAGAAGAGCCTGGCGGAGAAGAGTGGGTCCTGCTTGAAAGCGCAGAGGGAAGAACTGCAGCAGCGCCGCTGGTGCCCTATCCTCCGGGTATACCTCTCTGGCTTGAAGGAGAATACGTGGATGCCGGAAGAATTCGCTATGCCCTTGACCTTCTGCGGAACGGGGGGCGTCTGCAGGGTGGCAGTCAAAAAGATAGCCGCTTTTTAGTAAAAGTAAAACATAGGAAGAAAGGATAGAGTCATATGCAGGACACGAATAAAGGGAAGTTCATTACGTTAGAAGGAGGAGAAGGGTCCGGAAAGTCTACGGTTATTACAGCTCTCGAAAAGTGGCTGCAGGAAGAGGGATTCAAGGTGTTAAAAACGCGGGAGCCCGGTGGTATTCCGATTGCTGAAAAAATCCGGAGTCTGGTGCTTGATCCGGAATATTCAGAGATGGATGCGCGCACAGAGGCATTGTTATACGCCGCAGCGAGACGCCAGCACCTGGTGGAGCGGGTTTTTCCGGCTTTGGACGAAGGAGCTGTGGTGCTCTGCGATCGTTTTGTGGACAGCAGCCTCGCCTACCAGGGGGCGGCCAGGGGTCTTGGCATAGATGAAGTGGCAGCTGTAAATGAGTTTGCGATTGAAGGACGTATGCCTGATCTCACGCTGCTGCTTGATGTAGATCCTGAGGAAGGGATAGCAAGAATTCAGCGGGCCGAAGCAAGGGAATGGAACCGCCTGGATAATGAAGCAGCGCGTTTTCATACGAGGGTACATGAAGCGTATATGACGCTAGCGGAGAAATACCCGGACCGTATTAAAAAAATCGATGCCGGACAGCCGCTTGAAGAAGTAATTAAAGAATGCAGGGAAAAGGTACAGGCCTACCTGAACGTAAAAAGTTGAGAAAAAATACAAATTCAGTACATACAATAAAATAAAAACGGGAAAAGGCATTTAGGAAAATATCGCAAGTAAGGAAGGAGCCGGACAGATGATTGCTATTTTGTATGTGAGTATCGCTATCATTGTTTTGGCACTTGTCTGGTTAGTTATCGGTGTTGTTCAGGCTGTTAAAGCAGCATCTTCCCAGATGAAGACCATCAATGAAACAATGGAACGGATTCAAAAGAAAACAGACGGCCTGATTAATGAGTCGGAAACACTGACCCAGCGCCTGGAGGTTATTAACGATTCCGTCAACCGGGATATGGAGACGATCCAGGAGCTTACGAATACGCTCAAGGGCTCCAAAGAAGCCGTAGGAAAATATCACATAGCGACGCGTGCTGTAGCTACCGAAACGCTTCATGAAAATCAAAAGCGTACGAAGGAAAATGAACAGGTGGCACAAATACGTGACATCGGCGACACGGTAGTCGACCTGTACGCTAAATGGAAAAACCGTAAACAAGCATAGAAAAAAGCAGCAGGGGCCCGCCCCTGGCTGCTTTTTTACTGGGAGGAAGCTCTATACTCGCGTATGTTCAGCCGGTACGATTGAATACCGGCGAACAGAAATAAAACACCTGTGCAGATAAAGAGAGGAACGACAAGTCCAGAGCAGATGGCAGCGAGCCATGGATAGGAGGTCTCTCCAAAATGGCAGAAGCCCCACAGCCCCAGGGCAACAGCAGTGCTTGCCGCTCCGACCAGAAACGGACGGTATTTTTTATACGCAGCAATAATAAACCAGCTGCCAAACAAAGTGTAGAAAAAACCAATTACATATACGTTGACTGCTTTCTGGGCTGCTCCGAGTCCTGCGGTGAGCAGCGACTCTCCGGCGTGATTCATATTAACCGGCACCACTTCATCGGTCCCGGATTCGCTGTTCACAATGCGCAGTTCATACTCTGCCGGCTCCTCCGGCCAGTTTTTCTGATGCATGTAGGCAATATCATCTGACTGATGAAAAAAAGAAGGAGAATCAATATTATTTTCATGGTCGGTTAATCTTTTGGCCTGCATATCCTCAAGATCATATAAAAACAAATCGTACTGGTAGTTGGGCTCTTGGCTGGAAGCAACGTTGGTTGTATAGGCATAGAGGCTTTCTGACGGTGAAGCTGTCGGGTTGTACAGCCCCCCGGGAAGGTTGTTCGCAAATTCGATATGCTCCTCATATACTTTATTGTTCAGAGTTTTCATTCCCACATGCATTTCATCATCGGGGCCTTCGGTGTAAGTATACAGAAGCATATTGCCCGTAGCGTCCGGAGAGATGTTTCCCATTAAATATTTGCTTTCACTGGTGATCTTTTTGTAAGCTCCTCCGCTGGCAGGCATGGAATAAATGCTAAATCCTTCCTCTGTGCTCCGGTCTGCGGATTTCCAGGCGTCGGCTGGCATTCCTAAAAAGTAAATGAGCCTGCCATCCGGTGAGTAGGCAGCATCACGTACATGAAGCTCACTGCCGGTTAACCGTTCATGCTGGCTGCTTTCTGTCTCTGCTGTATAAATAGAGCGAATTGAATCATTTTGTTCCGATAAAAATAGAATATCCTCCGGCGAGTGCGGATGGAAAGAAGAAGAAAATTGCGGCTGCTTTAGGTCAGTAAGCGGCTCGGGATTTTCGCCATCAGTGGCGGAGGTATATATTTTCTCCTGGCCGTCCGTGATATAGGTGAACGCCAATTTGTCATCAGAAGGAGCGACAGACAAGCTGCTTCCCATTCCGTCAAAGGACCGGTAAGGGTCTTCTGCCTTGGAATAGCCAATAGCTGTAGAACTTATTAATAAAACGGCGGTAATAAGTACAGCCCGGATCAGCCAGCGGGGAAAGCGCATGAGTCCAACTTCCTTTCTTCGTTAATCTGATGGTTCGGTAATGCCATAAATAGGAAACTGTTACTTGAAGTATTCCATATTTTGCTTTCAGCTTCAATTACAGTGTATTTATTCCCAAATATTGATCAAAAGGTCTTAGGCTTAAGTATTGAATTCAGCATTCAAAAAATGGCTGTTTCGTTGGTATGCTTCACTTTTTACTGTATATACAGTAAAATAAAAATAATAAATATTGTGGATTTGGACGAAATAGGAGGTACGGAGCATGAAGCTGTTAGTGGCTGTGGTGCAGGATAAAGATAGTAACCGGTTGTCTAATGCGCTGGTGGAAGCAAATTTTCAGGCGACCAGGCTCGCGAGTACTGGCGGGTTTTTGAAAGCCGGAAGCACTACGTTTTTAATCGGTGTGGAAGATGAGCAGGTGGATGAAGTAAAAATGGTCATCCAGGAAAACTGCAAAACCCGGGAACAGCTCGTCGCTCCTGTTTCGCCTATGGGCGGAAATGCGGATTCCTACGTTCCCTACCCTGTGGAAGTACAGGTCGGTGGAGCGACCGTTTTTCAATTAAACGTGGAAGAGTTTGAAAAATATTAAAGACGGAGAGATTAACATGAGTTGGGAAGCCATGCAGGAAGAACAGCCTACAGTAATGTCGCTGTTGGAAAGAAGCATGAACAAAGACCGCGTGGCCCATGCTTATATATTTGAAGGAAAAGCGGGTGCCGGCAAGCGTGAAACAGCGCTTCTGATGGCACAGCGCTTTTTTTGCGTAGAAAACAACGGCCCGGTGCCGTGCGGAGAATGCAGGGAATGCCGAAGAATCACGCACGGGAACCATTCGGAAGTAATGTTTTTACAGCCGGAAGGCGCTTCAATCAAAAAAGCACAGGTGGAAATGCTTCAAAAAGAATTCACCTATAAAGGAATGGAAGCCCGTTTAAAAATTTATATTATCGAAGACGCTGACCGTATGACGGCCAGTGCAGCCAACAGCCTGCTGAAGTTTCTCGAAGAACCGGAAAGCCCGACTCTCGCCATTTTATTAACGGAGAATGCTCATTTTCTGCTGGACACGATTCAGTCCCGCGCCCAAAAGATTGCGTTTTCTCCTCCCTCCGTGGAGCGTCGCCGCCATTTGTTTCAGGAAAGGGAAGGTACAGGGGAAATTGCGGCCGGCCTGCTTGCAAAACTGCCTCATGTCCCTGAGCGTGAAAACGACGCAGCACAGGCTGAGTGGATTGTACAGGGCCGAAATCTAGTGATACAATTAACGGAAGAGGTGCATCAGCGCCTTCACAGTGCACTATTGACACTGCAGGATAAATGGCTTGTACATTTTTCAGATAGAGAAGAACTGGACATCGGCTTAGATATGCTGCTTTTTTGGTATCGCGACCTCCTGTCGATCACATACGGTTCGGATGACATCACATACTTCGATCAAAAAGCGACGTTGGAACGAGTAGCCCTTCGTTTTTCAGAGATGGAGGTCGTTGCCCGACTGCAGGCAATTTTAGAAGCAAAGCGCCGGCTCCGGGCTAACGCGAATGCGCAGCTTCTGATGGAACAGCTGCTGATCCAGTTACAGGAGGGATCATGACATTGCATGATGTAGTAGGCGTCCGGTTTAAAAAGGCGGGAAAGATTTATTACTTTTCCCCGAACGGCCATGACGCACAGGTAGAAAGCTGGGTCATAGTAGAAACGGCCAGAGGAATTGAGTACGGGAAAGTAGTGCTTGAAAATAAGCAGGTCAGCGGCGACGACGTCGTATTGCCGCTTAAAAAAGTTATGAGGCTTGCCGATGAGGATGATCATGCTGCTGTGAAAGAAAATAAACAGCTTGAGCAGGAAGCATATGATCTCGGCTGCGAAAAAATTGCGACGCACCAGCTGGATATGAATCTGGTGAATGTGGAATACACCTTTGACCGGAATAAAATTTTGTTTTATTTCACGGCGGAAGGACGGGTAGATTTCCGTCAGCTGGTGAAGGATTTAGCTTCCCAGTTTCGTACAAGGATTGAACTCCGGCAGATCGGGGTCCGGGACGAAGCTAAAATGCTCGGCGGGATCGGCCCGTGCGGAAGAATGCTTTGCTGTTCGACGTTTCTCGGGGATTTTGAGCCGGTTTCCATTAAGATGGCAAAAGATCAGAATCTTTCCTTAAATCCGGCAAAGATTTCCGGCCTGTGCGGCAGGCTTATGTGCTGTCTGAAATATGAAAACGATCATTATGAAACAGCCAAGCGTGAAATGCCGGACGTCGGAGAGCATATTAATACCCCGGAAGGCAAAGGAAAGGTAGCCGGTATTAATATTTTAGAACGTCTCGTACAGGTGAACTACGCAGAAGAAGAGAGAGTATTGGAATTTTCGCTGGATGAGCTGCTTGATGAAGGCTTTATCGCAGGATAACAGTTAAACGGACGGAGAAGGTGGGGGTGCGAGTGGATAAAAAAGAAATCTTCTCCCAGGTGATTCATATGGAAGAGCGGATTGGAAGGCTCCATGATGAACTGGGAGAGCTCAAAGAACAGCTGGCGATGCTTATTGAAGAGAACCAGGCACTCGTACTTGAAAATCAGCATCTGCGTCAGCGGGTGGAAGACAGCGGTGAGGAAATTCAGGAAAAGGAATTAGCCGGAGGGACGTCCCAGCCGGGTCCGAGCCGCATTCAGACGAGCAGTATGGGGGAGGGCTATGACAACCTCGCCCGCTTGTACCATGAAGGCTTCCACATTTGTAATATGCATTACGGCAGCCTGCGGACGGACGGAGACTGTTTATTCTGCCTCTCGTTTTTAAATCAAAAATAAGGAACAAGCAATCTGGAACCGCCTGTCTGTAAAGACAAGCGGTTTCGTTTATATCTTCAGAAGACAAAGTGATGCATTTTCAGCGAGGAGGACATGCAATGATCAGGCCTGTACGAGAGGAAGACTATGAAGCGGTGCGCGGGGTTGCTGAGATCACGTGGGAGCATACGTATGAAAATTTAATACCAGCCCGGGCAAGAGAGGCGTTCATTGAAGCTGCTTACTCTAAAAAAATGTTTGATGTTAAGCGTGGGGAATCCATATTTTTAGCGGCGGTTAGCGAAAGTGTTCTGATAGGCTATATTAACTTGCTCCAGCAGGAGGAAGCAGAGCTCGCAGCTCTTTACGTACTGCCCCGGTATCAGCGCGCCGGCTGGGGACAAAAGCTGTTCGACGCCGGGATGGAATATATTTCTGCTGAAAAGAAAACGATGACAGTGTACGTGGAAGAGGGAAACACCCGGGCTGAAGCTTTTTATGAAAAGCAGGGCTTCCGGGAAACAGAGCGCTTCACAGAAATGTTCATGGAAACGCCGTTAAAAACAATAAAGATGGAGAGAGGATTGAATCATCAATGAGTGATATTTCAAAAACCATCAAAGAACACGTTCAAGGTCGCACGGTGACCCTCCGGGACGGCACAGAGCTTCCGTCGCTTGGTCAGGGCACATGGCATATGGGAGACAATGCCGGGCTGAGAGAGCAGGAAATAGAAGCACTGCGGACAGGACTTGATTATGGAATGACGGTGATTGATACAGCCGAAATGTACGGGGGAGGTAAAGCAGAGCAGCTGGCCGGAGAGGCATTGGAAGGAAGAAGAGAGGAAGCCTTTCTCGTTTCCAAGGTTCTTCCCAATAACGCAGGCGGCGAGAAGCTTGAAAAGGCGTGCGAAGGATCACTTAGCCGTCTCGGGGTGGAACAGCTGGATTTGTATTTACTCCACTGGCGCGGAAGCGTGCCTCTCAAAGAAACCGTGAAGGGTATGGAAAAATTAAAAGCAGATGGAAAAATCAAACGGTGGGGCGTTTCCAACCTCGATACCCGGGAGATGAGGGAACTGCTCTCGCTCGAACACGGAGGTAATGCTGTCTGCAATCAAGTATTATATCATCTGGCTTCAAGGGGGATTGAATTTGATCTGATGCCTTGGATGAAGGAGCAGCGGATGCCGGTAATGGCATACTGTCCACTTGATCAGGGAGGAGGGCGTACGCTTGGGGAAAGCCGGACCCTGCAGAGAATCGCTGAGCGCCGGGGCATGAGCCCGCTGCAGATTGCTCTTGCCTGGACCATTCGCTCAGGGATGGTGTTAAGTATTCCGAAGACCTCCAATCCGGAGCATGTGCGGGAGAATGCCGAGGCGGCTAGTATTACACTGACAAATGAAGAAGTCGAAATGCTAGATAGTGCTTTTCCGAAGCCGCAGACAAAGCAACCGCTCGATATCGTGTAGCTGCCCACCGGCCTTTTCGTATGAGAAGGCCGGTTTTTATGCTGGATCGAGAAGAAATAAGCTGCAGGCGTGTGCTAAAATATAAATAATTCTTTACGCGGGCAGAAATGTGCAAGGGGTCTTTTGATGAAAACTATTTTACGCTACGTTCGTCCTTATAAAGCAGCAGCGGTATTGTCTTTTTTTCTGCTTTTGATTGAATTATCGGTTGAATTATTTCAGCCGCTTCTTCTTGCGAGACTGATTGATGAAGGTCTGGCAAACAATGATATCGGCCTGGTCGTAAGCCTTGGGTTTGCGATGGCAGGTCTTGCCCTGCTCAGCTTTGGTGTCGGGGTACTGAACTGTTTTTTCGCAGATCACGTCGGGCACAGCACCGGCTTTGATCTGCGCAATGAAATGTATAAGCGTGTCCAGGAGTCGAGCCTGGAGAATCTGCAGGATTTCCCGCAGTCCTCGTTACTGACCAGGCTCACCAATGATATTACCCAGGTGCAAAACTTGATTGTAATGATGCTCCGGTTTATGCTTCGTTCGCCGCTTTTGCTAATTGGCGCGACAGTTATGGCTTTTGTGGTAAATGCCCGAATGGCGCTCGTACTGGTGATTTTTATTCCTTTTTTACTGTTGATCCTCGCATGGCTGATGACAAAGGGAATGATTTATTTCGGCAGTTTGCAAAAGCGTATCGATGCCGTAAACAGGGTGATGAAGGAAAACCTTGGCGGCCTTAGGCTTGTACGGGTTTTTGGCCGCGAGCAGCATGAAATTAAACGTTTTTTTGTGCAGAATGAAGCTCTCCAGGCGAGTGCTGTCAAAGCTTTTCGTTATACAGCTCTTACTTCGCCGATCCTTTTGTTTTTAATGAACGCAGCGATTGTGCTCATGCTTTGGATCGGAGGCTCTGCCGTGCAGAACAACGAGGCCCAGGTAGGTGAGGTGGTAGCGGTAGTGAACTATGCTGCAAGAATGACTGGCGCGCTTGGCGTTGTCGGCATGCTGATTACACTGCTTGCCCGGGCGAGAACTTCCGCCTCGCGGATTGAAGAAGTGCTCGAAGGTGCCGAAAAGGAAAATTCCGGCCAGGAGGACGTAAAAGAAGAAGGAAGTATAGACGTCCAGTTTGAGAATGTGACTTTTGCTTATAGCGACAGCCGGGTTCCGGCTCTGAATGATGTGACGTTTCACGTGAAACGCGGCGAGCAGATGGCGGTTCTCGGGGCGACCGGGGCTGGTAAATCTTCTTTGTTCCAGTTAATGCTTCGTTTGTATGAGCCGGTCAGCGGCCGTCTTTTTATTGATAATGCAGACACCAGGGATCTTAACATTGCTTCGTTAAGAACCCAGATCGGCTACGTCCCCCAGGAGGCAAAATTGTTTTCAGGAACGATTCAGGAAAATATTCAGTGGGGGCGTGAGGAAGCCGGAGCTGAGGAAATGAGCAGAGCGGTGGAGACGGCTCAGCTTGAGGAAACGATCCGGGCCCTGCCTGAGCAGGAGCAGACGATGATCGGCCAAAATGGCGTAAATCTTTCGGGGGGCCAGAAACAGCGGGTGACGATTGCCCGGGCATTGCTGAGAAACCCGGGGCTTTTGCTCCTCGATGACAGTACGAGCGCGTTGGATGCGGAAACGGAGGCACAGTTTCTGGAAGCGCTTGAAGCGTACCCGTGTACCTCCATTTTAGTAACTCAAAAGCTTTCTACGGCACTGAAGGCGGATAAAATGCTGCTTCTTGAGCATGGGGAAGTCATTGGATTCGGCACTCATGAAGAGCTGTATGAGGAGTCTGCATTCTACAGACAGCTGTATCAATCACAGTATGGGAAGGAGGCGGCGACATGAAAAGGCACTGGATTACCTCGCCGTTTCAATATAAACATCCGGACATTGATCCTTCCCAGGCAGACGACCGCCCGGACACTGACCAGATACAGAACTGGAAACGTACCACCGCCCGGCTCTGGTCTTATCTGTCCGTTCAGAAATGGCGGCTGACGGCTGTTTTTGTCTGCGTGCTTTTCACTGCCGCCTTTATGCTTTCGGGGCCGCTGCTTCTTGGTCATATCGTTGACCAGTATTTAGTGCCGCAGCGGCTCGAAGGGCTTGGAACGATACTGTTACTGTTGTTTGCTGTGTACGTTGGGTGGGGAGTCATGAGCACCATCCAGACTTATGTGATGATTTCTCTTGCCCAACAGGCCGTTTTTAAGCTTCGCTACCACCTTTTTTCTCATCTGCAGACATTGCCGCTGTCGTTTTTTGACAAACGGCAGGATGGCTCTATCATGAGCAGAATGACGAACGATATGGATAACATATCAACTACCTTAAACACCTCGGTCGTGCAGATCATGACCAGCCTGTTAACGTTTACCGGTATTCTCGTTATTATGTTAGTGATCAGCCCGCTTCTCACCTTTTTTACGCTTTTGTTTCTACCGGTCATGTTTTTGGGTCTGCGCTGGATTACCAGGCGGACCAGACTGTTGTTTCAAAAGCAGCAGCAGGCGGTCGGGGCAGTGAATGGGTATGCTGAAGAAACGATTTCCGGCCAGTCGATCGTGAAGGTATTTTCCAAAGAGCCGCGCGTCATGAAAAACTTTGAACAGGAAAGCGAAACCCTTCGTCATGCAGGATTTTGGGCTCAGACGTATTCCGGTTTTATCCCGAAATGGATGAATTTTTTAAACAATATTAATTTCGCGATTACGGCAGGAGCCGGAGGAATTTTGGCGTATTATGGTGTCGGTGCAGTTACTATTGGTACGATCGTGATTTTTGTGGAATATTCCCGTCAGTTTACCCGGCCGTTGAACGACCTGGCGAATCAGTTTAATGCTCTGTTTGCGGCGCTTGCCGGGGCAGAGAGAATTTTTTCGTTTCTGGACGAAAAGGCGGAGGATCACCGGGAGGAGAGAGGAACAGCCAAGACTGTTTCCGGGGAAGTAAAGTTTCAGGAAGTTACGTTTGGCTATGAAAACGAAAAGGTGCTCCGCGGCATTGATTTTCATGTGAATGCCGGCGAGACAGCTGCTTTTATAGGCCCTACCGGTTCCGGAAAAACGACCGTTATGAATTTAATTATCGGTTTTTACACGGCGGAAGCCGGAGAGATTTATGTGGATCAGACACCTCTTTCTGAATGGAATATTAAACATCTTCGGAAGCAGATGAGCGTAGTTCTGCAGGATGATTTTCTGTTTGAAAAAACGGTAATGGAAAACATACGCTACGGTAATCTGGAGGCTACGGATGAAGAAGTAATAGAAGCGGCAAAAGCGGCCAATGCCCATGCATTTATCGAGCGGCTGCCGGAAGGTTACCAGACGATGCTTGGGAAAGAAGGAAGCGGGTTCAGTCACGGGCAGCGGCAGCTGCTTTCCATCGCCAAGGCAGTGCTGTCCGACCCGAAAATTCTGATTCTTGATGAAGCAACGTCAAGCGTGGACACAGTAACGGAGATGAGAATACAGGAGGCGCTGGGGCGCTTAATGAAAGGCCGTACTTCTTTTGTAGTGGCGCACCGCTTAAATACCATTGAAAAAGCAGATACCATCTACGTAATGGACGATGGAGAAATTGCAGAACAGGGAACGCACAGAGAACTTCTTCGAAAGCAGGGACGATATGCAGCTTTTCAGGAGGCCAATCAGCAGAAGGTGGATATATGAAAAAAAATGTGAATCAATTCAAAATCAGGGGGCTCAGGCAGTGAAAGAGGTATTACAGGCAGGAGAGAGAGTCGACTATACTCCTTCGAGGAAGCCTATTATTCAGCATGAAAATGCTTTTGCGTTTTCCATTGACTCGGTGCTGCTTGCGTACTTTTGCTCTGTGCCGAAAACTGTTGGGAAAATTATCGATCTTGGGACCGGCAACGGGATTATTCCTCTGTTATTAACAGAGCGGAGCCGCGTTCCTGTTACAGGTATAGAAAGACAGCCCGAGCTGTGTGATATGGCGGCCCGGACGATGGCGATGAACGGAGCGGAAGGGCAGGTTACCGTTCAGCAGGGAGACGTACGGACGGTTCGTTCCAGGTATCACGGGGATCAGTGGTCGCTGGTGACGTGCAATCCTCCTTATTTTGATACCGCCCGGGAGACAATGAAAAATAAGCAGGAAAAGCTGGCAAACGCACGCCATGAGGAGCACGGAAGTTTGGAAGAATTTGTCCGTTCCGCTGCATTTTTAGCCAAGCAGAAAGGGAAGGTGGCTATAGTTCTTCGTCCGGAAAGGCTTGCAGAGCTGTTTAGCTACTACCAGAAATACCGGATCGAGCCGAAGCGGATGCAGCTTGTGCATCCAAAGGCAGGGCGGGCGGCAAATATTGTGATGGTAGAGGGAATAAAAGCAGGCAGGCCCGGTTTGGAATGCCTTTCCCCGATTATTGTATATAAGGCGGACGGAGAGTATACAGAGGAGTTTCGGGCGTACTATGGAACAAAATAAACATGTTGTCTATATGCTGCAATGTCGGGACGGGAGCCTCTACACCGGCTATACAAACAATCTGCAAAAGCGGCTGGAAGCCCACAATGCAGGCCGGGGGGCAAAATATACGAAGGGTAGGGGGCCTGTGCGGCTCGTTTATCATCAGAGGTTCCCTACAAAAAGAGAGGCGATGCGTGAGGAATACCGTATTAAGCAGCTTCCCCGCAGTCACAAACAACGGTTAATGAAGGAGGGGCATGATGACCCAGCAGTTCAGCTTTCAAGCTACTGAAAATACCGGCATGCTTTACCTAGTGCCAACACCGATCGGGAATTTAGAAGATATTACTTTTCGGGCCGTCCGCATACTTCAGGAAGCGGAATATATTCTGGCCGAAGATACGAGACAGACAAAAAAGCTTACCCAGTACTATCAAATAGATACGCCTTTAGAAAGCTATCACGAACATAACAAGCGTCAAAAACAGGAAAAAATTCTGCAGTGGCTTACAGAGGGAAAACAGGTGGCGATAGTAAGTGATGCAGGCACACCGCTGGTATCTGATCCTGGTGATGAACTCGTGCAAAAATGCATTGCGCAGGGAATACCGATAGTGCCGCTGCCGGGTGCAAGTGCTCTTCTGCCAGCTCTGACGGCTTCCGGACTCGGGGGCGGCGGCTTTTATTTTCATGGATTTCTGCCGCGGAAGAAAAAAGAGATACGAATGGTTCTGCAAAAGCTTCCGTCAGGAGTGCCGGTTGTTTTGTATGAATCACCCTACCGCCTCCTCGGGACGATCCACTTTCTGCATGAAGAGTGGGGGGACGTGCCGGCGGTCGTGGCAAGAGAATTAACGAAAAAATATGAAGAGTTTGTCCGCGGCACCCTGCTTGAAGCAGCCGCTGCTTTTGAAGACAGAGACATTAAAGGGGAATGTGTATTAATTGTAGAAAAGCCTGTTTCGGATGAATCCGGAGAAGAGGAGCACGGGCCGATGGAGGAGGAAGTCCGGAAGTATGTGGAAGCGGGTGCATCGAGCAAAGAAGCGATTAAAAAAACTGCCCAGCGCCGAAATGTTAAAAAACAGGAAGTATATGCGGCTTACCACGGGTTAAATAAATCATAAAAAAAGAGCCTTCCCCCGAAAGGAAAGGCTTCTTCGTGAACTTAAGCGTTCGATTTATGGTTTTGCACGTAATCCTGAAGATCTTTAATAATTGCTTCAGCGCCCTCAGGGGAAAGAATAATTTTACCATCGGCAAGAGATAAGTTGTCATCCGACACTTCTCCGGTTACCTGGCAGGTCATGTTTGGTTTATATTTCTTCAATACAATGCGGTCATGATCCACATAAATTTCAAGAGCGTCTTTCTCTTGGATTTCAAGTGTGCGGCGGAGTTCAATCGGAATGACTACGCGCCCTAATTCGTCAACCTTACGTACGATACCTGTTGATTTCATTGGTAGGTCCTCCTTAAATTCAGCTTTATTCGTCAAAATTCGACATTTTCTATCTGTACGCTAACAATACCAATGTTTTCTAATACCGTCAACGAATTTGAATTATGATTTCTGTGAAATTTAACAAAAATTTCAATCACTTATACAGAAATAAATCCTTTTATACATCTATTTATATATTAATTTTAAAAAAATAGAACTTAATCAGTCTGATTATGTATAAAAAACCATAAAAATTTATAATAGGGAAATATTTACTTGGATCAAACTAATTTTGTCGAATTGTCGAATGAAAATATTTTTGACGAAAAGGGAAAAAACACATAGTATATTAGTGTAGAAAATATTGGCCCGACGAATGGATGAGTATCTACAGAAGCCGGCACAGAGAACCGGGAATGCTGAAAACCGGTGCGGCGGAACTAGAGAATATGGTCCGGGAGGGCGTCCGTGTGAGCTGTAACAGTAAAGACGGGCCGTCAGCGGCGTTAACGCTGAACTTCCGGGGGCCGGATGCGCCTGGAAATAAGCCGTTGTTTGTAAAAATAACGGAAATTTGGGTGGTACCACGTGAGCGCAGCTTTCGTCCCTTTGACGGACGGAGGCTTTTTTATATTGGAAAAGAATTTACGCGCCTTTGAAGGAGGACATAAATATGCCAGAAGAAAAGAATACTTTTTATTTAACGACGCCGATTTATTATCCGAGTGGAAAGCTTCATATTGGACATGCGTATACGACAGTAGCCGGAGATGCTCTCGCCCGCTACAAGCGCCTGAGAGGCTACGATGTAAAGTACTTAACCGGAACTGATGAACACGGGCAGAAAATTGAAAGAAAGGCGGAGGAAAACGGGGTCAGTCCGCAGCAGTTCGTCGATGATGCAGCGCAGAACATTAAGCAGCTGTGGGACAAATTAAATATTACCTACGATGATTTTATCCGCACGACTGAAGACCGTCACCGTGATGCTGTACAGATCATCTTTGAAAAGCTGAAAGAAAACGGCGATATCTATCTGAGCGAATACGAAGGCTGGTATTCGGTGCCGGACGAAACCTTCTATACAGAAACCCAGCTCGAAGAGAAACAGTACGATGAAGCAGGCAACGTAACCGCCGGTATCAGTCCGGAAAGCGGCCACCCGGTAGAGAAGGTGCGGGAAAAATCGTATTTTTTCAAAATGAGCAAGTATGCGGACCGCCTGCTTCAGTTTTATGAAGATAATCCGGAATTTATCCAGCCGGAATCCCGTAAGAATGAAATGATTAATAACTTTATCAAACCGGGTCTCGGGGATTTGTCCATTTCAAGAACGACCTTTGAATGGGGCATTCCTGTCAAAAGCGACCCGGAGCATGTAGTGTATGTATGGATTGACGCATTGAGCAACTACATCACCTCGCTCGGCTACACGACAGAGCAAGACGAAGAATACCAAAAATACTGGCCGGCGGATGTGCATATTGTCGGCAAGGAAATCGTGCGTTTCCATACTATTTACTGGCCGATTATGCTGATGGCCCTCGATCTGCCGCTTCCGAAGAAAGTGTTCGGCCACGGATGGCTTTTGATGAAGGACGGAAAAATGTCGAAGTCCAAAGGTAATGTGGTGGACCCGATTCCGCTTGTTGACCGCTACGGTTTGGATGCTGTCCGCTACTATCTGCTCCGGGAGGTACCGTTTGGCTCCGACGGAGTGTTCACGCCGGAAGGATTTGTGGACCGGCTGAACTATGATCTCGCAAACGATCTGGGCAATCTTTTAAATCGTACCGTGGCAATGATTAACAAATATTTTGACGGCTCCATCCCGGCTTATGTGAAGGACGCGAGTCCGTATGATGCTTCGCTGCTTGAGCTGATAGAGGCAACCGTCACTAAGGTAGAAAATGCGGTTGAAGAGATGGAGTTTTCAGTGGCTCTGACAGCCATATGGCAGCTTATCAGCCGGACAAATAAATATATTGATGAAACGCAGCCGTGGATTCTTGCAAGAGATGAAAGCGAGCGGGAAGTTCTCGGCTCCGTGCTTTACCATCTGGCGGAATCTCTGCGGGTAATCAGTATACTGATTCAGCCGTTTATGACAGAAACGCCGAAGAGCATCTGGTCGCAGCTTGGTATAGATAAAGAAATTACAGGCTGGGAAACGACAAAATCCTTCGCCCATATAAAAGAAGGCACCAGAGTAGCCGGTAAGGCCGTGCCTGTCTTCCCTCGTCTTCAGCAGGAGGATGAAGTGAAGTATATTATTGAGTCGATGGGTGGTACAGTGAAAGCGGAAGCAGAAGAGGAAGAGGAAACAGAAGAAAACGGGGAAATCACAATTGATGACTTTGGCAAAGTGGAGCTGAAGGTAGCGGAAATCATCGACGCAGAACCAGTCAAAAAGGCTAATAAGCTGCTTAAAATTCAGCTTGACGTAGGGGATGAGAAGCGTCAGGTCGTTTCCGGCATTGCAGAGCATTACACCCCGGAGGATTTAAAAGGCCGGAAGGTGATCTGTGTGACCAACCTGAAAGCGGTGAAGCTTCGGGGAGAATGGTCGGAAGGAATGATCCTGGCTGCTTCTAAAGGAAAAGAACTGACGCTTGCCACTATCGATCAGGCTCTTCCAAACGGATCGGTCGTGAATTAAAGAAAGGACGAGAATGTGATGCTTTTTGATACGCATGTTCATCTGAACGTAGAACAATTCGAAGGAGAAGTCGCAGAAACGATCGAACGGGCTAAAGAAGCCGGGGTCGATTACATGACGGTCGTCGGCTTTGACCGGGAGACGATTCCTAAAGCGATAGAACTGGCGGAAACGTACGATTTTATTTATGCAGCAGTCGGCTGGCATCCGGTCGACGCTGTTGACATGACCGATGAGGACCTGGAATGGCTTGAGGAACTCGCCGGCCATCCCCGGGTTGTAGCCCTCGGAGAAATGGGGCTCGATTATCACTGGGACAAATCCCCGAAGGATGTACAAAAAGAGGTATTCCGCCGGCAGATCCACCTGGCAAAGAAAGTGAACATGCCGATCATTATTCATGACCGCGAGGCCCATGATGATATTGTCGATCTGCTGGAGGAAGAAAATGCGGGAGAAGTCGGCGGTATTATGCACTGCTTTGGCGGCACTGCCGAAACCGCGAAGCGCTGTATGGATATGAATTTTTATATTTCCTTTGGCGGTCCGGTCACGTTCAAAAACGCAAAGCTTCCTAAGGAAGTAAGCAGGGAAATTCCGATGAACCGGCTGCTGGTGGAAACCGACTGTCCGTTTTTGGCCCCCCACCCATACCGGGGCAAGCGGAATGAACCTGCATACGTAAAGCTGGTAGCTGAAAAAATCGCAGAATTGAAAGAAATTCCGTATGAGGAATTGGCTGAACAGACGACAAAAAACGCTAAACAGCTTTTTCGTCTGTAAACGATGAACGGGCCCGCTCTTTCCATGAAAATGGAAAAGCGGGCTGTATCATAGCAAAAGACTAAATTGACTTAGAAGGAAGGTAACCGTGCGTATTTACGAATGTATCGTAGTGGAGGGCAAATCTGATACCGCAGCTGTCCGCAACGCGGTGGAGACAGACACCATTGAAACAAACGGCTCGGCAGTAAGTGAGGAAGCGCTCCGCCGGATTGAACTGGCCAGGGAGCGGAGAGGGGTCATTATTTTAACTGATCCGGACGTTCCGGGCGAGAGAATCCGACGGATAGTCAGCCGGCGCGTGCCGGGGTGCAAGCACGCTTTCTTAACAAAAGGTAAAGCCTTCGGGAGCCCGGGCCAGAGTCTGGGGGTGGAGCACGCTTCTGCAGAAACGATCCGTGAAGCCTTAAGGCACGTGCGCAGCGAAAAAGAGCATCCGGAAGTGACAGCAGCAGTGACAAGGCAGGACCTCCTGGAGCTTGGGCTGTTCGCCGGAAGCGGCTCTAGAGATAAACGCGCCCGCCTGGGGGAAATACTGAACATCGGCTATGCCAATGGAAAGCAGTTTTTGAAAAGGCTGGAGATGTTTCAAATCAGCCAGGCTGAATTTACCGCAGCATATGAACAATTATTGGAAGAGGAGGAGAAGGCGTGAAGGATATAGCAACCCCGGGGCGGACGAAGGATATACTGGAAAGACACGGATTTGCGTTTAAAAAAAGCCTGGGACAAAATTTCTTAATCGACGCAAACATTTTAACGCGCATTGCCCAGGCAGCGGGCATAGAGCCGGAAGACGGGGTCATAGAGGTGGGTCCCGGCATTGGGGCCCTCACAGAGCATCTCGCAAAACAGGCCGGGCAGGTGGAGGCATTCGAAATCGACCAGCGCCTGCTTCCGATTCTTGAAGAAACGATGGCTCCTTATCCGCACGTCCGGGTGCACCACCGCGATATTCTGCAGGTGGACCTCGGAGCGTTTATTCATGAACACATGAGTGAGTGCCGAAGTGTATCCGTCGTAGGGAACCTTCCGTATTATGTTACCACTCCTATACTGATGGCAGTGCTTGAACAGAGGCTGCCGATTAAAAACATTGTGATTATGCTGCAAAAAGAAGTGGCAGAGCGAATGGCGGCCGTGCCAGGTACAAAAGCCTACGGATCCTTATCCATAGCGGTACAATATTTTGCGGAAGCAGAAAAGGTGATGACCGTTCCGAAAACCGTTTTTATTCCGCAGCCGAGAGTCGATTCACTGATTCTCCGCCTGAGAAAACGTTCTGCCCCGCCAGTGCATGTAGTGAACGAGGAATTCTTTTTCCGGCTGGTGCGCGCATCATTTGTACAGCGCAGAAAAACTCTCTGGAACAATTTGCTGAACCAGCTGGCCGGAGCGGAGGGCAAAGGCAGACTGCTGCAGGCGTTTGAGCAGACTGGCATCGATCCGGGAAGACGTGGTGAAACGCTTTCCATGGAGGAATTTGCTCTATTATCCAATGAACTTGCTCCTTTTTATCAAGAATTTTAAGACATTCGGAAAAAGAAGATTTAGTAATTGACATTCAAATTAAAGAATTGGTATAATGAAAAATTTTTGACAACTAACCCGGGTTATGTTAACATAATTTTTAGTGAGGTGGGTTAGACAATGGGAAAAACATTGGTGGAGATTAAAGAAGCGTTGGATTTAAAAGTAGGTAAACGAGTTACGGTAATTGCTAATGGCGGACGCAAGAAAACCGTCGAACGTTCCGGGTATTTAGAGGAAACATATCCTTCCGTCTTTATTGTCAAACTGGACAGAGCCCAGCATCCTGTCGAACGTCTTTCTTACAGCTATACAGATGTACTCACCCAGACAGTCAAACTGTATCTAACGGAAGAAGAAGAGCTTCAGGCTTAACTAACACATACGAATGCAGTCCCCGGACAGCATACAGGCTTTCTGCGCTAAGCGGAAAGCTTTTTTCATTTTTAAAGCCATGTTGAAGAAAGAACAGTAAAAGGCTGGCGAAAGCCCGATTTCCGAATTTACGTGCGCCTGCGGGAGTAAGGGAAGCTTTTCCTGCTGTACATGCTGCAGTTTTTCAACTAAAATGTTAGAAGGTTGAAAGTACGGTAAACGTGGAGGAAGATGAGAGAAGGAGAATGATGGTGAAGTTATCAAAAAAGGCTCCGGCGAAAATAAATCTGACGCTCGATGTTTTAGGTGAACGGGCAGATGGCTATCACGAAGTAAAAATGGTGATGGCCCAGGTGGATTTGGCTGATCGTCTGGAGTTTGAGCGAAGAAAAGATGGAAAAATTGTCGTGCAAATGTCAGAGGGCTTTCTTCCGGAAGACCATAGAAACCTGGCGTACCAGGCTGCAAAGCTGTTAAAGGATAAATACCGTATTGCTTATGGCGTGTCGATTTTCATACATAAAAACATCCCTGTCGCTGCCGGACTCGCCGGTGGCAGCAGTGATGCCGCAGCTACGCTGCGGGGGGTGAATGAGCTGTGGGAAATCGGCGCGGACATGGAGGAACTGGCAGAAATTGGGGCGCTGATCGGCTCGGACGTCTCCTTTTGCGTACACGGGGGAACGGCGATTGCTACCGGACGGGGAGAGCAGATTGAGCACATTGACCCGCCCCCGTCCTGTTGGGTAATTTTAGCTAAACCTCCTACAGGTGTTTCCACCGGGGAAATTTACCGCAGAATCGACGCGGCTAAAAAACGCCAGGAGATGACCCCGGCGATGGTGGAAGCGATTCGGAATAACAATTATGAACAGCTTTGCCGCTCTTTATCCAATACCCTTGAAGAAGTAACTCTGCCGCTTTATCCCGAAGTGGGGCAGATTAAAGCCCGCATGCTCGATTCCGGTGTGGATGCTGCACTGATGAGCGGCAGCGGTCCTACTGTTTTCGGACTGGTGGATAAGGAAAGCAAAGTAAGCCGTGTGTATAATGCGTTGCGTGGTTTCTGCTCCCAAGTGTACGCGGTTCGCCTGTTGAACAACCGAAACGCTTGATAAAATCCGTATGAAAATGGTATATTCTTGCTAAATATTCGGATTTTACGGAGGTAAGCATGAAAAAACTGAAACGAAGCGGCCGATTGGTTGATATGACCAATTTTTTACTGCAGCATCCACATGAACTTATCTCTCTTGGTTATTTTACGGAGAGGTATGATTCCGCCAAATCCTCGGTAAGTGAAGATTTGACTATCATTAAAGAAATTTTTGAAACCCAGGGTGTTGGTGCACTGCGTACGGTAGCAGGCGCGAGCGGCGGCGTGCGATATGTACCAAAAGTGGAAAAAAGCACCGCAGAATTGTTTGTCGGAGACCTGTGTGAAAAACTGGAAAACAAAGAACGGCTGCTGCCTGGAGGGTATTTATATATGATGGATATCCTTGGGCGTCCACGTACGATGAACGAAGTGGGGAAAATGTTTGCTTCTGTTTTTGCGGACAGGCAGATTGATGCCATTGTCACTGTGGCTATGAAAGGCATCCCGCTTGGACACGCGATTGGTACGTATCTTGACGTACCTGTAAGTATTGTCCGAAGAGACCACCGGGTTACGGAAGGATCGACCGTGAGCATCAATTACGTGTCAGGTTCATCGAGACGCATTCAGACAATGTCCTTAGCGCGGAGGAGCCTGCCGGAAGGATCTAACGTCCTTGTAGTGGATGATTTCATGAAAGCAGGCGGTACGGTGAGCGGAATGATAGAGCTGCTGCAGGAGTTCCGGGCAAATGTGGCAGGCATCGGAGTGCTTGTGGAAGCTGAAGGCGCGGGAGAGCGTCTGGTGGATGATTACGTAAGCATCGCAAGAGTGGAAGAGGTAAACGAAAAGACAAAAAACATCCGTGTAGTTCCCGGTAATTTTCTAACAAAGCTCGAAAAGGAGAGATCACGATGAAGGAAGTATTTACTAAGCAGGCTCCAGAGGCTATTGGTCCGTATTCGCAGGGCATTAAGGTAAACAATGTATTTTACAGCTCCGGCCAGATTCCTTTAACGACGGCTGGTGAAGTTGTAAGCGGTGGAGTTGAAGAGCAGACGCACCAGGTTTTTCAGAATCTGCAGGCAGTACTTGCTGAAGCCGGTTCTTCGCTGAATCATGTTATTAAGGCAACCGTATTTATTAAAGATATGGATGAATTTCCGGTTATTAATGAAGTGTATGGTTCTTACTTTCAGGAGCATCAGCCGGCCCGTTCTTGTGTCGAAGTCGCCCGTCTCCCTAAGGATGTAAAAGTGGAAATTGAAGTTATTGCTTTACTGGCTTCATAAAAAACAGTGCTCTGTGCTGCCTTCGCGAATGGCAGCCGGGGTGCTGTTTTTTTGCGATATGGGTAGAAAAGAGCATAAAACAGGCCGATAAGAAGAATAACGGAGAGATTTTTAAAGACAGGACTTTTAGCTCGAGCAAAAAGATATGGTAACATACATGAAACATCGTTATACTGAATACATGTTTATATACTTTAAATCAAATATATCTGCAGACGATTTTTTGTCCGGGCAGGACTTTGCGGAATAATATAGAAATCAATAATCAGCCTCTTTACGCTTGATGCGAAAGAAGAGATACATATAGATGAGAGAGTTAATAAACCAAAGGTGGTGAAAACATGCAGGTAACAGATGTCAGGCTGCGCCGGGTAAATACTGATGGACGGATGAGAGCGATTGCTTCTATTACATTTGATGAAGAGTTTGTGGTCCATGATATTCGGGTCATTGATGGAAATAACGGTCTCTTTGTTGCTATGCCGAGTAAACGCACCCCTGATGGGGAATTCCGTGATATTGCCCATCCTATTTCGTCAGCAGCGAGAGAAAAGATCCAGTCCGCTGTATTGGCAGAATATGACGAGCAGGAACAGCAGCCCGCAGAAAAAAATTTTAACGAAGCCGGCGCTTCGTAACTTCATACGTACCAGGGCAGCGATAACGGTCTCGATGGGGCCGTTATTTATTTTTGGCTGTAAACGAAATCGGGTGGATAGGTAAACGTTCATTATGTAGAATAGGTAATAGTGTATTCTTGAAAACCTACAGCTTTTAAGATATTATTCTTAATGGACAAAAATGCGCATATGGAGGAACCTACATGAACAATCGCTATGCCGTTATTTTAGCTGCCGGAAAAGGCACCCGCATGAAATCCAGTCTCTATAAAGTACTTCATCCTGTCTGCGGAAAACCGATGGTGGAGCACGTAGTGGATGAGCTCGAAGACGCCGGTGTCGATCAATTGGTGACGGTGACCGGCCACGGGGCGGAAGCTGTCGAAGAGCATTTAAAAGAGCGTACTTCCTATGTTCTTCAGGAGGAACAGCTTGGCACGGCTCATGCTGTAATGCAGACAAGGCAGATGCTTGAGGGGAAAAAAGGAACAACTATCGTTGCGTGTGGAGATACTCCACTGATCCAGGGGAGCACGATGCAGGCGCTGATGGATCATCATGAACAAACGGAAGCAAAAGCAAGCATTTTAACAGCCGTAGCAGACGACCCCGCCGGGTACGGACGGGTCATCCGGGGCGGCAGCGGGGAAGTTGTCCGTATCGTTGAACATAAGGATGCAGACGAAACGGAAAAAAGCATCCGGGAAATTAATACGGGGACCTACTGCTTTGATAATGAAGCCTTGTTTCATGCCCTCAGCCAGGTGGATAACAACAACGTTCAGGGGGAATATTACCTTCCGGATGTTATTGGTATCCTTCAGGAACAGGGAGAAACCGTATCTGCCTGGACCACCCCAGACTTTTCTGAGACAATCGGGGTGAACGATCGTGTGGCTTTATCCCAGGCTGAAAAAGCCATGAAGCGCCGCATTAATGAACATTGGATGCGACAGGGAGTAACTATCATTGATCCGGAGAATACTTATATCTCCAAGGAATCTGTGATCGGTGCTGATACAGTAATTGAGCCCGGGACAATTCTCCGCGGCAGTGTACATGTAGGAACCTCCTGCCAGCTCGGCCCGCATTCAGAAATCAGCAACGCAGTCATTGGCAGCGAAACAGTGGTCCGTCAATCGACAGTGACGGACAGCGAGGTAGGAAACTCCGTACAAATCGGCCCTTATGCCCACGTCCGGCCGGCTTCGTCAATCGGTGATGAAGCCAAAATCGGCAATTTTGTTGAAATCAAGAAAGCCTCCATCGGACAGGGAAGCAAAACGTCCCACCTCAGCTACATTGGAGATGCAGAGGTAGGAAAAAATGTGAATATCGGCTGCGGCTCCATCACTGTTAATTACGACGGTATGGGCAAGCATTTAACGAAAATCGAAGATAACGTATTTATTGGATGCAACTCCAATCTTGTAGCTCCGGTAAACGTTGGGAAAGGCGCTTACGTAGCAGCAGGTTCCACTATTACTTCGGATGTACCGGAGGATGCGCTTTCCATTGCACGGGCAAGGCAGACGAATAAAGAAAACTATGTAAGTGAAAAATTAAATGCAGATAAAAAGCAAAACAAGTGACGGAGGGAATTAAAAAATGTCCACGATGGATCGCTCCAATTTGAAAGTATTCACCCTGAACTCGAATCCAAGGCTCGCAGAGGAAATTGTTGAACAGATCGGTACAACAATGGGGCTCAGCTCTGTAAAACGATTCAGTGACGGCGAAGTGCAGATAAACATTGAAGAAAGTATCCGCGGCTGCGATGTCTTTTTGGTCCAGTCAACTTCAGACCCGGCCAATGAACATCTAATGGAGCTTTTGATTATGATCGATGCCATGAAGCGGGCTTCGGCAAAAACGATCAGCGTTGTCCTCCCCTATTACGGTTACGCACGTCAGGACCGTAAGGCCCGGGCGAGAGAGCCTATTACAGCCAAGCTGATTGCCAATCTGCTGGAAACAGCTGGAGCGACCAGAATTTTGAGCCTGGACCTGCACGCGACGCAAATTCAGGGATTCTTCGATATTCCGGTGGATCAGCTGCAGGGAGAGCCTATTTTGTCCCGTCACTTCAACGAAAAAGGCCTGGAAGATCTCGTTATTGTATCGCCTGACCACGGAGGCGTGGTGCGCGCACGCAGAATGGCAGACCGCTTAAAGGCTCCTATTGCGATTATTGATAAGCGCCGGCCGCGTCCAAATGTTTCAGAGGTTATGAATATCGTCGGTGACGTAAAAGGCAAAACGGCAATCATTATTGATGATATTATTGATACCGCCGGAACAATTACTCTCGCAGCGGATGCGTTAATCGAGTCGGGCGCAAACCATGTGTATGCGTGCTGCACCCATCCGGTACTTTCCGGCCCGGCAATAGAAAGAATCGAAAATTCCAGGATTGAAGAACTTGTCGTAACAAACTCCATCGTGCTCCCGGAAGAGAAAAATATCGATAAAGTAACACAGCTTTCCGTCGGCCCGCTTATGGCTAAAGCAATTATTAACGTCTTTGAGCAGACTTCGGTCAGCCGCTTGTTTAATTAATCTACAAGAAAATCAATGGTTTGAATAAGCCATTGATTTTTGATGTGGATTCTGGTATAATTCTGTCTCAAGTGGGCAAAATTACGCGAACACGTGAAAATAAAATTTAATTATGAGGTGAATACCATGGCTACGCAGTTAACTGCAGCTCGTCGTCCTGAAACAAAACAGTCAGTGACGAAAAAACTCCGCAGAGAGGGCACGATTCCAGCCGTTATTTATGGCAAGAAAACGGAAAGCCAGCCTATCTCTGTCGACAACGTTACATTCCTAAAAACGATCCGTGAAGCCGGGAAGAACGGCATCATTGATCTGACTATTGAAGGCGAAAACAAAAAGCACCAGGTCATCGTGCATGATATGCAGGTTGACTCCATCAAGGATTACTTTATCCATGTTGACTTCTTTGAAGTAGACATGACTTCCGAAATGGAAGCAGACGTTGCTGTAAGCCTCGAAGGCGAAGCGCCAGGGGAAAAAGACGGCGGCGTTGTCTCCCACATGATGTTCAATATTACTGTCAGCGCACTGCCTGCTGAAATTCCTGACAGCATCAGCGTGGACATTTCGACATTGAATGTCGGCGACTCCATTCAGGTAGCAGATCTTCCAGAAGGTTTGAACTACACGATTACGAGTGAGCCGGAAGAAACGATTGTTACTGTTCTTGTACCGGAAGAAGAGCCGGAAGAGCCAGGCGAAGAAGAAGCAGAAGAGCCTGAGCTTGTAGATGCGGATGAAGAATCCGAAGAAGGCGGTTCTGAAGAAGGCAGCAACGACAACAACAATTCATAATCACTGCACCAAAGCTGACGGAGGGCGTGCTGCCTTCCGTCATAAATAAAGATCGCAGGCGACTCTGTTTTACAGGCGCCCTGCGATCTTTATTTATGCTATGCTGTTAAGCTGAAATATCTTAAAATAAGACAAGCACTGTAATCGTTTTAAACGTCAAGAAGCAGTTTTTTTAGTACAATATGAAGAAGCAGCCTGAACATTATACGTACGAGGCAGAGCGGGGGACCAGCATGAAATTTATTGTCGGGTTAGGCAACCCGGGAAAAAAATATAAAAAGACACGTCATAACGTCGGATTTGAAGCTGTTGAAGAGCTCGCTTCCATGTGGAAGCTGTCATGGAAAAAAAGCAAGTGGAGGAGCGAAACTGCCGAAACAATGGCAGGGGGCGAAAAAGTGATACTGGTAAAGCCTTTGACTTATATGAATCTTTCGGGAGAAGCGGTAGGCCCGATGCTTGATTTTTATAAAGCGTCCCCGGAAGACGTTCTAGTTGTGTATGATGACCTGGATCTCGTTCCCGGCACGGTCCGCCTGCGTAAAAAAGGCGGGCACGGCGGCCATAACGGTATACGCTCGTTAATTGAACATCTGGGTACGAAGGAATTCAAGCGGCTCCGCATTGGCATTGGAAAGCCGGAGAAGGCGTCTGTGATCGACTATGTTCTCGGCACCTTTCCACCGGAAGAGAGAAAGCATATGGATGAGGCAGTCAAAAAGGCCGCAGCCTCGGCGGAAGCATGGAGCAGTAAATCATTTGATGAAGTGATGAACGAGTTTAATTAATAAAACGGGGTGGGACTGCCAGGTTCCGCTCCCCTTTTGCGTGATAAAAAAAGAGATCGCCATAAACAGGGAGGAACGAGCATGAAGGGTTTACCATCGATATTGGCCTCCAATCCGGAGATCAGCGCAGTTATCAGCGACCTCCAGAACGGGGTTTCGGAGCAGCTGATTTCAGGGCTCAGCGGCTCGGCAAGAACGTTATTTATGACGCTTGCCCAGGAGAAGACGCAAAAGCCTCAGCTGGTAGTGACGCATACGTTGTATCAGGCGCAGAAGCTGTACGATGATTTGTTGGAATGGTCAGAGAAGGACGTATTAATTTATCCGGTCAATGAGCTTATTTCTGCTGAAATTGCGGTAGCGAGCCCGGAAATGAGGTCACAGCGGATTGAAGTACTTGACCGTCTGGTCAGCGGCTTTGACGGAATTATTGTAAGCCCGGTGGCCGGCCTGCGCCGCCTGCTGCCTCCGCCTGCTGTCTGGGAAGCAGCCCAGTGGCCGCTGCATAACGGGGACGATCTTGATCTGGATGCGTTTCAGCAATTTCTCTATGCTTCCGGCTACCAGCGGGCCGATATGGTGGCGGCTCCCGGTGAATTCAGCATTCGCGGCGGTATTATTGACATTTACTCGCTTACGGCGGACAATCCGGTGCGCCTGGAGCTGTTTGATACAGAAATTGATTCTCTTCGTTTGTTTAATCCGGAGGACCAGAGGACAATTGAACAGATTACTAAAGTGAATATTAGCCCGGCTCAGGAGACAATTCTTTATCCGGAACAGTTTCAGCGCGCAGCCTCGCAGCTTGAGGACAGCCTGGGCAAAACGCTGAAAACGGTCAAGGACGACACCGTGAAACAGAAGGTGCAGGAGCGCCTGTCGGAAGAGCGGGAGCAGCTGCTGCAGCACGTACGTTTTCAAAGTCTGTACAAATATATGCAGTTTTTCTATGAAGAGCCGGCTACCCTGAGCAATTATTTTTCCCCGGAAACGGTCTTTTTTATCGATGAAGTGAGCCGGGTACAGGAAACAGCAGAACGGCTGGATGAAGAAGAGGCAGAATGGCGGACAAACATGGTGGAACAGGGGGAGCTGCCGGTAGAGATGCAGCTTTCGGTGCCGTTCCATACGCTTATGAAAAACATCGATTTTCCGAAGGTGCTTTTTTCTTTATTCACCCGCAGTTTATCCGAGTTTCACCCGCGCCGGGTGGCGAACGTCACGAGCAAGGCGATGCAGCAGTTCCACGGCCAGCTGCCGGTACTGAAAAATGAAATTGAACGCTGGCAGAACGGCGGATTTCGTATCGTTTTTGCCGCTGAGACCAAAGACCGGCTCGAACGGCTGCAGAGAATTCTCGATGATTACGGAGTAGAAGCAGAGCGCGCAGACAAGGATGGACCGTTTACGCCGGGACGGCCTGCTATTGTGCAGGGGCGGCTCGACAGCGGATTTGAACTGCCGTTGGAGAAGCTTGCCGTCATTACAGAGCAGGAGACGTTCACCAAGCAGGTGCGCCGCTCAAGACGCCGGGAAAAGCTGAACAATGCCGAACGTATCAAGAGCTATTCGGAGCTGCAGGTGGGAGACCTGGTGGTTCACGTGAACCACGGCATCGGGAAATACCTGGGGATGGAAACTCTGGACGTTGGAGGAGTGCACCAGGATTTCTTAAACGTGTCCTATGCGGGCAACGATAAACTGTATGTGCCGGTCGAACAGATTGACCAGGTTCAAAAGTATGTGGGGTCAGAAGAAAAGGATCCGAAAATCTATAAACTCGGCGGCAACGACTGGAAGCGTGTAAAACGCAAAGTACAGTCCTCTGTGGAAGACATCGCCGACGACCTGATCAAGCTGTATGCAGAACGGGAGGCTACGAAAGGGCACGCCTTTAACCGGTATGCGATGGAAGAGCAGGCGTTTGCTGCTACGTTCCCTTACCAGGAAACGGAGGATCAGATAAAAGCAATTGAAGAAATCCGTGAAGACATGGAGCGCGAACGTCCGATGGACCGCCTGTTGTGTGGGGATGTCGGCTACGGAAAAACAGAGGTGGCAATACGGGCAGCGTTCAAGGCAGTAATGGACGGCAAGCAGGTGGCCATTTTGGTGCCGACAACGATTTTGGCCCAGCAGCATTTCGATACGCTCACAGAGCGTTTTGCCGACCAGCCGATCAACATCGGCTTAATGAGCCGCTTCCGGACGAAAAAACAGCAGAACGAAACGACCCGGGGACTGAAGGCAGGAAGCGTCGATATTGTGATCGGCACGCACCGTGTGCTTTCCAAGGACGTACAGTTTCATGATTTAGGTCTGCTGATTGTCGACGAAGAACAGCGGTTTGGAGTTACTCATAAAGAGAAAATCAAACGGCTTAAGGCAAACATTGACGTGTTAACGCTGACGGCGACGCCGATTCCAAGAACGCTGCATATGTCGATGCTCGGTGTTCGTGATCTTTCAGTTATTGAGACCCCGCCGGAAAATCGTTTTCCGGTACAGACGTATGTGATGGAATACAATCCGACGCTCGTTAAAGAAGCCATAGAACGTGAAATCAGCCGTGGCGGCCAGGTGTACTTTATGCATAACCGGGTGGATAATATCAGCCGGATGGCTGACCAGATTTCGATGCTTGTGCCGGAAGCAGAGGTCGCCTACGCTCACGGACAGATGAACGAGCAGGAGCTTGAATCAGTCATGGTGGAGTTTTTAGAGGGCAACAAGGATGTACTGGTCACAACAACGATTATAGAAACAGGAGTCGATATCCCGAACGTGAATACGCTTATTATTAACAATGCTGACCGGATGGGACTTTCTCAGCTGTATCAGATCCGCGGCCGGGTCGGCAGGTCCAATCGCGTAGCGTATTCGTATTTCACGTACCAGCGCGACAAAGTGCTTTCTGAGGTTGCGGAAAAGCGGCTGCAGGCGATCAAGGAATTTACGGAGCTCGGCTCGGGCTTTAAGATTGCCATGAGAGATCTTTCCATCCGCGGCACGGGTAATCTGCTCGGTGCAGAGCAGCATGGCTACATTGAATCCGTTGGCTTTGATTTGTACTCACAGATGCTTAAAGAAGCTATTGAAGAACGTAAGGGAGATAAGCCGAAGCAGCAGGAGCCGGAGATGGAGATGAATATGAAAGCAGATGCCTACATCCCTGACTTTTATATTGACGACTCCAAGCAGAAAATAGAGATGTATAAACGCTTCCGGGGGCTTGAGACACTTGAGGATATGGAAGATCTGCAGAGTGAGATGATCGACCGCTTCGGGGAATACCCGGTGGAAGTGGAAAAGCTGTTTATTCTCAGTAATATTCGTCTGCGCGCGGAAGCTTCCGGAGTGGAGTCGGTTTCCCAGGAGGCTAACAAAACCATTATTCTAGTGGGTGAAAAAGCAAGCAGTGAAGCAGATGGTGCTTCGCTGTTCGGACTTGTAAATGATCTGGGACGTCATATAGGTATCGGGACCAGCGGGAAAAAGATTCAGATATCAGTGCAGCACCAGCGGCTCGAAGAAATGAAAATACTCACTTCTGTGCAGGCGGTCGTAAAAGGGGTACAGGAAGCAAAAAAAGAGCCGGAAGAAACAACGTCCACGAAATAGAGCGGGCGGATGGAAGGGACCGAAGATGACAAATGACAAACGCTCTTTCGCGCGTTTACTAAAAAGCGTTTCCCTGCTGACAGCAGCTGCCCTGATAGGAAAAGTATTCAGCGCTGTTTACCGGATTCCATACCAGAATATGACCGGGGATATTGGGTATTATGTTTACCAGCAGGTGTACCCGTTCTACGGTATAGCGATGATTCTTGCTCTTTACGGATTTCCGGCTGTACTGGCTGGTGAAATGATACAGCAGAAAAAAGCATCCGACCGGCTTGAAACGATGAAAGCGGCTGGAGTGGTGCTGATATCTGCAGGAGTATCGGCTTTTGTGCTTCTGTTTCTTTTTGCGCCCGTGGTGGCTGGATTCATGGGAGATGAACAGCTTACGCCGGTACTTCGTATGACTTCATTCGTCTTTCTCCTCGTTCCTGTACTTTCGCTTGGACGCGGATATTACCAGGGGAGAGGGAAAATGGAGCCGACAGCTTTATCGCATGTAGTAGAGCAGGTGTGCCGGGTAACCTTTATTTTGTTGTCTGCCTGGGCAGCAGTATCGGCTGGGCAGGGGGTATATAACGTAGGTGCCGGAGCTATGGGAGCTTCCATAGCAGGCGCCGGTGTTGGGGCTTTGATTCTGCTGCTTCTCTGGTGGTTTCAGCATCGTCGCAAACCCCTGCCTTTTCTTTTTCGGCAAGCCGGAAACGAGTATAAAACAATGGTGAAAAAACTGCTTATCCCGGGAGTAGTTGCCTGTCTCGGTGCAATGGTGTTTTTATTTTATCAATGGATAGATGCGTTTACTGTAGTCCCCGGCCTTGAGGCTTACGGTGTTTCCGGACAGGATGCAAAAGAAACGAAGGGTGTTCTGGACCGGGCACAGCCGCTTCTCCAGTTCGGCACGGTAGTATCTACGGCGCTCGCAGCAGCTGTACTCCCTTCGCTGCGCGGACAGGAAGGAGTTTTCCTCGGTGGGCTTGCTCTTCGGATCAGTCTGGTTATCGGCGGAGCGGCGGCTGTAGGCCTTTATACAGTAGCTGACTTTGTGAATGTGATGCTGTTTGAAAACAGCAGGGGAACAGAGCTTATGGCTGCGCTCGCTATTTCACTTCTGTTTAGCGGATGGATTGTAACTGCGAACGCGATTCTCCAGGGGGGAGGCTATGTCCGGATAGCTGCCGGATCAATAGTGGCTGGAGGAATCATAAAGCTCGTCGGAAATATAGTGCTTATACCGTCCTTTGGCGCAGTTGGTGCAGCTGCGGCAACGATCGGCGGCCTTGCTGTTACGAGCCTTCTGCAGGGAGCGCTTCTGCAGAAGTACCGGCTGATTTCCTGGCCTTCCCCCAGGTGGTGCGTCTGCTGGGTGACTCTTTTAGTCCTGCTTGGCGCTGGACTGTGGATGCTGCAGCTGCCTGCCGCCAGCGTAGACGCACGGACGGTCGCTGGCATGTGGGCCCTGGGTCTGGCCGGGGCCGGCGTGGCATTGTGCCTTGCTCTTGTCAAAGGCTTAAAACTTTTCGAACGCCAGGAGTGGAACATATTTTCCGCAGGCGGAAATAAGAATGAAAAGAGGGGGACTTCCTAATGAATAATGCAGACACGCGACCAGTTATTACCGTTTTAGGGCTCGGAGCAGGAGATGCCGGGCAGCTCCCCCTGGACGTTTACCGTCGTCTCCGCGCAGCTTCCTCTCTGTATTTACGTACCAGGGAGCACCCGGTAGTCAGAGAGCTTCAGGAAGAGCTGCCGGCGCATAAAACCTTTGACCAGGTCTACGAACAGACAGATTCGTTTGAAGAGGCATACGGAATAATGACGGAAGAGCTGCTTATGGCTTCCAAAGCTTCCGGGGAAATTTGTTACGCAGTCCCGGGTCATCCGCTAGTGGCAGAAATGGTGGTGCAGCACCTGCTTGAAGCAGAAAAGGCCGAAAAATGCCGGGTGGACATCGTGGGCGGACAAAGCTTTTTAGACCCTGTCTTTGCAGCCCTGCGGCTGGATCCGAGTGAAGGCTTCCAGCTGCTGGATGCGACGGCGCTGAAAAGAGAAAACGTGCAGACCTCCATCCATTTGCTGCTTACCCAGGTGTACGATCGTATGACAGCTTCAGAGGTGAAGCTGACGCTGATGGAGCTGTATCCGGAAGAGCACATCGTGCACATGATTTCCGGAGCGGGAACCGGAACAGAACGGCTTCAGAAGCTGCCGCTGTACGAGCTTGACCGCGAAGACTTTGTCGATAATCTAATGTCCGTTTATGTGCCGCCGCTGCCGTTTTCGGCCCGGTTCGGAGACTGGGACAAATTGCGCAGCATTATCGCCTCTCTCCGGGCTCCGGACGGGTGCCCATGGGACAGGAAACAAACGCACCAATCGCTGAAAAAATACCTGCTCGAAGAAACCTATGAAGTATTAAGTGCCATCGATGCTGAAGACGACGACAACCTGCAGGAAGAGCTGGGGGACATTTTGCTTCAGGTGATGCTTCATGCTCAAATTGGGGAAGAAGAAGGCTTTTTCACCATTGATGATGTAGTGGAATCAGTAACGGAAAAAATGATCCGCCGGCATCCGCACGTGTTTGCAGAGTCAGCGGCGGCTACCCCGGAAGAAGTGAACACGCAGTGGGAACAGATTAAAAAAGCTGAAAAAAGCAAAGATGGCGAAGAGGATTCTGTACTGGCGGATATTCCGCAGGCAATGCCGGCACTAATGAGAGCCTACGAAATTCAGAAAAAGGCAGCAAAGGCCGGGTTCGACTGGGGCGATGATGCTCCGATGTGGGACAAGCTCCACGAAGAAATAGACGAATGGAAAGCGGAGCTTCGTGCAGAAAACGAACAAAACAGCTCAAAGGAATTTGGGGATATTTTATTTGTGCTCGTTAATCTTGCCCGGTTCTTTCGCGTACATCCGGAGGAAGCGCTCGAACAGACGAATCAGAAGTTTTTCCGTCGTTTTGCCTACATTGAACAGAAAATGAATGAAGAAAACCGGCACTGGAAGGAAGAAAACTTTCTGCAGACAGCGGAAGCATGGTGGCAGGAAGCGAAGAAGGAGGAACGGTAACGGTGAGAATAGATAAGTTTTTAAAGGTGTCCCGGCTGATTAAGCGAAGAACTCTTGCAAAGGAAGTAGCTGCCCAGGGACGCATTACGGTAAACGGTAATCAGGCGAAAGCCGGAACGGAAGTAAAGCCTGGGGATGAAATCATCGTACGTTTTGCTTCGAAGACATTAAAATTAAGAGTGGAAGCCATTAAAGATACAACGAAAAAAGATGAAGCAGAATCGATGTATACACTGATGGAAGAAGAAAGTAAATAATACGAACGGCCGTTCCTTTTTGGGGCGGCTTTATTATTCAGTATGGAAGAAAACCTGCGAAAACAGAAAAAATAAAGCGAAAAACTGTAATAAAGAGGAAAAACCGTGTTGAAACTCTTTCGCTGCTCCGTTATGATTAACATAACTAAAATCGTAAACGGTTTATAAAGCGCTTGTTTTACAACAAAGCTTGCAGAGACAAGCGAAGGAGGAGCTCTTGATTGATTGAAGAAAAGAAAAAAGTAACAAACATTCATAGACCGCACTCCCACCAGCAGACACAAACAGATGCCCGTAAAGAAGCCTCAGTACAGAAGCAGCGCCGTGGATTGAAAAAAAGAATGACTGCTTTAACCGTTGTTACTGCCTTTGTCGTCATATTAATGGGAATTACTTTATTCTCACAGTGGCAGACCATTGCAGCCAATAATGAGGAGCAGCATCAGATGGAAGAGCAGATGGCGAACCTTGAGGATAAAGAAGCGGATTTAAATCAGCAGGTGGAGGATTACAACGACCTTGATTACATAGCAGAAGTCGCCCGGGAAGAGTATTATTTAACTAAAGAAGGGGAAACGCTTTATAAACTTCCGGAAAGCGATTCATCTAATTGACATTGTTTTTTGGCTTCGAGTATAATTACTTGGACACAGAGAAATTGAAAACGTGAGGCGTTTCTCTTTCTTTTGCACTAATCTCTTTTTATATTTCATATAGGATCCATAAGGAGGAGCATTTTTTAGATGGCAATTGAAGTGGGCAGCAAGATACAGGGCAAGGTTACCGGCATTACGAAGTTTGGCGCTTTTGTAGAAGTGGAGCCGGGAAAAACGGGTCTCGTTCACATTAGTGAAGTCGCGGATAAATACGTGGAAAACATCAGTGATTTTCTGTCCGTCGGGGATGAAGTGACAGTAAAGGTGATGAAGGTAGAGGATGATGGAAAAATCGGACTCTCCATCCGTAAGGCGCAGGACCGTCCTCAGGAAGAACGCCCGAAAAGCAGCGGCAGCGGTCGCCCAAAAAGCGGGGGAGACCGGCCACGTGGAGGATCGAAGCCTCCGCAGCAGCGTCCGGCAAGCTTTGAAGACAAAATGAGCAGCTTCATGAAAGACAGTGAAGAACGCCTGGCCACTATCCGTAAGCAAACTGAAAAACGAGGAAAAAAATCCCGCAAGTAATGCCGAAAGCTTCCAACCCTGGAGAGAGCCTGCCAACGCACGGCAGGCTCTCTTTGTTTGGGGAAATGCTTCAGCAGAAATTAATTTCATAGCGCATATTGACTTTTAATACAAAAACAATTTATAATCGTGAATGTCGCAATAAATGGCGGCGTAGCTCAGCTGGCTAGAGCGTACGGTTCATACCCGTAAGGTCGGGGGTTCGATCCCCTCCGCCGCTACCAAATTATAACTTGAATGCTTCCACTGCCAATTGGGCAGTGGTTTTATTTTGTTCCAGATAATTAAAGCGGTTTCACTGCTGAAAACTACTTTTGTTCCGCTGGCGAGTATTCTATACTTTAAGCGAAAGCACATTTACATATTAATTGAGGAAGGGCGGGGAGGCACGTGGAAAAAGCAGATGACATTATGGCTATGTGTCTGCATGCCGGACAGCTTATGCTCCGCTACGGTTCAGAAACGTTTCGGATAGAGGACACAATGCGGAGAATGGGCCGGGCTGCCGGAATGGAGCAGGTGAATACATTTGTGACGACAACAGCTATCTTTTTGTCGTTTAAATCGCCTGTAGACCAGCGTGATCATATACAGATGCTCCGAATTGAGGAGCGTTACCAGGATTTGAGCAAGGTGACCTCAGTCAACCAGTTGTCGAGGGAATACGTGAGTGGTCTTCTTACTTCAAGGGAAGTAAAGAAGCAGTTAAAAGAAATCGAAGAATCACCGATGAATTATCCTGTATGGTTCATTTACCTGGCTTCCGGTATTGGCGGGGGCGCTTTTTCTTATTTGATCGGCTCGAGCATTATGGATATGCTGCCGGCCGCACTTGGCGGACTCGTGACAGCGGTAGCGCTCGTACGCTACCAAATGAGGCTGAAAGTGAAGTTTTTCTCGGAGTTTCTGGCCTCATTCACGGGTGCTTTAATAGCCATGCTGATGGTGCAGATGGGACTTGTAATGAATACCAACCAGGTAATTATCGGCACGATTATTCCTCTTGTACCAGGTGTGCCGCTGACGAACGCGGTGCGTGATTTAATGTCGGGAGATCTGGTGGCAGGAGTAGCCAGGGGCGCCGAAGCGGCTGTCTCAAGCATGTCTATAGCAGGCGGTGTGGCAGTAGCACTCACAATTTTTTTCGTATAGACTGAGGAAAAGAGGGAAATAACGATGGCGATGTTTGCATTAGAGCTGGGCCTTTGTTTTGTCGCGACGATCGCTTTTGCGATTATTTTTAATATTCCGCTCCGGCTCGTCTGGTGGGGCGGGTTTATCGGTGTAGGCACGTGGGCGATTTATTCACTAATGCCGGTTTTAGGCCTGTCGCTCGTTTTTGCGGCGGCGGTAGCTGCATTTTTTGCTTCGTTTGTCAGCCAATGGTTTGCCCGGTTTATGAAAGTCCCGGTGACAACCTTCAGTCTCCCGGGAATCATTCCACTGATCCCTGGCAGCAGGGCGTATGAAACGATGCTTGCATTCGTACAGGAACGGTATTTATACGGACTGGAGCAGGGCGTGGAAACAGTGCTGCAGGCCATTGCAATTGCGGCTGGCCTCGTGTTCGCATTTTCGGTATTTTCTGTTGGCAAAGGGGTGGGCCAGCGTTATGAAACACATCGTTGAAGAATGGATCACCAGATGGGAAATGATACCACCGGGAGCGAAAGTACTCGCAGCGGTCTCCGGGGGCCCGGATTCCATGGCAGCTGCGTCCATCCTGAAAAGCTTACAGAGTAAATATGAATTCACCCTGGGAATTGCGCATGTAAACCATGGCTTCCGTCCGGAAACATCGAAATCCGAGGCGCAGATGGTGCGGACGTGGGCGGAGCATCAGCAGCTGCCTTTTTTTTCGGCGGCAATGTTTATGAAAGAAACCCCTGATGAAAAGGCGACACAGGCAGCGGCCCGGAAAAAAAGGTATGATTTCTTTTTCCGCACTATGGAACATTTTGACTACAGCGTTCTGATGACCGGCCATCATGCAGATGATCAGCTTGAAACGATGATCATGCAGGCAGCTTCGGGCCGGTCGCTTCTCGGTGAAGAAGGAATTGCCCCGAAGCGTGCAATGAACGGTTTGAAGGTTGCACGTCCTCTGCTTGGTGTGAAAAAAACAGAAATTCTGCTCTATTGCAAAGAGCACGGCATACCTTACGTGGAGGATGAAAGCAATGCTACGGACGATTACAGGCGTAATCGGGTGCGCCGCCACGTCATTCCGGCGCTGACAGATGAATTTCCTTCAGTGCATCAGCACATGCAGAAAAAATATGAATGGCATAAAGAACAGCAAAACTATATGCGCAGCCAGGCAGGTGCTTTTCTCGATTTTTACGGAGAAAAGCTGGAACTTAATTATGCAGCTGTAAGAATGGATTTTTTTCATGAAACCCCTCTTGCTTTACAAAGGGAAACGGTTTCGCTACTATTAAATTATTATTTTTCTGCAGAAGAAACAGGTATTTCGGCTTCTTTGGTGGATTCCTGTATCAGTCTGGCTTCTGCCGCCGGCGCTTCAGGAGAGCTTCATTTACCCGGGGGGATACTGGTCCGCAAATCTTACGATAGGCTGGAATTCTTATGCAGGGGAAAATCCGGCCCTTCTTTTCCTGAACTGGTCCGTATTTCTGACTACGGTAACTACAAATACGGCCCCGGGGTCGTCAGGGTAAGTCGTGACCGTCCGGAGGATGCGGATTGGTGGGTGGCTGTCCCGGAAAGAATTCTTTCGTTCCCGATATACGTCAGACCCCCGCGCGCAGGGGACCGAATACATATACCAGGCATGAAGGAAGCGAAAAAAATTCATCGTCTGTTTATAGACGAAAAAGTTCCAAAGCATGAACGTGCGCACCGGCCCGTATTTACAGATGAAAAAGGGACTATTTTATGGCTCCCCGGCCTGCGTGCCTCCTTTCGCTATGAAAAAGAATCAGCCTATTTCGTATGGAAAAAGCACTGGGCAGGCACGTGAAATAAGAAGTGACAATTTCGGAAAATTTGTTGTGCAGGGAAGCAAATTCCCTTTATACGTGCTATGATTGAAAATGGACCATTTTTAACAATGGCAGCTTATAACATGGTTGTAATGCTTCTGTTTTGTGACTATAGTTTTATAAAATAAAACAGCGGCTGTTAAAATTCAGCCCGGATGAAAGAATGAAATTCGCTTGGGAGGGTAAAGACATTCAGATGCACGACGAAATACAGGATATATTAATCTCGGAAGAAGAACTGCAGACAAAAATTAAAGAACTGGGCACAACGCTTACGGAAGAATATGACGGGCGTTTTCCTTTAGTGATCGGAGTTTTAAAAGGAGCACTTCCTTTTATGGCTGATATTGTCAAGCGCATGAACATTCATCTTGAGATGGATTTTATGGACGTTTCAAGCTACGCCGGGGGCACGGTTTCCACTGGGGAAGTTAAAATTATCAAAGACCTGGATACAACGGTTTACGACAGAGACATCGTAATACTTGAAGACATTATTGACAGCGGGCGCACGCTTAAATACTTAATCAGCCTCCTGCAGACCCGGGGAGCAAAGTCGTTAAAAGTGGTAACGCTCCTGGATAAGCCGGAGGGACGGGTAGTGGACCTTACCGCAGACCTGGTTGGCTTTACAGTGCCGGATGAATTTGTTGTGGGCTACGGTCTGGATTACGCAGAAAGATACCGGAATCTGCCGTATATTGGTGTATTAAAGCCCGAGATTTATCAAGGCGGATGATTAGGAACAGACAAGTGAATATGATACTATTATTGCAGCTTTCGATGTATGCAGGAGGAGGTCAGGAATGAACCGAATTTTTCGTAACACTGTGTTTTGGCTTTTTTTATTCCTGGTTATTATAGGGATTATCAGCTTTGCCCAAAACGATGGTGCAGATACAAATACAATCAGCAGTACAGAGTTCAATGAACGTCTTAGTGAGAACGAATTTGCTACTATTACGCTCCAGCCCGAGGGCGGAGTTTACAATGTAACAGCTGCCACCAGTGAAGATACTGAAAATGCGGAAACGTACGAGTCGTATATTCCGATGACAGATGAATCAACACAGCAGCTGCAGACAGCACAGGGGCCTAACGGCAACGCTGTCGAATTTGATACGCAGCCGGAAGAAGAAACGAGCGGCTGGGTTACTTTCCTTACAACGATGATTCCATTCATCATTATCTTCCTTCTGTTCTTCTTCCTGCTCAGCCAGTCCCAGGGCGGCGGCAGCAAGATGATGAACTTTGGTAAAAGTAAGGCGAAGATGTACCAGGAAGACAAAAAGAAGGTGCGTTTTAAAGACGTAGCCGGTGCGGAGGAAGAAAAGCAGGAGCTTGTAGAAGTCGTTGACTTTCTGAAAGATGCCCGTAAATTCTCCAACATCGGTGCCCGTATTCCAAAAGGCGTACTTCTTGTCGGTCCTCCGGGTACAGGTAAGACGCTGATCGCCCAGGCGGTCGCCGGAGAAGCAGACGTACCGTTCTTTTCCATCAGTGGTTCAGACTTCGTGGAAATGTTTGTCGGTGTCGGTGCTTCCCGTGTACGTGACCTTTTTGAAAACGCGAAGAAAAATTCACCGTGTATTATTTTCATTGATGAGATTGACGCAGTGGGAAGACAGCGTGGTGCCGGCGTCGGCGGCGGCCACGATGAACGGGAGCAGACGTTGAACCAGCTTCTGGTTGAAATGGACGGCTTTGCCGGCAATGAAGGTATCATTATCATTGCAGCGACTAACCGTGCCGACGTACTCGACCCTGCACTTCTCCGTCCAGGACGTTTTGACCGTCAGATTCTTATTGGCCGTCCGGATGTAAACGGCCGGGAGGAAATCCTTCAGGTGCATGCGCGCAACAAGCCGCTTGCAGAAGACGTTAACTTCCGGGCCATCGCACAGCGTACGCCTGGTTTTACCGGGGCGGACCTCGAAAACCTTCTGAACGAAGCGGCGCTTGTGGCAGCCCGTGCTGATATGCAGAAGATTAGAATGACGCATGTGGAAGAAGCGATTGACCGCGTTATTGCCGGTCCTTCGAAAAAATCACGCGTTATTTCAGAAAAAGAACGTAACATCGTGGCGCACCACGAAGCAGGCCACACAGTTGTTGGTATGAAGCTTGAAAACGCGGATATGGTGCACAAGGTAACCATCGTTCCGCGCGGCCAGGCCGGCGGTTATGCAATGATGCTTCCGAAGGAAGATCGTTACTTTATGACCAAGCCGGAGCTTCTCGATAAAATTGTCGGCCTGTTAGGCGGCCGTGTGGCAGAGGAAGTTATGTTTAACGAAGTGAGTACAGGTGCTCATAATGACTTCCAGCGTGCTACAGATATCGCCCGCCGCATGGTTACCGAATACGGTATGAGTGAAAAGCTCGGCCCGCTGCAGTTTGGCTCAAGCGGCGGCGGCCAGGTATTCCTCGGCCGTGACATGCAGAACGAACAAAATTACAGTGACGCTATCGCTCACGAAATTGATAATGAAATGCAAAGAATCATTATGGAATCGTATGAACGCTGTAAACAGATTCTTACGCAGTACAAAGACCGGCTTGAGCTTGTAGCCCAAAGCCTTCTGGAGCTGGAAACGCTCGATGCAGAGCAGATCCGTTCCCTTGTTGAAGATGGCAAGCTTCCAGAGGATCACTATTCGAATAAATCGGATGAAGAGATGGGTGCTACGAAAAGCGAAGAGCAAAAAAATGAAGAGGAGCAGGCTGACCACGTCCTAAAAGATGACAGCGGTGAATCTTCTTCGGAGGAAACCTCTTCTGAAGAAACGACAACTTCTTCGGACTCGGGCTCCGACAGCGACGATACGAATCGTCGTGACTAGCATGAAAGAAAGGGTGCCTTTAAGCGGGCATCCTTTTTTGTATGCTTAAAAGAGAGCGGATGTTTTTCTCCGCACGTTCTGCGGTATAGCATAAACAGAAAGCATGCGAGCGGATTAGTTGTTTTTCAATTGGTTTTGTACAATACTATGTATCAGGTTTTCAAAGATAATATTATGATATAGAGAGCAAGAGTGGAAAGGAAGGAATTAAATCAATGAAGGATTATTTAGTAAAGGCAACAGCGTTTAATCATCAGGTTCGTGCTTACGCCGTACACACGACAGAGATGGTGGATGAGGCGGTCAGACGCCACCAGGCATGGCCGACTGCTTCGGCGGCTTTAGGCCGGGCGATGACAGCGGGTTCCATGATGGGAGCGATGCTTAAAGGCGACGATAAACTGACCATTAAAATTGAAGGGCATGGGCCGATGGGTCCAATTATTGTCGACAGTAACTCTTCGGGTGATACGAGGGGGTATGCTCACAACCTGCAGGTTCACTTCGATTTAAACGACAGCGGTAAACTGGACGTAGCCCGTGCCGTCGGTACAGAAGGAACCTTATCGGTAGTTAAAGATCTTGGCATGCGGGACATGTTTACCGGCAACGTTCCGATTGTTTCCGGTGAACTCGGAGACGATTTTACGTATTACTTTGCGAATTCCGAGCAGCTGCCTTCGTCTGTCGGTCTCGGAGTGCTTGTAAACCCGGATAACTCTGTAAAAGCAGCAGGCGGGTTTATTATTCAGGTTCTTCCTGATGCAGAGGAAGAATATGTAGCGCGCCTTGAGCAGCAGATACAGCAGATGCCGCCGGTGTCCAAGCTGATTGAACACGGTAAAACCCCGGAGGAAATTCTTCATATTATCCTCGGTGAAGAGGTGAACGTGCTCGATACCCAGCCGGTTCAATTTTCCTGCCAGTGCTCTAAGGAGCGGGTGGAAAATGCGATTATTTCTCTTGGCACCGACGAACTCCAGGACATGATTGAAAAGGACGGGGGAGCCGAGACAACTTGTCACTTTTGTAACGAGGTCTATCACCTGGATGTGGATGATCTGGAGCGTTTGAAAGAGCGCACCTCTGAAATTGAAAACCGCTCCTAGATTATTTATGCGCCTTTTGATCTACAGATTGACAGAAGTTGACCAAATTGATACGATTAAATTATAATAAAACCAATAAATTTACTTGGTGTTTGAAGGAGGAGCATGAATGAAGGCTGCAAATAACGTTACAGAACTCATTGGAAATACTCCCGTAGTAAAACTAAACCGTTTAACTGGGGAAAATGATGCAGATGTTTATTTGAAACTTGAGTATATGAATCCAGGAAGCAGTGTTAAAGACCGTATTGGTCTTGCTATGATCGAAGCTGCTGAACGGGATGGCCGTTTAAAAGAAGGGGATACAATCGTTGAACCAACAAGCGGTAACACAGGCATCGGCCTTGCGATGGTAGCTGCTGCCAAAGGCTATCCGGCGGTGTTGGTAATGCCGGAAACAATGAGCATGGAGCGTCGCAATCTTCTTCGTGCATACGGTGCGGAACTGGTGCTTACACCAGGACCTGACGGCATGGGTGGTGCGATTTCTAAAGCGAATGAGCTTGCTGAAGAAAAAGGCTACTTTATGCCGCAGCAGTTCGAAAACGAAGCCAATCCGAAAATCCACCGTGAAACCACCGGCCGCGAACTGCTGGAGCAGATTGACGGGCCGATTGATTCCTTCGTTTCCGGAATCGGGACCGGTGGCACGATTTCCGGTGCAGGCGGCCTTTTGAAGGAGCACTATCCGGGGATGCGTATTGTAGGTATTGAGCCGGCAGATTCCCCAATTTTAAACGGCGGAAATAAAGGCCCTCACAAAATTCAGGGCATCGGTGCCGGTTTTGTACCTGGTACGCTGAATACAGACATTTACGATGAAGTAGCGGTAGCAACCACGGAGCAGTCGTTTGAATATGCCCGCCGCGCTGCCCGCGAGGAAGGCATTTTGGGCGGTATTTCTTCCGGATCGGCTATTTATGTGGCTCTTCAGGAAGCGAAAAAGCTCGGCAAAGGCAAAAAAGTTGTGGCTGTTATTCCTAGTAACGGAGAGCGCTACTTGAGTACGCCTCTTTACCAGTTTGAAGACACTGTAGACTGAGATAAAAAATGTTTAAAAGTCCGTACCCTCAAAAAGGGACGGGCTTTTTTTATGGAAATAGCTTTAATGATGCGCTTTGGTTTATTTGGAGTGAATGGGAACGAAAAAGGGTAATGAAGCAAACGCAGCGTTCTGATTGTTTTTTTATAAAAAATTTCGTAGACTTGGTAGAAATGTAAAGAGAATTTTCTGTAAAAAAAGAGAGAATTGGATGAAACCGGGGGCATACACATAATGGATGAGCGACTGGCCCGAGGGCCTCAAGCAGGAGAATCATATACACAGACTACGACGTCGTTTTTTCAGACGAATGACCAGTTTTTTCAGGCGTTCGACTTTCTTGCCAGGGAAGAACCTTACCATGTGCTGCTTGAAAGTGGACGTCAGGGCGAACTCGATATCGCTGGCCTTTGCCCCTTTGCGGTAGTGGAAGGGAAAGATGGAGAGACGAGCCTTCATAGACATGGAAGTACTGAAATGCATGCAGGAGATCCACTTGAAGCATTGGCAAAATGGATGGAGCCGTACAATCTTCCAGAGGATCCGGATCTGCCGCCGTTCCAGGGGGGAGCGGTAGGCCAGATAAGCTACGATTATGTACGTTATATTGAACAGCTGCCGGAACTCGCGGTGGATGACCTTAGGATGCCGGATGCGTACTTTCTACTGTATGACCTGTTTTTCATTCATGATAAAAAAACCGGGGAAACGTGGGTATGGCATTTACATGCTGAAGAGGAAGACGCCGTTAAATTCGTCGAGAAATGGAAAAAAACATGGATGGAGGCGGCAGAAAAGTCTGCCGGACAGGAGCGTTCAGAATCGAAGGGGGCTGTATCTGCCGAAAAGTCGGTGCCCTCCTTTTCCGGGGAATTGTTCGGCGGAGCAGTAGAGCAGATTAAAGAGTATATTGCTGCGGGGGATGTCTTCCAGGTGAATTTATCCACTCGCCAGACACAGCTTTTGCATACCTCTGCCTTTCATATTTATCAAAAGCTGAGAGAGCTGAATCCCTCCCCCTATATGGGCTATATGCATACACCGGACTGGCAGACGGTCAGTGCCTCCCCGGAGCTTCTGGTAAAAAAACGGGGTGCGGAGGTGTCCACCCGCCCGATTGCCGGAACCCGTTCGAGAGGGAAGGACGAACAGGAGGATATGGCGCTTGAACAGGAGCTGATGGGCACAGAAAAAGAGCGGGCCGAGCATGTCATGCTCGTCGATCTTGAAAGAAATGATCTGGGCCGTGTCTGCCGCTATGGTTCTGTAAAAGTGGATGAATTAATGGCAGTGGAAAGGTATTCCCACGTGATGCATATTGTCTCTAATGTAAGAGGAATACTTGCTGAAACAGAGCAGGTGTATGATATGATAAGGGCAGTGTTCCCGGGAGGGACGATCACCGGTGCTCCGAAAGTACGGACAATGGAAATTATTGAAGAGCTCGAGCCGGTACGCCGGGGTTTTTATACAGGAGCGTTTGGCTGGATCGGCTACAACAAGGATGCAGAGCTGAACATTTCTATTCGCACCATGCTTGCCAAGGACGGGTACGCCCATGTTCAGGCAGGGGCCGGGATCGTTATCGACTCTGATCCAAAAGCAGAATACAAAGAATCAATCAAAAAAGCCAAAGCGTTATGGGAAGCGAAAAGACAGAGTGAAGCAGAGGCCGGCATCACCCACGAGCAGAGCTGAGACTAGAATAGAAAGGAAGATTTTCGCATGATTTTAATGATTGATAACTATGACTCGTTTACGTACAACCTCGTGCAGTACCTCGGAGAAATGGGAGAAGAACTCGAAGTGCGGCGCAACGACCAAATCACGGTGGAGGAGATTGCCCATTTGAATCCCGATATTCTGATGATTTCCCCGGGGCCCTGCAGTCCGGATGAGGCGGGGATCAGCGTCGAAGCGATACGCCGCTTTGCCGGTGAAATCCCGATTTTTGGTGTCTGCCTCGGCCATCAGGCGATTGCGCAGGCTTTTGACGGCGATGTTGTACGGGCGGAACGGCTGATGCACGGAAAAACATCGGAGATCCACCATGACGGTGTGAGTATTTATACCGATCTTCCAAATCCATTGACGGCTACAAGATACCACTCGTTAATTGTGAAAAGAGAAACACTGCCGGACTGCTTTGACATCACCTCTGAAACGGAAGCCGGGGAGATTATGGGTATTCGCCATCGCACCCTTCCTGTGGAAGGCGTGCAGTTTCACCCTGAATCGATTATGACCGGTGAAGGGAAACAGATGCTCAAGCGCTTTGTGGATCGGCACCGGCAGTCGGAAGAGGTGCTGTAGCATTGTATGTATATATAGACGGTGAGGTAAAGAAGGCGGGCGAAGCTCGTCTTTCTGTGTTTGATCACGGTTTTATGTACGGGCTCGGCTTATTTGAGACGTTTCGGGTGTATAACGGGCACCCGTTTTTGCTGAATGCTCATATGGAAAGGCTCGAAGCCGGCGCAGAAGAGCTCGGCATTGTCTTCCGCTATGAACGCGAAACGGTGGAGGCAGAAATTCAGCAGCTGCTCGACGCCAATGGGCTAGAGAATGCCTACGTACGATATAATGTATCCGCAGGGCCCGGAAGTCTGGGGCTTCAAACGACTCCCTATCTTGAGCCGGTTATTGTTATTTACATGAAGCCGCTTCCGGCAGCGGGAGCAGAACCTATGCAAAAGGACGCCTTATGGCTTCAGCTGAGGCGCAACAGTCCGGAAGGCCGGGAACGCATGAAGTCCCACCATTATATGAACAACTGGCTCGCCAAGCAGGAAATAAAAGACCGTCCGGAGGCGGAAGGTATTTTCGTCAATAGCGGGGGATATGCTGCAGAAGGCATCGTGTCCAATATTTTCTGGCGGAAAAGAGATACTTTGTACACACCGGCAGTGGAGACAGGTATTTTAAACGGCATTACCCGTCAATTTGTGATACAGTTAGCACATGAAAATGACTACACCGTGGAGGAAGGCCACTTCCTCCCGCAGGATATAGAAGCGGCAGAAGAAATGTTTGTCACGAATTCTATTCAGGAAATTGCAGCGGTCCGTGCCCTTGGGGATTATTATTTTCCGAGCTATTCAGCGGCCCGGCTGCTGCACCGCCGCTACCAGAAAGAAAGAGAGAGAAAATAAAAGCTGGCACGGCAGGGAGGAGAGAAAATGCGCAATCAGGTAATGCGATGGAAGAATTGGGAGCTTGATTTTTCCTTAAAAACGTTTGTCATGGGGATTTTAAATGTGACGCCGGATTCCTTTTCTGACGGAGGCCGTTACAGCGAGGTGGAGCATGCTGTCGCGCAGGCAGAAAAACTGGTGGGGGACGGAGCGGATATTATCGATATCGGCGGGGAGTCCACACGCCCCGGGGCGGCATTTGTAGAAGCAGAAGAAGAGCAGCGGCGGATTGTCCCGGTGCTCGAAGCCCTGAGGGGCCGTATAGGCGTACCTATCAGCGTGGACACCTATAAAGCGTCCACCGCCGAGGCAGCTGTTAAAGCTGGGGCGGATATCATTAATGATGTGTGGGGAGCAAAAGCAGATCCCGACATGGCCCGGGTAGCAGCTGAATACGACGTGCCAATAATTTTGATGCACAACCGGGATAATACTGAGTACCAGGATTTGATGCCGGACATGATTCAGGATATTTATGAAAGCATAGCCATTTGCGAGAAGGCCGGAGTCAAAGCAGACCGTATTATTCTGGATCCCGGCATAGGCTTTGCAAAAACCTATGAGCAGAATCTGGAAGCGATGCGGAAAATGGATCAGTTTACGTCGCTTTCGTACCCCGTACTTCTTGGCAGCTCCCGTAAATCGCTCATATCAAAAACGCTTGAGCTTCCTGCCGACGACCGGGTAGAAGGAACAGGCGCTACAGTAAGCCTTGGTATTGAACGCGGGTGCGATATTGTCCGTGTGCATGACGTAAAAGAAATGACGCGCGTAGCCCGGATGATGGACGCTATGCTCGGAGTAAGAAAGGAGCATTCGGTTGGATAAAATTCATTTACAGGGAATGGAGTTTTACGCTTATCACGGAGTGTTTGAGGAGGAAAACAGGCTCGGCCAGCGCTTTCGCGTCAATTTAGTACTCGAAGCGGATCTAAAGCCGGCAGCGACAGAGGATGACGTAGAAAAAAGCGTTAACTATGCCGAAGCATTCGAAGCGGTGAAAGATGCCGTGGAAAACCAAACATTCCGGCTGGTAGAAACTATTGCTGAAAAAATCGCTGAAACAATATTTGCGCGTTTTGAAATCGTTAAGCAGCTTCATGTAAAAGTGATTAAACCGGATCCTCCAATTCCGGGACACTACGATCATGTTGCCATTGAAATGACCAGGGTTCGTCCGTAATGCCCCAGGTTTTTATTGCCCTGGGGTCAAACCTCGGGAAACGGGAAGAGTATTTAAAGCGGGCGGTTCAGGCTATGCAAAAGGAGAAGCAGATGCAGCTGATAAAGCTTTCCCCGGTGTATGAAACCGCACCGGTAGGGGTGGTCGATCAGCCGCATTTTCTGAATATGGTTTCTGAATGGAGCACTGATTACGGACCGGAAGAACTGCTGGAGGCGCTTCACCGGATCGAGCATGAGCTTGAGCGCATACGTGAAGAACGATGGGGGCCGAGAACGGTGGACCTTGACATTCTTATCTATGATGAAGAAAATATGAACAAGGAGCATTTAATTATTCCGCATCCCCGGTTAACTGAGCGGGCCTTTGTTCTGGTCCCCTTTTTTGATATTGCCCCCGACCGTTTTGTTCACGAGGACAAGACGGTTCGTTGGTATGTAAAAAATCTGCCAGAGAAAGAACGGGCTGACGTAGTATACTGGGGCGAGCTGTCAATAGAAAACAACGACGCGTGAAAAATAAAGACAACACATAGGAGGTTGCTGTGGTGTTAAAAATTCGTGACATAGAAATGAATAACCCGGTGGTGCTTGCTCCGATGGCGGGAGTCAGCAACCCTGCTTTCCGGCTGATTGCGAAGGAATTTGGAGCAGGGCTCGTGTGCGCAGAAATGGTAAGCGACAAAGCAATACTGCATGAAAATGAAAAATCGATGCGGATGCTCTACGTGGATGAAAGGGAAAAGCCGCTCAGTCTCCAGATTTTTGGCGGGGACAAAGAAACGATGGCCGGGGCTGCTGAAGTAGTGGATCAGCATACCAATGCAGATATCATTGATATAAATATGGGCTGTCCTGTGCCGAAAATCACTAAGTGTGATGCAGGGGCCAAGTGGCTGCTTGATCCGGATAAAATCTATCAAATGGTAAAAGCAGCTGTGAACGCAGTAGATAAGCCCGTAACGGTAAAAATGCGGATGGGCTGGGATGACGAGCACATACTGGCTGTGGAGAATGCTCAGGCAATTGAGGCAGCCGGCGGCGAAGGCGTAGCGGTACACGGGCGCACCCGGGTGCAGATGTATGAAGGTGTGGCAAACTGGGAAATACTTAAGGAAGTAAAAGACGCCGTGAACATCCCGGTAATTGGCAACGGGGACGTCTCTACTCCCCAGGACGCCCAGGCGATGCTTGATACGACTGGAGTGGACGGAGTCATGATCGGCCGTGCCGCTCTCGGGGACCCTTGGATGTTTTACCGGACAGTACAGTATTTGGAGACAGGAAAGCTTGTAGAAGAAGAACCAACTCCAAAGGAAAAAATGGATGTGTGTATCGTGCATATGGATCGTTTGATAGAGTTGAAAGGTGAAGATGTGGCTGTGCGGGAAATGCGCAAGCACGTGGCCTGGTATCTAAAGGGCATGCACGGCGGCTCTAAGGTACGGGGTAAAGTAAATGAACTGAATACACGCGATGAAGTGGCGGAAACACTATATAATTTTGTCGGTTCTACGGAAGCTCCCAGTATGGCATAAGCATTTGCACGCAGAGCGGCTTCTTCCAGGGAAGCCGCTCTGTTTATGAGTGCTGGAATAAAACTGGAAACAAAAGGTATTATATAATAGAAGAAAAAATTAAAAGCGATCTAAAGGGGAGACTACTATGAGCCAGGATCAAGAGCTGAACGACCAGTTCCGTGTACGGCGTGAAAAAAGAGAAGCGCTGATTAATGAAGGGAAAAACCCATTTGGAGAACGCTTCGCGCGTACTTATGATTCAAAAACTATGCACCGGGAGTTCGACGCCTTCTCTAAGGAAGAGCTGAGCGAAAAAAATACGGATATTACGATAGCGGGGCGCATGGTCACTAAGCGTGGAAAAGGGAAAGCAGGATTTGCCCACCTGCAGGATCTTGAAGGGCAGATTCAGATTTACGTACGGAAAGACGAAGTCGGCGACGAAGCATACGAAGGCTTTAAGGATATGGATATTGGAGACATTGTCGGGGTGCGCGGCCGTGCATTTAAAACAAATGTAGGGGAATTATCTGTGCGGGCCACAGAAGTAACGCTCTTAACAAAGGCTCTTCGCCCGCTGCCTGATAAATACCATGGACTTCAGGACATTGAACAGCGCTACCGCCAGCGTTATTTAGATCTTATTGCAAATCCCGAAGTGAAAGATACGTTTATCATGCGGAGTAAGATCATCCAATCCATGAGAAATCATTTGAACCGTCAGGGCTTTTTGGAAGTGGAAACACCAATGCTGCATACAATACCGGGTGGAGCGTCTGCGCGTCCGTTTGTTACTCATCATAATGCTTTGGACATGGAGCTGTACATTCGTATTGCGATTGAATTGCATTTAAAGCGTTTGATTGTCGGTGGCATGGAAAAAGTATATGAAATTGGCCGCGTCTTCCGGAATGAAGGTATTTCCACCCGCCATAACCCTGAATTTACTATGATGGAATTGTATGAAGCCTTCGGAGACTATGAAGATATTATGGACCTGACCGAAAGCTTGATCGTACAGATCGCAGAAGATGTACTTGAGAGTACCACGCTCCAATACGGAGACGAACAGATTGAACTCGGTAATCAGTGGAAAAGAATGCACATTGTAGACGCTGTCAAAGAAGAAACCGGCGTGGATTTCTGGCAGGAAATGAGTGACGAAGAAGCCAGAGCGCTGGCTAAAGAACATAATGTGCCTATTCGGGAAACGATGTCCTTTGGTCATGTGGTTAACGAATTCTTCGAGCACTTTGTGGAAGAAAAACTAATTCAGCCTACTTTTGTTTACGGTCATCCGCTCGCTATTTCTCCGCTTGCAAAGAAAAATGAAAAAGATTCCAGATTTACAGACCGCTTTGAATTATTTATTGTAGGACGTGAACATGCAAACGCCTTTAGTGAGTTAAACGATCCTGTAGATCAGCGGGAGCGGTTCGAAAAACAGGTGGAAGAAAGAGAAGCTGGAGATGAAGAAGCTCATATGATGGACTACGATTATCTTGAAGCAATGGAATACGGACTTCCACCAACAGGAGGGCTCGGTATAGGCATTGACCGGCTGGTGATGCTGCTAACGAACTCTGCTTCTATCAGAGATGTGCTCTTGTTTCCGCAAATGCGCAGCCAGGCTTCCCACGAAGAGTAGACAGTTTTCTGCCGGCTTTCTGACTCGAAAGCCGGCATTTATATAAAAAATTAAAAGAAAATATAAAAATGGGTTGCGTACAAATAAGAAACGATGATATATTATTTTTTGTCGCCGTAAAGAGAGCGGCAGGCTGTTCAGGCAGCTGAAAAAAGTTATTGACTTAATAACGCTCCGGTGTTAATATATAAAAGTCGCGAAAATAACGACAGATTGTTCTTTGAAAAGGAAAGACAAGCCAGAGCCCCAATCAAAAGCAACACATTTTTAGGGCATTTCGGATGCCACAGCATCAAACTTTTTACGGAGAGTTTGATCCTGGCTCAGGACGAACGCTGGCGGCGTGCCTAATACATG
>NZ_JBQLIB010000011.1:0-99202 GCF_056034365.1 Marinococcus sp. LNHM5E3-2.1
GGAGGCTTCTTTCTCCCTCAATGGCACAAACAAAGGCCTCCGAAATTCATTTTCGGAGGCCTTTGTCTACAATCTGAAACATTGTTATAAATGTTTTTTTACATTGATTATGATACCGCCCCTTCGGCACCACTAAAGGAAAAAGCGATACAGGATCCTCGATGACAGCTCAGTCCAGATCGTAAATATTTTTCATCATGCCTGTCGCGATGACTTCAGACGGCGTTCACTTGTCACTGGTCGCCTGAGAGCTCTTCAATGTTCTGGCCCAATGTTCATCGTCTCCGCGAGTGCCTGATAGTCCTTCAGGATCCACCCTTTCAAAAACGGCTGGCGGGGACTTCGGCGGCAGTTCCAGTGTTCGTATCATAATGAAAGTAAATGAATTTAATCTAACAATTTTAACAAGCGGCAATCCGAGCAGCTCGGATTGCCGCTTGTTATTTTATAAATTTCGATAAGATTAAAATGTCTCCTTAACTCTTGATTGCTAAATAACTATTCATACCAACTTGAAGTATTCCATTTTCTATACAATGGAATCTGCTTAATAATCGTGATTAGATATGATAGACTCCCAATGCCTGCAACAATGCTAATTAAACTGATATAATTTAAACTCATGGAAGCGCTGAGAACAGCAGAATCCAAGAAAAACTTTGCTATTAAGAAGCCTGGCACTATGCAAAGCATCACTATAACAGAAGCCTTTACAGATCTTTTTAAACAAAACAGTAAAAATGACAATGAAACTGGTACTATACATTTTTTATTTCCTAAAGCATATTGAAAAATGCTATAGCATAAAGTCATGCCAATAATCTTCAAAGCACTTATAATAACTTTATACCAATGTTCTTTAATAAATATAATGCTTTCCATACTAAACGTGTTTAGTATCAATAAACCGAAAACACTAACTCCTGCAATGAAACCGGTTAAGGTCAATGTCTGTTTCAAAATGATTCGAATAGCGTCGAACATACACTACAGCTCTCCTTAAATCAATAACAAAAGCAGTAAAGGGATAGTAAAAATGCTGCTGAGCGTTGTTATTAAAGTAACTGCCGATACATGATGAGGATCTGTTTGAAACTGCACAGCATACAAAGTGGTATTCGCTGCTGAAGGCGCAGCAGCCATAACTATCATAATATTGCTTGTCAAAGTACTTACTGGAAGTACCGCTACCAGCAGCCATGCCACAGCAGGAGAAATGATTAACCTGACTAACACCGCGCTTATCATTCTCGAAACGTTTATATGAACAAAAGATATATTTGCCAACTGCATACCTAAAAGCAGCATTATGACTGGTATCGCCGCGTCAGCTATCGAATTAATACTTCCCGTCATTTCCTTTGGCAGTGTCACAGAACTAATGTTAAACATAAAGCCTACAAGGGCTGCATATAAAAGAGGTAGCTTCAATACTTTCCAAATCACGCTCCGGCCTTCAGCCACTTCAATAGGAGATCCTTTCGCAGCAAAATAAACCCCCACCGAGCTCATTAATAACTGCTGCAGCACCATTAGCATTACGGCAATATTCAGAGCTTGATCTCCAAATATTGCCAACACTAAAGGGACTCCAAAATTGCCATTATTCATAAAAGCCGAAGATAAAATAAAACCGTAATGTTTTTCTTTATCTTTATTACAAAAATAAGAAAAAAAAGAACCGACGAAAACCAGTAATAAACATAAAGCACCGACAAAGACTGCATAATAAATAATTTCTTTATTAATGCCTTCCTGGTAAAATGTCCTGAATGCAAGAAATGGCACCAGCAAATAAATTGTGAACGTAGACAATGGCGCCAGTTCTATATTTAAAAAACGTTGAGCAGTAAAACCCACCATAAAAACTGCTATCACTGGCCAGACAATATTGAAAATGTCCATACTGTATCTTCTTTCTTAATTAGTAAATGACTGTTATTTAGTCCAGACGATAAGCTTCTCCTCTGTCATTTCTTCGATGGCATATTTCGGACCTTCTTTACCTGTGCCGCTATTTTTCACTCCGCCATAAGGCATATGGTCCACTCTGTAGCCTGGCGTATCGTTGATAATTATCCCGCCCACTTCTATATCTTCCGCTGCCTGCAAAGCAAAACTCAAATCGTTCGTAAAAATACCTGCCTGCAGCCCATATTCAGAGTTATTCACTTTTTGTATAGATTCTTCTGCCTCTTCATAAGATTCTATGCATACTACGGGGCCGAATACTTCATCGTAAGATACCCGCATTTTCTCAGTAACATTTGTGAGCACAGTCGGATAAAAAACAGCCTCTTTCCGCCGGCCTCCAACTTGAACTTCTGCCCCTTCCTGTACTGCTTCTGATACCCAATCTTCTACACGTTGTGCCGCTTCTTTTGAAATCATCGGGCCAACATCAGTAGTTTCTTTTCCCGGGTCGCCGACTTGTATACTATCAGTTGCTGCCTTCAAATGTTGGACAAATTCATCATGAATAGAGTGGTGTACAAAAACTCTTTGAACAGAAATACAAACTTGCCCTGCATTATTAAAACTTTTCTGAGCTATAGCTTTAGCAGCGGCTTGAATATCTGTATCATGGTGAACAATGGAAGCTGAGTTATTCCCAAGCTCTAATGCGACTTTTCTAAGCCCTGCATTTTGTTTAATATACTTTCCTACACTTGCACTGCCTGTGAATGTAAACATATTAATTTTATTATTTTCTAAAAGCCAGTTTCCAATTTCCGCTCCATTTCCGGTCAACACCTGAAGCCTGCCGCTTGGCAACCCAGATTCTTTAAGTATTTCAGCTAACTTCAAAGCAACCAGTGGAGCAGCATCTGAAGGCTTCAATACAACGCAGTTTCCCGATGCTAATGCCGGTCCGATTTTATGGCAAACTAAATTCAATGGCACGTTAAATGGGGTTATCGCTGCTATTACGCCTACCGGCTTCCGAACAGTATAAGCCCGTCTGTTTTCAGATCCAGGGGCTGCTTCAATGGGTACCCCTTCTCCAGCTACACGCTTTCCTTCTTCCGCAGCGATCTCCAAAGTTAATGCCGAACGGGAGACCTCTCCCCGAGCTTCATTGATTGGTTTTCCTACTTCTTTTACCAGCAAATCAGCAAACGTTTCTTGCTCCTCTCTTAACCTCGCAGCCGCTTTTTGGAGTATTTTATATCTCTCATAAGGGCTAAGGGGGCTCGTAAAAGCTTCTAACGCGCCTTGGACAGCTTCTTCAACATCTTTTTTACCCGCGTAAGCTACTTGTGCTATTGGCTTCAAGCTGTATTTGTCTAAAATATTTAGTTTTTGCTCAGTATCCTTGATTTTATTATTAATAAAGAGCCCAAATTCTTTCTGCTGTTCAAAAGTTTGCATTAAAATACCTCCCAATTCATCGTAATGTTACTACCTTTTCATTTTCGAAAAATGCTTTCGCATAGTTTTGACTGCCGAATACACGGATTTTTTCTGCAACTTTCTTTTTTAATTTCTCTTTGCCTGCTTGGGTAGCGTTTGCTAATACGATGTCGTTACTGTTAGTTTTCCAATAATCCCGCATGCCATTGATAAATGCATGCCTAAGCTCTGTATCGACGTTTATTTTTGAAACTCCTAACTGAACGGATCTTTGTACTTGCTCATCCGGAACATCGGATCCACCATGAAGAACAATTGGCCGGGAAACTTCTTCAGCTATTTCTGTTAATCTTTCAAATCGAATATTAGGAGTTTGTTGATACATACCGTGAGCAGTACCTATAGATATAGCCAAATAATCTACATTTGTAGCTTCAGCAAACGTTTTGGCTTCTTCGACGGAAGTAATAAGCGCATCTTTTTCATCTACGGTGATATCATCTTCCGTTCCACCTATTTTGCCAATTTCCCCTTCAGACCCAATGCCTAATTCTTTTGCCATTAAGGCTATGTGGGCGGTTTTTTCAATGTTTTCTTCGACCGGCAGCGAGGAGCCATCAAACATTACGGACTGAAAACCCAACTGAATCGCTCGCGCTGTTTGTTTTAACTCCCGACTGTGATCCAAATGAATCGCAATTGGTATACTTGCTTCTTTGCCGTACCAGTCAATCAATGCTTTCATTGGTTCCAACCCTACAGTTTGGATAACTTTTTGGCCAACCTGAATCATAATCGGGGCCTGCATTTCTTCACCTGCTTCGATGATGGCCTGGATAGTTTCTACATTATGGGCACTAAAGGCTCCTACACCATAATTGTTTTTAAATGCATGTTCAAGCATGGTCTTCCCATCAATAAACGCCATTCTTTCGGCCTCCTTACCGTTCTAAATCAATATCGTAATGATACTGATCGCTTCGGTATCTAGTTTTTGTATATTCTATTGGTCGGTCATGTATGCCAAAACTAAGCCTGGTCATTTTTAATAATGCTTCACCTGCCCGAATACCGAGCAAGTCTGCCTCATCGATCGTAGCATTGATAGCTATAATACTTTCATTAGCTTTTTTTAGATAAATACTGTGCCTTTCCAGAATTTCATAGTATTTGGCTTGGTTTAAATCCTCATTCATCAACAATTCACCAAGATCTTTGGGCCAGCATGTACGCTCTAAAGCTACAGGAATATTATCTGCAAAGCGTATACGCTCAAGCAAAAGTATCTCTTCTTCAAACCCTACCTTCAACATGCTTTTTTCATGGTATAAATCATCACGAAATTCCGCTCGTATCAGTCGGGAAGTTGGAATTTGGCCTTTTTCAATGACTTCTTCTGCGAAGCCTTTAAGCCTCCCTAAACTGCCCACCAATTTTTGTGGCTTAACAATTGTGCCTTTACCCTGTCGTCTTTCTAAAAGGCCAGTCTGGACAAGAATAGAGATTGCCTGGCGGATCGTTGTCCGGCTAACATCGAATTCTTTCATTAATTCTTGTTCGGTTGGAATTAAGTTATTCTCCTGCCAAATATGGCGGTCTATTCTATCAACTAAGACATTTTTCACCTGTAAATAGAGAGCTTCTGGTTTACTTTGATCTATCGATGGATGAGGCATAAATATTGTCTTCCTTTCTTAAAGGAGGGGGATAAGAGAGGGCATCGCCGATTAATGGGCGAAGCCATTCATAATACAGCTTTCGGTCATTAATGAATTTTACTGGCAATACTCTTTCCCCTTCCTTTATCACGTTTTTAAATGAAGTAGTATTTATTTTAACATGATAAGGAAGATTACTAATGCGTTCTATGCAAACCATCTGACCACTGATATTTTCATTTATTAAATGAGCAGCTTTCACACCAATTTCTATTGCTTCTTGCTTATCTGATTCAGAAACGTACAGGGAAGAAGAGCGTTGGTTCATGCCCAACACCTCAGCTCTTGCACTAATTTTAAAATATTCCTCTAAGCTGGATTTAATTTGAGCAGAAACCCCTCCCAGTACGGCTCTGCCATTTTTTTGTTCGGCATTCAGGCTGTCTTTCCACAGCATGCCCTCACTCACTACGAGTAACGCCTGACCGTGGGACTTCAGTGAGGCTTCTACAAATTCAAATAATTGTTCATTCGCATTGGGTGTTTCGGGAAGTCCAACAAAGTGGGGCCCTTCTTCTTCATACTCTTTTAAAAAACCTGATGCTCCAGCAAGCCATCCTGAATTTCTTCCCATAGTTTCCAAAATCCTGACCTGCTCAAAATTTCTCATCGCTATTAAATCTCTGCTGGAATCTGCGACAGTTCGCGCCACGTATCTGGCAGCACTTCCAAAGCCAGGCGAATGGTCCGTGCCTCCCAGATCATTGTCTACAGTTTTAGGGATACCTAATACTTGAAGGGAAACTCCCATGTTAGCTAGTTCTTTTTCTATAAGATGCAGAGCATGTACAGTGCCATTTCCGCCGATCATTATGAGAGCATCAGCCCTAATATAATTCAATTGCCGGCACATCTTTTCTATTGCTTCCATACTGTTCTCAAAACGTCCCGAGCCAAGACAGGCTCCTGGAACATCTTTATACATCTGTATAAGCCCAAGTACATCCACATTTCCCTCTAAAAAATTGCCTTCAGCTAATCCTTCATAGCCATTGAACACAAAGGTTATATCATGATTTGGGGTTAAAGCCTCTGCCAAACTGGCTAAAGAAGCGTTTATAACAGCTGTAGGCCCTCCTGCCTGACCGATTACAATACGTTTTTTCATATGCACCTCCTCACCTTACTATTCTATATAAACAGTTGTTGGGATATTTAGTTTACGACCTAGCTCTACCAAATCTTCGGTTACATTCGCATAAACTAAACCGTAATGAGGTTCATAACCGGCCTCCATCAACTGCTGTACTGTTTCAGTTACTGGCGTACTTAACGCAACTTCTACACTTGTACCATTAAACCGCTGCGGTGTGTCTAATGCCTGCCCCTTCATAATTAAAAGCCGGAAACCCTCCATGGGCAAATAACTCACCCGAAATATTGTGACTTCCCCTGCCTTCAAACCAAACTCCATTGTCATGCCAGTTTTTCTATTCGGATGGATTCCTGCCTGAGCTCCTTGTTTTTCATTTGCCAGTGAGTAGGCTCCAGCGCCGCAATGCCAAAAAACTACGGAGTTGCTGGCTTCATTTACGTGAACCATGTCTCCAAGGTATGGCGAAGCTCCCAAAGATAGATGATTTAGTATATGCATTGATAAGGCTCCGTGAATATCCGTCTCACAGGCTGAAGAGATGCCGTCCTCGGTTAATTGGGAAAGCGTCGAACATGCTGCTGCTCCAAACTCTGTAAAAAACTCAGGAAGACATCGAATCGCCAATGCCGATAGATTTTCCTCCCGGATTTCCTGACGCATATGTGCGCAAAACTCGGAGAACTTTCGGGTGGTTTCTTCCGAACGCTGGAGACCAATTACTTGTGTTTCTGCCCTGTCCAACTCCTGCTGCTGCATGGAGGCAGTAGTTTGTTTCGCCTGTTCAAAAGCTTTTTCTAATTGCATGCTGTGTATTTGAACGCCAAACCGTTTCTGTAGGAGTTCTTCGTCTGTATCCGCAAAGAAAAAACCTGGGGGATGCTCTCCTACGACTCCAATTTTCGTGCTTTGAAGATTTTTAATCATTGACTGTACATTCAAACTTACTCGTAATTTGTTAAGAACCTGGCTTTCATCACTATTACCAAACACAAAGTCGTACGGATGATTAGCTGCACGCAAAACATGGGAGGTGCTGTTTCCTCCTGTTAAGGAATTCAGCCTGAGTCTTCCGCCTATTTCAGGCTCCCTGATGGACCAAACCATGACCGGAACGGGAAACCGATTAATAACTTCCCGAATGTACTCACCGTCAGTAAAAGTGAGGCTCTGATAAATAACATAATCTATACTTTCAGCCTCTAATGAGTTAATAAATTCACTCACTTCGTCAACAGAGCCTAAAACATCTTCTGGTTCATACAAATAAGCACTTACACTTTTGAGTACTTCGCTAGTCTGCGAACGCTGTTTTCTTGCCGTTTCCACATCAAAGGTCTTTTTAACTGCTGGAATATATAATACCTTCATGCCATTCATGTCATACCTCCGTCTTGTAAAGGTTATTATGTTTATTTAAACATAATAACCTTTAGTTATTCAACTTATTTTCGTTCAGCCGTCTGTTTAGATTGACTTAACAGTTCATCAATATTGATCACCGCGTTGTGTTTTATGGATTCTTCTGCAGCTACCCCTACTACAATGGACCAAAAACCCTCTGCTACTGTAGCGGTGTGTTTGTGATCACCTTTAATGTTGTCTACGAAATACTTATGCTCGTAGTACGTTCCCCCATGATGCCCGCTATTTTGAATAATTGCCGGGTACATAGGAGTCGAAACTTTGGAGGTTCCATTTTCTCCTGTTAAAATTTCAAAGTGAGTATTGGCTCTGTTGGATGGTAAAAAATCATCGTTTTCGTATGTCTTAATTCTTCCTTTATTACCACAAACAGTCATTTCTTCATAAAACATTGGAGCAAACATACACAAATTAAAGTTTCCTTTGATCCCGTTTTCATACTCGACTGTAACAAAGGCCTGATCGATAATATCAGAAGACTCTCCCTCGTATTCAAAATCTTGATAATTGACTGCTAAACTTCCACTTGCATAGACGGATACGGGTTTAGAATCTGCCACCACATTCATTAAGTCAAAATAATGACAGCATTTTTCCACTAAGGTACCACCTGAGAACTTAGAAAATTTATTCCATTGATCGACTTTGTCCAAAAACGGAACTCTATGTTCCATCAAGCTGATATTTTTCACTTCCCCTAAAGACTTTTTTTGCAATATTTCATATAAAGCTTCATCATAGATAGGCTTATGCCGATATTGAAGTCCGATTTGAAAAACACTCTTATAGTCTTTAACTAATTCTTGAATTGCTAAAACGTCTGGTATAATGGTAGCCATCGGTTTCTCTAAAAGAATATGTTTTCCCGATTGGACAGCCGTCTTCATAACTTCCAAATGAGTATAGTTTGGCGTGCATATAATTAGCCCATCTACCTTCGGATCAAAACAAGCTTCTTCCAGACTATTGTATAGGTGCAATGTATAATCAAATTCTTTTTCAAAAGCTTCCTTCGTCCATTCGGCACTCGATTGATCCAGGTCATAAACGCCATTAATAGCAGCCCTTCCTTCAAGCATTGTCACTCTAATATGCTCCATGCCTATCATACCAGCACCTATAACATTAAATTTGAATTCAGGCTCTGCTTTAGAAAACACATACTTATCTTCAGGCTTTAAATACTCAGAGTAAAAATTCTGTTGAAAATAATTGTTGTTAGCCATCATAATGCTCCTTTTATAATTTTGTCAGAGGTTTATCATTCGTTTTTTCCACTGCTTTATCATGCTGAATTTGAATTGCTTCTTCATATTTTTTGTTCCATGATTTCAATGAAACAATGTAGATGATAACGGTTACAACAAGAAGTATTAAAAACATTGGTAAAAACATAGATGACACGATCCCTTCTGTATAAGCAACGCCCCAGGGAGAAAACACTAAATAAGTGAAGGCAACTGCGCTAAGCAATACTGTGGTTACAGGCAGAGCGTATTTCCACGGGGTCATGTTAACTTTAGGATCAGCATGAAATTCAAAATCCCGCGGCAGAGGTTTGAGTTTTCCTGCACTTAACATTATGCCTACTTCAATCAAAAACAATATAAATGAGATGTAAATAAAGTTAATGTCAATATTGTAACCGAATAATTGATTGACGCCGTACAACAAGAAGTAATAGGTTACCACGTGAAAAATAATGGCAATTTTTGGACCTAACGGGGGCACACGTTTTGTTAAAATTCCAACCAGCACAATGGCGATAATAGGAATGTTAAAAAACCCGGTAAATTCTCTAATCAAATTCCATAAACCATCGGGCGCCCGAAGTAATAAAGGCGCGATGAAAAAAGTAACCATAGCCAAGAAAGTACCGAACCATTTGCTAATACGAATCATTTGTTTGTCCGTGGCATTTCTATTCATCCAAGCTTTGTATATATCGTAAGCGAACATCGTAGAAGCACTGTTTAATAAAGAGTTAAAACTTGAGAATACTGCTCCCAGCAAGACAGCCAGAAAAAACCCATTCAAAAAGGTAGGCATGACATTTGCAATCAATGTTGGGTAAGCTAAGTCAATTGGATTTAATTGATCTCCGTACAGATGGAATGCAATGATACCAGGAATCATCATCATTAACGGAACAAGCAACTTATAAAATCCCGTGAACAGAGCACCTTTTTGGCCTTCCGCAAGGCTCTTTGCCCCTAGTGTACGCTGAATTACATATTGATTCGTTCCCCAGTAAAATAGGTTCATAAAAATCATACCCGTGAAAATGGTTCCGACTGGTACAGCATCATCCGACGAGCCTATTGCATTTAGCTTCTCTGGATTTTCTAAAGTAACGGTACGCATGCCTTCAAGCATACTGCCATTACCAAGAGCAATAAACCCTAAAATCGGTATCAGCAATCCTACGATTATAAGCCCGATCCCGTTCAGCGTATCGGAGATTGCTACTGCGCGCAAACCGCCAAAGATAGCGTAGCAGGCACCAATAATCCCAATGGTCCACACTACCAGCCAAAGACCTTGTTCTAATGAAATCCCAAGTAATTCCGGAATCTCAAACAATTGAAGAACCGCCAGACCACCGGAGTACAAAACACTTGGTATTGTAACAAAAGCGTAACCAAGCATAAACAGCATAACTACGTATGTTTGAACGCCGCTGTCAAACCTTGAGCGCAAAAACTGCGGTAAAGTTGTAAATGCTCCGCCTAAGTATTTAGGTAATAAAAATAGCGCCAGAATGATCACCGCAAAGGCTGCCGTTACTTCCCATGCCATATTGGAAAGATTAGCACTGTAAGCCTGGCCATTCAATCCGATTAATTGTTCTGCGGAAAGGTTTGTCAATAGCAGGGAACCGGCTATGAAACCACCTGTAAGCCCACGGCCTGCCAGGAAATATCCATCTGAGTCGGATACTTGATTTCTGGTTTTTTTATAAGAAATCCAGGCAACTAAAGCCATGAAAAAAATACAACTGGTAATTGTTAAGAACATTTGTTTTCCTCCTTCTCCTTCTATTTATAATTTAATTTCAGATTTTCTCCCACTAGCCTTACCGGTACGTTTTGGTCTACGAATTTTTGATTTTCACGATGGGCGATAGCCCACTTGTTCTTTTTAAAGAGAAGTTCATCAGCCTTGCTTTCATCTCTTAGCTCCTCATTTGTACCTTTAGGCAAAATAATCATACTATTAAAACCACCTTCGGTTACTTTACACGGAGCTAAATGAAGAGTAGTAGAATAAATTTCAACAGCCTTAAATGCAGGGATGAACAACCCTACAGAATTTTCGGATAAAACTTGTTGATAAAGATCTACTTCATGCAAGGTTTGGATTAATAATACTAACGGAGTAGCAGTAACAATAATTTCAGAGGTTTTATGGAATTCAAAACCATTCAGATATTGATTATGACCTTTACATAAGCCTAGTTGTATTGGCAGCTGCCCAAAAAACTTATTTTCAACTTCCTGTTTAAATTTAGTGTTCTCCCAATCGCTAATAGAAGGAAGATAAGTTGTGCTGTTTTCCGGTATTTCATCTTCTAGAAAACCAGCAGGCAAGTCGTCTAGCGGAAAGTCTTTGAGCTCTTTACCATACTTATTAAATGCTCTGTCCTGTAATTGCATCAACTCTAATCCGGGATTCTTTTCTTTTAATTGTTCAATCATTTAGCGCCTCCTTAAAAGGTTACTATCTTTAATTATTGATCATTATCTTTGTTCTTATTATACATTTTTTAAAAGCGCTTTCAATATGTTTTTTGAATTTTTAAAAGTTAATTTTCACAAAAAAGAGAAAAACAGCAGTAAGCCGATTTTCTCAATCTTTAACTAAGAAACTATATATGCTAAAAATTAGACTGATTTTCAACAGCCGTTATTGTATAAAATCCCGCAGCAGGAAAGGAGCATCCGGTCACATGCATGCCCGTCCGTTCAACTGCCTCTTCCATCTGTTCCGGGGAAATGCGGGGCGCCTGATGCGCGTTGGATGGGTAATCTTCCAGTTCCACAATCGCCAGGCGTCCGCCCGGCACAAGTACTCGCTGCACTTCCTCGAACACCAGCGCAAGAGACGAAGCTTCATGCAGCACCAGGGAGGCCAGAACTACCTCAAAAGAAGCGTCGGGAAAAGGCAGCCTCTGCATCTCTCCCTCCGTGGTCCGTATGTTAGCAAGAGAGCTCTCAGTTGCTCTTTGTTTAATAATGTCGAGCATCTCCGGGTCACGATCGAATGCATAGACATCTCCCTTTGTTTTTTCCGCCGCAGGGAGCGTTAAATACCCTGTGCCGGCTCCTAAATCCAGTATGCGGGCGGAGGATTCAGGAGCTAGGTTCTCAAGTACTTTTTCGGGAGGCAGTGCCTCCTGCCGCTCCTTTCCGTCCAAATAGTCTTTTTTTCCAGATGATGAATGGTGGTGAAAATGCGTCATTATTATGCCTCTTTTCGTATTATTTAATAAAGATATTAAAGAGTTTTTTTATCTTTAATTAAACCGAACATAGCACCAGTACCACTGTTTGTCTATCCTCATGCTTAAATGAGAGGCTGCCCGGTTTCCCCCGGACCCTGCCACTTCATTTGTCTCGCTGAAGGCACTGTACGTTTGTTTACCTGTTTTCATCTCTGCTTTCTGTTACAGCGGACGATTCTCGCAGAAATCTTTCAAACAGCGAGAGGTTCGACATAATAGTAACAATCCATTCATTTGCCTGAAACTCTTTTACACCTTCGTACAATTCCTCTTCATTACTGCATTCTACGATCGTGTATCCTTTCTGCTTCCATCCGTCTATGTTCATGTCCTCACGCCGGCCGGCAATTACTTCGCGTTCTTTTGAGCTGTAGCAGTATATAAACGAAGGAGCAGTCATTGTTTCAGCCTCTTTTCTATAAAATTTGGTCCGGCAGATAAAAAGCCAGCACTAAGAAGCCTTCTTAGTACTGGCTGCGAAGAAAAGCGTTCTTCTTTTCAACTACTGCCGATGTATTATATTGTATGCTGGCAATCGGACTGGTCGGTCTTTAATACATATGAATATAAAAAACCACAGAGAGGTATTGATCTCTGCAGCTTATCTGTCAGCGCTAATGTCTGAAGATTCCCGCCCATTCTGTCTTAAGAAGTATTTCTAATTATTCAAAGCTCGGGTCGCAGAAATACAGACACAGGCTTTTCAGGCTCTCGTTTATCGTATATGATCATTCGTATAAGCCAAAATATCGCTTCATCTGCATGCAGCGCATTGAATGGCGCTTTTGTCCATAATGCTGACCGCCTTGAGCTAAAATCCAGTTTCCATTTTTATACTAAAGCTATTTACTGATACCTTAATCATAACATAGTTTGTATAGCGCGCAAATTAAGCGTAAAAAAATGATAATATTAAGCACGTAACGGCAGAAAAAACACCGTTGGAAAAGGAGTGAAGGCTATGCAAACTATCGGGCTGCTCGGAGGCATGAGCTGGGAGTCCTCCGCCCTGTACTATCAGCTGGTTAATGAGGAGGTAAACCGCCGGCTCGGCCGCCTGCATTCGGCCCGGTGTCTCCTATACAGCGTCGACTTTGAAGAGATTGAACAAATGCAGAGCGTGGGGAACTGGAAAGCTGCCGGAGAACAACTTGGGAAAGCTGCCGAAGCTCTTGAACGGGGCGGCGCCGACTTTATCGTTCTCTGTACCAATACGATGCACAAAGTCATCGAAATAATCGAATCGTACATACATGTGCCGGTACTGCACATTGCTGAAGCAGCCGCTCGTGATATCCGGCGGCAGAACCTCACCCGCATTGGGCTGCTCGGCACCAGATATACGATGGAGGAAACGTTTTACACGGGCGGCCTTCAGGCAGCAGGGCTCGGGGTCACGGTCCCCGGTATCGATGCACGCACAGAAATCAACCGCATTATTTTTGACGAGCTCTGCCACGGTATCATCCGCCCAGCATCCAAAAGCTATATGCTCGAGGCGATGGCACATCTGCGGGAAAACGGGGCAGAGGGTATCGTTTTAGGCTGCACGGAGCTCGGCATGCTGATCACTTCGGAGGATACGGATCTGCCAGTGATCGATACGACCCGCGTCCACGCCCTCGAAGCGGTGAACAAGGCACTCGACAACTAAACGCTATGGAGGAATGATCATGGAATGGTTTCAGCATTACGGCGTAATGGGCGCAGTCTTTTTAACCGCTGCGCTTCTAGTTGTATTCAGCCGGCTGCTCGCCCGTAACCGACGGCGCCCAAAACTTGTCGTGACTATTTTTTGTGTGCTTCTTCTGCTGGCTGCTGCCGTTGCAGCTGCCTACGGCTGGTGGGAAGCTTCAAACCCCATCACGGCTCTCAGCTTCGTGTTTCTCGCTGCCATGGTATGGCTCGGTGCCGGCACTGGTATATGTCTCCTTGGCATCCAAAAAGCATTAAAAACTTCAAAGGGGTGAGTTTTCATGCAGCACTGGAGCTTAACAAAAGAAATCCACACCGCGTATGGAAATATCCGTTACGACGTGCAGGGGAGCGGCCCGCCGCTCGTGCTCGTCCACGGCACGCCGTGGTCGTCGTTCAACTGGCGCCACCTGATCCCTGCCCTCGAGCGCTCATACACCGTCTACTACTATGACCTGCTTGGATACGGACAGTCGGAAAAGCTTGACGGGCAGGACGTTTCGCTCGGCGTGCAGAACCAGATCCTGGACGAGCTGCTGAACACCTGGGGCCTTGATGACCCTATTATTATCGGCCATGACTTTGGCGGCACGACCGTGCTCCGTACTCATCTGTTAAACGAACGCCCGTTTCAAAAAATAATTCTGATCGACCCCGTCGCCGTGGCACCATGGGGCTCTTCGTTTTTTACCCACGTGGCGAGTCATATGGAAGCCTTTCAGGGCATTCCGGCCTTCATTCACGAAGCGATGACTGAAGCCTATGTGCAGGGCGCTGCCTATAAACCGATGCCGGCGGAAACGCTCGCGGGCATTAAAGCACCGTGGCTCGGTGCTGACGGCCAGCACGCCTTTTACCGGCAGATGGCGCAGGCTGACCAAAAATACACTGACGAGATTGAATTCCTATACGGTGATGTTTCTGCTCCTGCTTTGATTGTGTGGGGCGAAAACGATGCCTGGATTCCGGTGGACCGCGCCCATACGCTGCATGCTGCCATACCGGGCTCCCGCCTGGAACTCATTCCGGGCGCCGGTCATCTCGTGCAGGAGGACGTACCGGCGCACCTGCTCGCATGTATCACCGACTTTCTGCGCGAGGAATAAAAAGATCCAGCATACTCTCCCGTGAGAGCGTGCTGGATCCTTTGTTTACCACTCGGCAATCGTGCCGTCTTTATGCCTCCACACCGGATTTTTCCAGTTGTGGCTTTCCTTCGCGCGCTCGCGCACGTAGTCTTCGTTGATCGTGATGCCAAGACCCGGTCCCTGCGGCATTTTCACCGCGCCGTCCTCATAGGCAAACACGCTCTTGTCTTCAATGTAATCAAGCAGGTCGTTGCTCTGGTTGTAGTGAATGCCGAGGCTCTGCTCCTGAATGAACGCATTGTGGCTCGTCGCGTCCACCTGCAGGCAGGCCGCAAGCGCAATCGGGCCGAGCGGACAGTGCGGCGCAAGCGCCACGTCGTAGGCTTCTGCCATAGTAGCGATTTTTTTGCCTTCGGTGATTCCGCCGGCATGCGACAGATCGGGCTGGATAATATCGACCCATCCGTTCGCCAGGATATTTTTGAAATCCCAGCGCGAATACATGCGTTCGCCGGTCGCAATCGGAATGTGCGTATGCTGGCGCAGCTCCTGCAGGGCCTCCATGTTTTCGGTCAGTACCGGCTCTTCGATAAACATCGGATGGTACGGCTCAAGCTCCTTGGCGATCACCTTCGCCATCGGCCGGTGCACGCGCCCGTGGAAGTCTATGCCGATGCCGACGCCCGTGCCGACCGCTTCCCGCACAGCCGCCACCCGGGCAACCGCTTCTTCAACCTTATCGAATGTATCAATGTACTGCATTTCCTCCGTGCCGTTCATTTTAATCGCCCGGAAGCCGGAATCCACTGTTTCCTTCGCTGCTGCCCCGACGTCGCTCGGACGATCCCCGCCGATCCAGGAGTAGATGTTGATGTTGTCGCGGCAGGCGCCGCCCATCATGTCATAAATCGGGGCGTTATAAAATTTGCCTTTAATGTCCCAGAGTGCCTGGTCGATGCCGGCAAGCGCGCTCATATGAATCGGTCCCCCGCGGTAGAAGCCGGAGCGGTACAGCTTGTTCCAGTGGTCTTCGATCCGCATCGGGTCCTCCCCGATCATGTATTCCATCAGTTCATCAACGGCCGCTTTGACCGAAGCTGCCCTTCCTTCCACAATCGGCTCGCCCCAGCCTTCAAGGCCATCATCAGTCGTAATTTTTAGAAACAGCCACCGTGGCGGCACCTGAAATAGTTCGTAGGATCGGATTTTCATCGGGATTCCCCTTTCGTCTGTTCGATATTTGCCAGCTGCAGAGCTCCCTGCAGCGACGCTTTTTCAAGATCGTGCTTCGTAAAGACGTGGACCGGACGTTTCTGCTTCTGTTCGAGCACGTGCCGGTACGCCTCCTGCATCGCTCCGTGACCGCCGAGATATATCCAACCGGCACCGGCAGCGGCGCGTTCGAATGCTTTCATATCCTCGTACAATACCGCGCCGAGCAACAGGTTTGCCCGGGCGTTTTCGGTGTAATCAGCAAACAAATGGCGCAGACGCACGTAGTACGCCGCCCGCGTAAACCCTTCCGTTTCCGCGAGATCCCAGCCCTCCATCAGCACCTCCGGCTCGAGCGCTTCCACAAGCTTCGGTCCGACCGAATCGGATAAAATCGTGGAGGCCCGCAGTGCCGAGAGCGTTTCTCCGGCCAGGGTGGACGTGCAGCTGAGCAGACGTGAGCCGTCTTCGACGCAGATGTATTTGGTATGAGAGCCCGGCAGAATGATCAGGCCGCTGCCTTCGGCCGGCGTATGGCGCAGCATGCCGAATGCTTCAACCTCTTCGCCCCGCATCACATCCACCGGCTCTTCGCCGTTTTTCATACCGGTGATCCAGTGCCAGCGCCGCGCATAGTAGCGCTCGTGCACCGTACGCTCGGCGAGTTCCTCCATCGTAAGCGGCGACGGGGCATGGGGCACTTCGCGCATGCCGATGTTTGCCGTCAGCATGCCGTAGCCAATCACATCCCGGAACGTAAACTGGGCGGTCAGCGTGTCGAGCTCGTTATCAATCAGCCGCTCGAGCAGCGAAAAGTCCTGCTCCATCGCCTGGTTGCGCACGCCCTGATCGAGCGATATGCGCTTTTTAACCTCAAGCGTTTCGGTATCCACGACCCGGAGGCGGGTGTTGGTCGTGCCGCCGTCAATGACAATGACGTTCATCGGCTTCCGCCTCCTTCGCGGAGTAGCGCCCGTGCCTGTTCCATGTTACGGGTCAGCTGCTTCATCTCTCCGCGTTCAATAGCCTTCGGATCCACCACCTGGCTGCCAAGACCAACTGCGTGCCAGCCGTGCTGCAGGTACTCCTGCATGTTATCAAGCGACACACCGCCGACTGCCATCGCACGTACGTGCGGAAGCGGCCCGTGCACATCCTTCAAATAGGACGCACCGAACGCGCGTATTGGGAAAATCTTCACCATTTCCGCACCGGCTTCAGTTGCCTGCAGAATTTCGGTCGGCGTGAGCACTCCCGGAATGACCGGAACGCCGTAGCGGCTGCCCGTTTCAATCGTTTTGGCGTCCAGCGTCGGCGCAAGCAGAAATTCCGCCCCGGATAAAATCGCCGTGCGCGCGGATTCCGCATCGAGAACCGTGCCGGCGCCTATATGCAGATCGCTGTGGGTCGCTTTTGCCCATTCAATCGCCGCAAGCGCTCCCGGCGTATTCATCGTCACCTCGAGTACGCGGGCCCCGCCCGCATATAACGATTCAATTACCTGCTGCAGCTGCGTTTTATCACTGCTGCGGATGATCGGCACTATTTTCTCCTGTTCAATCGTCTGAATAATACTCATAGCCGTTCGGCCTCCTTTTGTTCCTTATTAAGGAACAATGTTCCGTATTATGATTAAAAAGAAATTTTCTTACGGAAATTACTGCTTTCAGTGTAGCAGAGCGCGCAGTAGATTGAAAGCGTTCTTTTTAATGGCCGAGCTCCCGTGATATGGCTGCCGCCGCCCGCTGCACCTGCTGTACGGTCGTTTCCCAATCGATTGTTTCTGCATTCATGTGCGGCATCGTTACACTCACCGCCGCTACTGCCCGGCGATGAAAATCAAAAATTGGAGCCGCCACACAGGTGACGCCAAGCTCGTGCTCCTCCCGGTCATAGGATATACCCTCTTCCGCGATTTGTTTCAGCTCGACCGTCATCGCTTCTTTAGACGTAATGGTGTGCGGCGTATGACGGACCATGTCCTGCTCGTCCACCAGCTTTTCCTGCACGTGCGGAGGCTGAAACGCAAGCAGCGCTTTGCCGACGCCGGTGCAGTAGAGCGGCGCTTTGCGCCCGACACGGGAAAACAGGCGCAGTCGCGCGTATGTTTCCACTTTATCAATATAGACGACCTGAGCGCCTTCAAGCTGCACGAGGTGTACGGTGCTCGCCGTCGCCTGGGCAAGATCGTGAAGGACCGCCGAAGCAGCTTTTCGCACGTCAATGGATTCCGCCACCCGTTCGCCCATTTCCATGAAGGCGAACCCAAGCGTATACACGTCGCGCCCGCGTCCCTGCTTCACGTAGCCCTTCTGCAGGAGTGACGCCAGCAGCCGGTGCACCGTGCTTTTAGCCACATCGAGGCGGTTCGCAAGCTCTGTCACGCCCAGCCCCTCCGGCGCTTCGGCCAATAGGTCGATGATCTGGAGCGCTCGGTCGACGGACTGGACTCCGTTTGTGTTCATGCAGCCTTCCCCCTTTCGGTACTGCAATCATCGTAGCACATTTTCCCAGTATGTTAGTATAAAACTACACGGTAAATGGAAAAGTAAGGAAGGAGAATTGTATGTATTCCCGCATGTTTGTGGATGAGCACTGGAATTTGATCTCGAGTATTCTTGGCAACTTTGCTGTGATGTTTGCGATGCTGATTGGTATTGACGGTCTTTCTGCCGGTAAGCCTCCAAGTATGGCAAGCAAGGTAAGTGTGGCAACAGTAATTGCTCTGCTTCTTTGTGTTAATACCGTACGGAAGTTTCAGAAGTTTCGGGAAGAGGAATGAAAAGCGCCTATCCTGGAGGATAGACGCAGTTGATTTATACATATTATTAGTTGTACACAATCCCGCCGTCGATCAGCACTGCCTGGCCGGTCATGTAATCTGAGTCCGGCGACGCGAGATAGGAAACGAAATTCGCTACGTCCTCCGGCGTCTGCGGGCGTCCCAGAGCTATTCCGGCGGTAAATTTCTCAAATGCATCGCCTGGTTTTTCGAGCCCCATTTCTTTGACCATCCGGGCATCGATGCGTTCCCACATGCTCGTTCCGACCACACCTGGGCAGTAAGCGTTAACGGTAATGTTGTCCGGCGCCAGTTCCTGCGCGGAGGCCTGCGTTAAACCTTTAACCGCAAACTTGGTGGCCGAGTAAATACCAAGCATTGGAAAGCCTTTATGGCCGGCAATACTGCACGCGTTAATAATTTTGCCGCCGCCCTGCTTTTTCATCTGCTCGGCCGCTGCCTGTATGCCGAAAATAACGCCGTTCACATTCACCGCGAAAATTTTCTCGATGTCTTCTTCTTCTACTTTTAATAGCGGAGCAACATGATCAATACCAGCATTATTTACGAACACATCGACGCTTCCGAAGTGATCGGCGGCTTTTTTCACAAGATCGTTAATGTCCTGCCTGTTAGTTACATTGGCTTCCACAGCCAAGGCTTCACTGCCACTATCTTTGATGGCCTGCACCGTTTCCTCCATTTTCTCTTTATCAATATCGCTGATCACAAGGTTGAATCCATCTTTCGCAAGACGCGTCGCAATGCCCTTTCCAATCCCCTGCCCCGATCCCGTTACAACTGCCGTTTTTCCCATTTAACCTCACCCTCCATGTAATAGATTCAAACTAATAACCCTTACCTTTTCGCTCCTTTCCATAAACCTTAATTATGACTAAAGAATCAAAACTTTTCTCATAAAATTAAAAAACGCCTCCCCGAAGGAAGACGCTTTTCATTCATCCTTTTTCGTTTACCAGCAGCCCGGCCTGGCGAAGGATCGAAGCGTTAAAATCAAGAAGCGATTCGGGCGGAATTTCCCGCACAACCTCTTCTGTCTCGCGGTCGATTACCTGCACATACACCCGGTCGGTGTCTTCGTGCACGTTGAACTTCAACCGTGTTAAATGCGGGTCGAGCATCGCACTCAACGTTTCGACTGATTTTTCCACTTCCTTCTTTGTCACGTGAAGCGCAGAATTGGTTTCTGCTGCCACCAATTCATTCGGCGTTACTTTTGAAGCATCCATAACGCCCGTCTCCCGCTTCGACGAAGCACCTTCACCTCCGGCTGATCGAATAGAAACATCCATCTCCCACCTACCTCCTCCTGGGATGATCCCTATCCCTTTACGTCGATCGACTGGCCTTTGCCCGAAACGACGCTCTGCATCGTCCCGGCCTGGTTGCCGCCAGCCATGTCATCGAGCAGTTCGGCGCTCTGCTTCGACGCCGTTTCCATCGACTGGCGCATGAGCGATATGTTCGCCTGCTGCTGCGCCTGCAGTTGACTGCTTATAATTGAAACACTGCCGACATCGATACCATCACCTCCTTTCCATAAAAGTATAAAAAAGGTCCCGGGGTACCGGAACCTCTGGATGTATGTTCTTGTGGTGTAAAAAGCGCCTCAGTTGTTTATAATATCGGCAGAAATCTATAGGAATACAGGGTTTCGATTTAAGATACTACGTAAGAATAAAAATCCTGTTCCACCTTTGTCCGCTCAATTGTTTTTATAAATGGATTATATTAAACTATTATCATTTTATCATCATTTCGATAATACCAATTTTTATTTCATGGAGAGCTTAAAATATTTTGTGTAAACGAGCGATCACCAAAAAAGGAAGTCCTTTTTTAGTAGAATGAAGTTACCGACCACATCCACAGAAAAGAGGACTTCCCTATGAATGATTTTACTACAGATTTGGCTCACGCTCTAGTCCAATATCAGGACGTGAATGAGATCTTTCGATCTCACCTGGAACACGCCGTCTATCCGAAGGCCCGGCATCAGACGTGCTGTGTGCATGTCTCCCTCACCCTTGCCCGTAAAGTCCGCGTGCAGGATCGTCCGGCGGTCTGTGCCGATTTTAAAACCGTCTACCGGGCCAACATCCGGGAGGAAGCTGCCGAGGCTCTTCAAGCGTTTATCGCTTCGTGGTCTTCGCGGTATCCATCGATTCGCCGGGTGCTCGACGAGCATCCCCCCCTTACTCACGTTTTATGATTCCCCCTCCGCCATCTGGCGGAGCCTGTACTCGACGAATCTGATCGAATCATTCAACAAGCAACTGAAAACGAACGTCAAACGCAAAGAACAATTTCCGAATGAAGCGTCCATCGAACGATTTTTGGTCAGCCGCTTTGACGCCTACAATCAAACATTTTCGACCCGCTGTCATCTGGAATTCGCCCAGGCTCAACATCAATTGGAAGATATGTTTCAGCGGCAGGATTAACTTCACGATTGGAAAAGGACAGCCGTTTACACAAAATTATTGACGGTCCCATTTCATGTCCTCTAAATAATTTTTATAGGAGATCTGTGTTGTAAGATAGGTTAATTATTTAAGTTCAATAGACACTTTCTATGTAAAGAAAGGGATTCTAGCATTAACACTAGAACCCCTCTCTGGTAAAAATAAGTTTTATTGTAGTAACTGAAGAACCGATTGTGGCTGTTGATTTGCCTGCGCAAGCATGGACTGCGAAGCCTGAGAAAGAATATTGTTTTTAGTCATGTTCATCATTTCTTTCGCCATATCAACGTCACGAATACGGGATTCAGCAGCGGTTAAGTTCTCTGCAGAAGTACCGAGGTTATTAATCGTATGCTCTAAACGATTTTGGTTAGCCCCTAGTTCAGAACGTTGCTTAGATACTTGACTTATTGCTTTCTCAATTACATCTATAGATTCTCTAGCATTTTCTGTGGTATCTACTTGAATATCATTAACTGTCCAACTTGCATTCGTAGTAGAGCCACCCTCTCCTAAAGCAGAAGCCGTCATATCTTCAATTTGAAGATTAAGCTTTTGTTCAGCAGAATTGTTAGAACCTATTTGGAGATCAATGCCTTGTTTGGCTACTGTTATTTCTTCTCCACTGGTACTACCAACATTTGCATTAAGTCCACTATTAACTTCTAACTTAATGCCAAAAGCATCAAAGTTTAAGTCGGATGTTTCGCCTGCTCCTGGATCCGGAACATCGCTCAGCGTTTGACTAACTCCGTCCGAATTAGTGATAGTAATATCTGTATTGCCACTATTATCGGCTACTGTTAAAGTATAAGTATCAGCTTTAACTCCCGTAGTTTCTACATTTGTTATACCATTAGCTACTGTTAGCCCAGCATCTAATGAAGTTTGATTACCTAAATTACCATTCAAAAGTTTTTGGCCATTAAACTCTGTTGCATCACCAATTCTTGTAATTTCACCTTTTAGTTGGTCTAATTCTTCTTTGATAGCAGTGGTATCCTCATCTACGTTAGTGCCGTTAGAAGCTTGCACTGTTAACTCACGCATTCTTTGTAAAATACTATGTGTTTCGTTTAATGCACCTTCAGCTGTTTGAATTAAAGAAATACCATCTTGAGAGTTTCTTTCAGCCTGCTCCAAACCGCGAATTTGCCCACGCATTTTTTCACTGATCGCGAGACCCGCTGCATCATCGCCAGCGCGATTGATACGAAGCCCGGAAGACAGTTTCTCCATCGAGTCGCTCATATTGTTCTGGTTTGTGCTCATTTGACGCTGAGCATTCATTGCACCTAAGTTGTGGTTAATAATCATTGTAAAATTCCTCCCTGAATGTGTAAGTACTTTCCACGTCCTTGTGGTAAGCCTATATCACAGAATTTGCTTTCACGCCCGTACGCTGCGTTTTGGCATTTCCTGCTTACACTCTTTATATCGGCTGTTCGGTTTATGTATTTAGTATTTTCTTTCATTCTCTTAAAAATATTCTTTTAGTTATATTATGCAAAAAGTACTAGTTATTTTCACATAGCCTTCGTATACTTATTTATGGAGAAGGGCAGTGTGGAATAAATTGAACAGAGGTGTTAGGTTGTGCAGAAGACAATGGTATTAGACGAGTATGAGATAAATGAAAACACGATGGCGATTGTGCCAAATTTTGAAGGAGAAGCGAAAAGTATTATATGGGAAAAAGACGGGGCCCGCATTCCGACTTCGTGTACGCCGACGGCTATTATTAAAAGAGGATGCCTGCGGGGAGGATCTTCTTTTGAAGGACGGAGCGAAGCGGTAAAGCATTACTTACACATCCGCAAGAAGCTCCCGGTGCCGGTGAATCCATCAGAAGGTATTTATGCGTTTCCGATTTCATCGCTGCGCGATCCGGAAAACATCTGGATTTTTTATAACCATGTGCAGCCCGGGCAGTTTATTACTTCAGATGATGGCACTTTAATTCAGTTTACCGACGGTGCGTCGCTTCCGACAAAAGCGAGTACTTTTATGATCCAGCAGCAGCTGTTCCGTACCGGCCACTGCCAGAGCATGTTTACCGCCTAAAAAGCAAAAAAACAGAGCAGGGAGTATTGGGGACTCCCGCTCTGTTGATGTTTGCTTGGTTAGAAAAGTATAATGTCTAAAAAGTTCAGCGACGTTGCTCTCTAGCTATGATGCCATAATTCTAAGAAGTAATTTCAAGGCTGCGTCAGCATGTTCGCTAATAATACTAAAAGTCATGCCGTGCTGAAATATAGAGCACGGCATTTTTTGGTGCGTGAATTCCGCTGCTTGAGCCCTCGGGTTATTTAACATAGACTCAAGCGGTAGATTCGCGCTGTCCAGCTCCGAGCGTTACCACCCGGGTCCATTCGCTGTTTCGGAGGCTTTCAAGAAGAAAGTCAGTTCGGCATTGTTACAGGATGTAACGAACTTAGTCGAACTTCAAATTCAACGTCTCAAGCCGACCGAAAGCCGCGAGCCGTCCCGGATGGTAAACAAACGCTCTCCGCTTTTCATGATGTCCAGCTACGCCACCCAGCCGTCCAGTCCATTGGCTGCACCCTGGCTTCACCGTCTGTCGACGCTTCCAGCCAGGTTTTCGCCAGCCGTCTGGAACGGCTGTTCAGGGTGGCTTCGCTTTTCGATCACGTAATAAACTCGACCCAGTTTTCTTCGATCGCACGCTTGATCGTGTGCGTGCGGTCGTTGGCCTGCATCTTTTTCGTCAGGTGGCTGACGTGGTTGTTCACGGTGGCTACTGCCAGAAAGCATTCCTCGGCAATTTTGCGATTGCTTTTGCCTTCTAGGATTTTTTCCAAAATCCGGATTTCTGCTTCGGACAGCGTGCCGCGTGCTTTATGCACGTCGAGTTCGAGCTGCTGTTCGGGTGGTTCTTCCTGCAGCTGGTTCATGCGGCGGTACCGTTCAACGACCTGCGGCTGAAATACCGGGTCGATGTACGTCTGAAACTGCGTGGCGCGCATAAAATGCTTGCGCCAGTCGCTTTCTTCGCGCTCGGCGGCGAGAAGCATCGTCACCTCCTGGCAGATGAATTCATCCACCAGGTGTCTGAGCCGCTCCGGCAGGTTCACACCAATCCTGCACGCGGACCCGACCCGTTTTGCTTCCTGCAGACGCACAAACGCATCCAAATCACTGCACGCTGTGTAATAAAGCGTGTCCTTCTGCAGACCGCGCTGCATGAGCGTGGTCCACTCTTCCCCATTCGTGCGCACAGCCAGCTTCCCCATTGATTCTGCTGCCTGTGGCAGTACTTCTGATCCCTGCAGGTCGATAAATAAAATCGGTACCCTGCTTCCCGGGATGTTGCGACTGTAAGTCCTGGCCATTATGTATTCCTCCTGAGACCTCACCGAAAGTGATGTTTTTTTTGTTGAACACACTTTCCCCAAGCATGCCCTCTGCGTTTTTGTCTGTTGATATCTCTCTGTAAACTGCAGCAGGACAACCAATCCCCTGAACTCGAACGACCGTATACAAATTCTACCTTTTTTTCACAGGTCCCGACAAGAAGCCCTATGACCCTAGGCATTTTCCACTTATCGTAAATTAATTATATCATAAATATGAATAAAGAACTATAATATTTCCTTATTGTTCATTTTTTAGATACATTTCCATATTTTTTAGTATTTTTATTAGTTCGTAAGTTGTATGTAGTGAATGAATAGCCATTTAATTATTTTTTGATATTTTCCGATAATTTCTGCAAAAGCGTAATATCGCCCGCAAGTGACTGCCGGTTTTCCTGCTGAATAGAAACGTATACTTCCTGGCGGTGTATATCAATATGCTCCGGGGCATCGATACCCAGCTTCACCTGGTCTCCTTCTATTCCGAGTACAGTGATCGCGATATCATCCCCGACACGAATTGATTCTTTTTTCTTTCGTGTGAGTACTAACATGATCCTGTGCCTTCTTTCTGCGTCCGCTGAAACAGCAGATGCTTCGTCTCGTACGGCGACTGTGCCATCGGCCACTGCTTGCCGAGCTTTTGTTCGACGTTAATAATAAGCGGTGCCTGCAGATTCGCCGTACTTTCTTCTAATGTGTTCGCAAGCGTCAGTGTGACATAGACAAGTACCTGCTCCGGGTTTTCGATATGCAGCTGTTCCGTGACTGTGTCCGGTACTTCAAGCTCATAGTCCGGGAAAAACACGAACGGGTCGGCGGTAATAAACGCAATGTGCGCGTGTTGCACGGACTGCATAATAAACAGGCTGCCGCTGTCGTCGAACGGAAGAAAAACAAAGTCCCGTTCGTCTTCAAACGCCGGAATGCCCTGCGGAAAACGGGTAATATCCTCTTCTTCAATTGTGACAGCACCTAAATGCTTCGTTTCGATTTCCACTCCTCTGCCTCCTTGTAAATTGAATGCCTACGCGAAACAGATGACAGTCACAAAGACCAGTATACTGAATCGCTCTTCATAATAAAACAGATTTTCCCACATTTTATAAAATTTTATCTTAAAAAGTCCATAAGCGTCGTCTGCATGATACGTCCGGCCGAAGCGAGAGCTGCCTGGTGCACGGTCTGCTGGTTCGTTAAATTGGTAATGACTTCTTCCAGATCGGCGTCTTCGTTGTTGGACATGATTTTGTTGGAAATGACCTTTTGATCGGCAAGCCGGCTTTCAATCATTTCAATCCGGTTCGAGCGCGCGCCGAGTTCGGCTCGCTCATTCACGATGGTGTTCATCTGTGTATCTAGCTTACCCAGGTATTCCTGCAAATCCTCACCGGTCGTATCTGGATTTTCCAGATCGGCCTGCAGCTGTTCGAGTTCGGCAAACAGCTGCTCGTTAAACACCCCGCCCGGCGTGGAGCTCACCTCGATGTTAATGCCCTTCATCAGCTCCATTTCCACCGCATCGCCGTGGCCGGTAAAGCTGTCCGCCGTTACGCCGTTTTCAGCCGTATTCGTGTCAATCGGCGGATTCGTCGTATTGGAGCCGTTAAAAATGTATTTGTCGCCGACCTTCGAATTGGCGGAGCTGATCAGCTGTTCCTTCAGCTCGCTGATTTCTTTGGCTATATTGCCGCGCTGTTCGCCTTCATATGTGTCGTTCGACGCCTGAGTAACGAGCTCGCGCACCCGCTGCATTACCTGGGTCGCTTCCCCAAGAGCGGCGTCACTCGAATCAAGCCAGTTGTGAGCTTCACCGACGTTCCGTTCAAACTGCTCCACCTCCCCGACCTGGGAGCGGTACCGCATCCCATTCATGGCGACGACCGGGTCCTGGGAGGCACGGGTAATTTTCTTGCCGGTGGACAATTGGTCCTGCAGGTTCATCATCTGATCGTAGCTCTGGCTGATATGGCCGTTGGACCGCTGGGTCATCATCTGCTGGGTGACTCGCATACTCGTTTTCCTCCTTTTTTAACGGCCGACCAGACCCATGTTGTTGATGATACGGTCGAGCATTTCGTCAAATGTCGTCACGCTCCGGGACGCCGCGTTATAGGCGTGCTGAAACTGGATCATGTTGGCCATTTCCTCATCCATGCTGACCCCGCTCACCGACATGCGGCGCTCATCGGCGCTTGAGGTCAGCGACTGGGTAATGTTTGTTTTCTGGTTCGCTTCGCTGGCATCGACGGCCATCTGGCCAATCACGCCCTGGTAGAACCGCTGCACACTGGTGGAGTTTTCATTTCCTGCACCAAAGTTCAAATCCGCGTCCTTCACGTTGGCCAGGTTCAGCGCGTTGCTGCCGTTGCCCGCGTAGCCGGTGCCGTTTTCCGAGGCAGAGGCTGCGGCGATATTGTTCAGGTCCGCTTTTACATCGCCACTGACGCGCAACGCACTCGCTGCTCCCTTCGATTCAAGAACATTTGCATCAAATGTGAAAAAGTCTATGCCCACGCCCTTCGTGCCTGCTTCCACGTCGTTCATCGTCCACCCTTCCCGGTGGACATCGTTCAGCGCGTTCGCGAAGGTCGTAACCATTGTATCGATGTTATTCAGCATGTCCGGATACAGGCCTTCCACCTCCCCGGAAACATCGTTTCTGTAGCCGTATGCCTCATGCAGCCCCTGCATGCTGCCGCTCGACTGCATAAACGCGTTGGTATTTGCAGACGGATTGTCGATGTTCGTTCCCGCCTTGCCATTTGCCCACTCGAAGCCTGCTGTTTCCACATGCCCGTTCCGGCCGGCGGATTTTTCCACACTCACCTCCTGGTACGCAAGCGCATTGCCGTCCACGAGCTTCTGCAGCCGGTCCCCGGTGTCGCTCGTCATGAAAATATCGACGGTGCCCTCAGCGTTGCTGTTGGCCTTGCCGCCGCTCGGATTGCGCTTCACTTCCACAGTCGTCATCGACGAAAGCTCGTCAATCAGCCGGTCGCGTTCGTCATACAGATCGTTTGGCACCTTGCCGTGCGGCTCCACGCCGGCGATCTGTTCGTTCACGCTGCTGATCTGGCTGAGAAGCGAATTAAACTGGCCGGTTTCGTTATCAATCTGCGCGTCCAGGTCGGTTTTGTTCGCCTGCAGCGAGTTGGATATGTAGGAAAAGGTGTCGACCATCGCCTCCCCGCGCTGGCGGACGACCGAGCGTGCGCCGGAATCTTCCGGATTGGACGAGAGGTCCTGCAGCGACTTCCAGAATTCGTCCATCGCGTTGGCGACGCCTTCATCAGTCGGCTCGTTCATCAGATCCTCCATCCGGGAGAGGTTTTCGTTTTTCGTTTCCCAGTAGCCGAGCTTGGCATTTTCGCCCCGGTACTGCACGTCAAGGTACTGGTCGCGGATGCGCGCCACCGTGTTGGAGTCCACGCCGGTCCCCATCTGGCCCGGGGTGCTCGGCTGGTTCATGCCGGCTTTAGAAAAAGCATCACTCTGCTGCAGGTCGACCCGCTGACGTGTGAACCCCGGCGTATTGGCATTGGCAATGTTATGTCCCGTCGTCTGCAGCGCGTGCTGCTGGGCAGTGAGTGCCCGTTTCGCTGTTTCAAGCCCCATGAATGTCGAAGTCATGCGTGTTCCTCCCCGTTTCTATGTACCTGCTGCTTATGCCCGTGAATCAAAAACCGAGTATTCCCGCTTTGAGCGCTGCGGCGTCTGTCCCTGCCGGCCGTACTGGACCGATTCCTGCGGCTGCATGGCACTCAGCATCACCTGCGTGTATTTCATTGCATCCTCAAGCATGGCGCGGTTCAGCTCCTCCTGGTTCTGCAGGGCGGCCATCACCTGAATCAGTTCGTACTGCAGCGCTTCGAGCTGCGTTCGTTCCTCCGCGTCTGCAAGCGGCTTTAAGGCGTCAATGGATACAGATTCCTCAGGGCTCGCGCCTGCAAGCGCTGCGGCCTGCTGGTGGCGCTCACGCTCGATCCGGGTAATGCGCTGCACCTGCCGGCGTTCGTCGCGGACAAGCTGCTGCAGGGTTTCTGCGTTACCGTTTTTCAGCATCTGCGTCTTCTGTCCGGACATGCCGAGCAGCACCCGGTGCTCTTCGATCAGTGCGTTCAGCTGTTCTATTACTATCTGTACGCTCATGCGGTCGCTCCTTTATGTATATGTATCAGCAGGCCGGAAATAGGCCTGCTACTGATTATTCCAGTAATCCTGCATTTTCTTTGCCGTCTCCTGCGGCCGCACCTCGTACGTGCCGTTTTCAATCTGGGCCTTCAGCTGTTCAACCTTTTCCTTCCGGGCCGGGTCAATGGCCTCTGACTGCTGCAGCTGTTTGGCTGCGCTCGAAATTTCGACGGAGTCTTTCTTACCCCCCTGCTCGCCCTGCGGCGGCTTCTGCTGCTGGGCGGCCTGGCTGCGGTATATGGCATTAGCGGAATGCGCGGAATGAATTTTCATCTGTTAAGTCCCTCCCATCCGGACGTTACGCTCCGGCTGATTTGTTACTCTTTATATCGGCCAGATTGTCGTCGTTTTCCTTGGTACTTAAGACTTAAATTTTAACATACATACATGCTTTTTGACTCATTCATTATTCCCACGCCCGGTACGTCGCCCGTGTGTCTTTAATTTTTTTGGCTTCCCACTCTTTCTGCTTCGCCTCCGCCTCCAGGCCTGAGGAAATACGGCCGCTGCACGTGCGGCAGAGCCGGTGCTCACGGATCGATTCGCCGCACCCCTCGCACGGATAGCTGAAGTTCGGCAGATGCGCCAGATTCAGACGCCCTTCGCGGATGTAGCGGAAAATATCTTCCTCGCTGACTCCGGTGGCCTCAGTGACCTCAAGAATCGTCGACTGGCGGTGCCTGCTTTTTCTTACGTGCGTGTATACTTTTTGGAACCGTTCTTCCTCCACCCGGTGGCATTCGGGGCAGACCGAACGAAGCGCCTGTACAAACAAATTGCCGCATGACGGACAGTTTTTTAATTCACCCATGGTTCGTTTCTCCTTTGACTCATTGTTGCTTTTTATATCGGCACAACCAGCCCGGAGTTTAAGCACGGATTAACGTAAGCGATGCCGTCGAAGCAGCTCCTGCTGCTTCAAGCACGCCTGCTGCTTCGCGGACCGTCGCTCCTGTTGTATAAATATCGTCAATGATCAGAACGTTTCGGCCAATAATCTTTTCAGGAGCAGGGACGGTAAATCCGCGCTCGGTTTTCAGCCGTTCCTGTTTCGTCTGCTTGCTTTGCTTTTCTCCATCTCCTGCCGCCCGTTCGAGTGCTGAAACGTATGGAATTTTAAGACCGGCAGCGAGCACCTCCGCCTGATTAAAACGTCGCTCCTGCAGCCGCTCTGTAGCAAGCGGAACCGGAACCGGCATAAAACCCCGAAAATGCTTCCGGTACGCGCGGCGAAGGTCGTCATAAAACGCAGCGGCCATCACCGCGTCCCCGCGGAATTTCCACCGGGTTGTCCACGCCTTCATCCAATCATCGTAATGAAACAGCGAAACGTTTTTCACCCATCTCTCAGCATTTCCCCGCCGGCGCCACCCGGTGCAGTCGGAACACAGATCCCCATTTCCGTGCACCGAGCACTCCGGACACACCGCCCCGGTAATTACAGGCAGCTGCCCGGAGCAGGTGTCACACAGCTGCGCCTGTTTCCACGCAAACAGATTATTGTACGTCCACGACGTCTGCAGCCGTTCCCGGCAGGAAAGACAGTAGCCTCTCGTAAAGGATAAAAGTGGGCCATCATCATTCATTGGGCGCCGCCTCCTCCCGGTTCATCGCTTCAATATGATGAATCGTCTGCTGGATCGCTTTCGTACGGCCGTAATGGAAGAAAACGACATCACCCTCCGGCCTTTCCGGGTTCCGTCCGGCTCGGCCGGCGATCTGCACAAGAGCGCTTTCGGTGAAAATATCATCATCGGCACCCAGCACTGCCACGTCCGCCTTTGGAATCGTGACGCCGCGCTCCAGTATCGTCGTTGTTACTAGAATATCGAGATGCCCTTCCCGGAAAGCAGTAATTTTTCCCTCACGCTTTTCATCTTCGGCGTGCACTCCGTCGCAGCGGAAGCCTTCTGTCCGGAGGGCTTCCACCGCCGGCCGTATAACCGCCACCGATGGAACAAATATAAAGAGCGGGAAAGCCCCGTCCCGCCTCCGGCACCACTGTATCAGCGCATGCGGCAGCCGCCCGCGGGAGAGCTGCAATCTCCAGTTTCCAGCCCACCGGCACACAGGCACCGGAAGCGGCTGCCCGTGAAACCGGCGCGACACCCGCACATATGCGAGACTTCCGCTTTTCATCCGCCGCTGTTCGTTCTTTCCGGGGGTCGCGCTTAAATACACTACTGCCGCCTGTGGGCGGCATGCTGCCCGTACAGCCATTTGGAGACCCGGGTCAAACACATAAGGAAACGCGTCCACCTCGTCGATTATCGCCAAATCAAAGGCGTGCTTAAACCGGCGCGCCTGGTGGGCCGTTGCGAGCACAAGACGCGTCCCCGGACGGGCATCGGAACTGCCGGCATACCAGGATGCAGCCGGCACATCTGGAAACACGCCGGAAAGTCTCGGATACAGCTCGCGCACGACGTCTGTCCGCGGCGTCGCCCACAGCACCCGTTCACCCCGGGCAAGTGACTCAGCCACTGCCTGAAACATCATTTCAGTTTTGCCCGCGCCGCACACCGCCCAAATGTACAGCTCCTGCTTCCGCCTTCCGGCTTCAACAGCAGCAAGGGACGCCTGTTCCTGTCCGGAAGACAGCCGCCCGTTCCATGCCAGCGGATCAGAAAATACCGGGGCCGCTTCGGCTCCCGTCCAGAAGTAAAGCGACGTACAGACCGACACCCGCCCCATTTCGAGACATTCCCGGCAGTAGACGCACCGCTTGCGACCGCAGGCACATGCATGGGCGCCGAACAGGCCAGGGGTTTGATTGCTGCAGCGCAGGCATCGCCAAAAAGAGCTCTGCTGCGTGATGCCGGGCACCTTCTGCAGCATTCCTGTCTGGACATAGGTATCAATGATTTGTTGATCGCACGGCAGCTCCTGGGCGAGAAGCGCCCGACCGCTGCAGTGGGCCTGCATCTGTTCGTGTTCAGGTAAGGATAAAGCAGAGGATTCAGAAACAGAGGAAACGGAAGGAAAAGTTGGATCCGGCCTTCTGCTGCCGGTAAACCAGTTGGATAGCATATTCATGGGAGGTGGTTCCTTTCGCGGGAGGGTTATAAGAGGAGGCGGCCTGGAGGGGCCGCCGGAATTAATTGGAGAGGGTTTCAGGACGGTACCAGGCTAGCCCGATGGCGTTTTCACCAAGATGCGTGCCAATCACCGGCCCAAGGTGTTCGAGAACGACCCGGGACTCCGGCGAAGCTTCCTGCAGCTGCCGGCGGAAGGCTTCCCCGGCCTCTTCGGCGTTTGCATGGAGGACGCTTGCTTCAAGCGGGCCTTTGGCCGTTTCCTCCAAAAAGAGGGACTGAATACGGGCGAGCGCTTTTTTGGATGTGCGCACTTTTTCATATGGCACAATCTTTTTGTCGGTAAATTCGAGGACCGGCTTGATGCGCAGCATACTGCCAACCATTGCCTGCGCCCCGCTCAGCCGGCCGCCCCGCTGCAGGTGACGCAGATCTTCGACAATAAAATAGGCCCGCATCGTTTCTTTGATTTTATCAAGCTCGGTAAAAATATCCGCTACATTGTATCCTTCAGAAGCCATCCGGGCGGCAGTCAACACATAATAGCCCTGGGCCCGGGCACTGATCTCCGAGTCGTAGCAGTGCACGCGAACGGTATCTTCAAGGTCCGCAGCAACAGCCACTGCTGTCTGGTGCGTCCCGCTGATCCCGCTGCTTAAATGAATGGAAATAATGTCATCGGCCTCCCGGGCGATCTCCCGGTAAAGGTCCTCCATTTTTCCCGGCGACGGCTGGGATGTGGTCGGAAGCGTTTCCGAATTTCTCATCGTCTGAAAATACGTTGCAGCCTCCCACTCCGTCTCCGGCATCGTTTCTTCATTTACCACCACATTGAGCGGAATTTCGTGAATGTTCCACTGCTTAAGTTCTTCAGGGCTCAGGTACGAGGTGCTGTCAGTAACTACGGCGATATTTGGCAAACAGGCCCTCTCCTTTCGTTCTGTCTATAATATGCATGTATGAGTTCGTTTTCATTTTACGGACTTCCCGCCGGAAGTCAATGCCAAAGCGCAAAAAGGGCTGCCGATATTCCACCGGCAGCCTTTACTTATTTAGCGGACTTTCACCCAGCCCTTTTTGATGGATTCGACAACCGCCTGCGTCCGGTCGTTCACATTCATTTTCTGCAGGATATTACTCACGTGGTTTTTCACCGTTTTTTCACTGATATAAAGAGACTCACCGATCATCCGGTTGCTGTAGCCGTCCGTCATCAGCTGAAGCACTTCGCACTCGCGGCGCGTCAGAATGTGGAGCGGCTTACGGTACTCCACCTCTTTGTAGCCGATTTCGGTATCATCTGCGCCGTGATCGTCACCTTCATGGGCAAGCCGGCGATATTCGTTAATCAGATTCTGCGTTACCTTCGGGTGAATGTAGGCGCCGCCGGAGCCGACCACCTTCACTGCTTCAATCAGGGCGTCGGCATCCATTTCCTTCAGCAGGTAGCCGGAAGCTCCTGTTTTCAATACGTGCGTCACGTACGACTCATCGTCGTGAATGCTCAGAATAAGCACCTTTAAATCCGGGTGGCGTTCGATCAGCGTCTTGGTCGCTTCAACGCCGTTAACACCCGGCATGTTGATATCCATCAGCACAACGTCCGGATGATAATCGTTGACAAGAGCAAACGCTTCTTCTCCGTCACTGCCTTCTGCAACAATCTCAAAGTTTTCTTCCATATCCAGAATGCGTTTAACGCCTTCACGGAAAAGCTGATGGTCATCAATTAACAGCAATTTGATTTTTTCATCGATACGTTCTTGCATACGTTCTCATCCTTTCTTCGCTTCACTTATCTTTTGGTTATTTAATGCAGTCTTTTGTTTTAATGAACCGGTACAAACACTTTCACTCTCGTGCCCTGGCCGACCACGGAATCAATCGTCAGCTCCCCGCCCAGCGCGTTCACACGTTCTCTCATGCCGAGAAGGCCGAACGATTTGTCCCGTTCCTTTTGTACGTCGAACCCTTTGCCGTCATCCTTGATTAAAATCGTAATGCTCGTCGGCCGCTGTTCGAGCTGTACCCGGAGAAGATCCGGTTTGGCGTGCTTGTAGGCATTCTGGGCTGCCTCCTGGACAATGCGGAACAGTCCGATCTCAAGGTTCGGGGCGACCCTTGCTTCTTTCCCCTTCGTGGTAAACTCTGTCACCATGCCCGTATTGTCTTCAAGGTGGCGCAGATACTTCTGTAGCGTCGGCACGAGGCCAAGGTCATCAATCGCCATCGGGCGCAGGTCGTAAATGATCCTGCGTACTTCCCCGAGGCTCGAGCGGATCAGCACACGCAGCTCCCGGAACTCCTGGATGGCTTCCTCCGCGCTTTTTTCACGGGAGATTTTCTCGACAAGCTCCGAGCGGAGCAGTACGTGCGCGAGCGTCTGCGCCGGGCCGTCGTGAATTTCACGAGCCACCCGCTTGCGCTCGTCCTCCTGCGCTTCAATGATCTGCAGGCCGAACTCATGCTTTTCCCGGGCATTTTCGACAAACTCCCCGACGTCCTGAAGATCGCCGGCAAGAAAGTTATACACAATGCCTACCTGGGAAACAAGCGTTTCAGCCCGTTCAATGGTTTCATCCAGTTGAATCAGGCGGCGTTCGATATTGTCCCTGCGGTCGCGGAGGCGTTTTTCCTCCTGGCGCACCACAGCGAGATTTACCTGCGATTCGTTAGCTTTTTCATACACCTTCTGCACTTCTTCATCACTGAACTGCCGAAACCGTTTGCTTACCTCTGCTAACTGATTTCTTGCGACCCTGGCTTCAACCTCGAGCTGATCGGAGCGTTCAATCGTTTCCGAAATGTGTTCCTGTATTTCCTTCAACTCTTCCTGGAGTGTGTGAAGTTCTTTTCTGGAGGTTTCACTGATCTCAAAAATTTCTTCTTTGCTTTTCTCTACTGTCTGAAGCATTTGGTCAATAATTTGATCTAAGTCTGCTGCATTTCGCAAGGCTACCATCACCCTCTATACTTGCCTGCGAATTTTCAATACCGTTTGGAACGGTTCATGAATAGTTTAGCATATTCGTTTGGACCTATTCCGCTATGTAATGAAAAATCACAAATTTACATATTTACCTCTAATTTTGTTTCATTTTCGCCCGTTTCCTGTTATATACTGGCCAAAATGTTGCAACCATTACAATCATATTATACGGTAATAACATTACCTAGGAGGAATGTTACCGTATGCTTACTTCATATCGTACCATTAAACAGAGCGGACATCATGAATTTACCATAAATAAATCACGCTTTATTACCCATATTACCCGCGCAGAAGACGAAGTAACCGCTCATTCATTCATAGAGCAGATAAAAAAAGAGCACTGGAACGCCGCCCACAACTGTTCGGCGTATTTGATCGGCGAGCAGGACCATATTCAAAAAGCCAATGATGACGGTGAGCCGAACGGCACTGCCGGAGTACCAATGCTCGAGGTGCTGAAAAAACGGGAGCTGAAAGATACCGCCGTCGTTGTCACCCGCTACTTCGGCGGAATAAAGCTCGGCGCTGGCGGACTCATCCGCGCCTACGGCTCATCGGTTTCCGAGGCGCTGAATCACATCGGCATCGTGCGCCGTACGCTGATGCAGGAGCTCATTGTCTCTGCCGACTACAGTCTGCTCGGCAAGCTGGAATATGAAGCCCGGAAGTCCTCCTATATTCTTGATTCGATTGACTACGAAGAGCAGGTGAAGCTTCATCTTTATACCCCTGCCGAAGAAACGGAAGCGTGCCGGGAGTGGCTTGTGAACATAAGCAGCGGCCAGGCCGGGATAGAAGAAGGGAAGCAGGCCTTCGTGGAAACCGACGAACCCTCGTAGCCTTTCATTTATTTCCCCGGTAATACGAAGCGGCCGCTGTCAAATACGTTCCCGGCCCAGAAATAGTTTTCGTACCGGGTGTTTATTTTGTTTACTATCGTTTCTGCCTCGGATACAATGAAAGAATACAATATTTTTCAAAATGCTCCCATTTGAGCTGATTTTTATATAATAGCGTATCTGCAGACGCTTTCTGCCGTTTTCTATACTAAGATCATTATACAATCTAAAGGAGAAGTGCCGACATGCCAAGCTCAACGTCTCAACGGAGAAATCTTCGTAAAAGAAGAAAGAAATCCTTCATCTGGAAAACCACAGCCATCGTGGCATTACTTTTTCTTCTGCTTGCCGGAGGAGCTTCTGCCTACTTTCTCCAGCAGTTGAACAGCGTGTCCGCTGATACAGAGGAAGAGCTCGAACGCGGCGAAAAATCGAATCTCCGGGACCAGGCCGTTGATCCCTCAGAGGACAGCTTCTCGGTTTTATTCCTTGGAGTGGATGACCGTGAAAATGGATCCATGGATGGACGCTCTGACGCAATGGTCGTCGGTACATTCAACAAGGACTCCAAAAAAGTAAATCTTGTGAGTATCCCAAGAGATTCGCTCGTAAATATTGAAGGAAACGGCGAAGACAAAATCGCACACGCCAATGCTTACGGCGGCACCGACCTGGCCGTCCAGTCCGTAGAAAATACACTGAACATCCCAATCGACTATTATGTAAAATCAGATTTCGCTGCTTTTACCGACATTATCAACGACCTTAACGGCGTCGACGTCGACGTGCCATTTGATTTCACGGAGGAAGGAACAGAGTTTGAAGAAGGTCCGGCAACGCTTAACGGCGAAGAAGCGCTGAAATACGTGCGGATGAGAAAAGAAGACCCGCGGGGCGATCTTGGGCGCGGCGAACGTCAGCAGGAAGTGCTTGAAAGCCTGATCAAAAAAGCCGGCTCCATCGAATCCATCGATAACTACGATGATGTATTTGACAGCGTCAGTGAAAATGTAAGCACCAACTTCACGTTCGGCAACATGATCGCTCTGCAGCAGTACGCCGATTCGTTAAACGAAATTGACTCCAGCCAGCTGCGGGGGTCAGATACAACGATCAATGGCATTTATTACTACCAGCTGGACCCGGAGGAAACGCTCGAAACGTCCAATAACCTGCGCAAGCAGCTCGACCTTCCGGCTTCTGAAGAACCGCTGGCACTCCCCGGCACGCAGGTGAACAATGAAGCACCTGCTGTTGAAGAAGCTCCGGCTGAGGAACCCGATGAGGAGCCTGCGACTGAAGAAGAGGCACCGGCTGAGGAATCCTACGAAGAACCTGCTGCAGAGGAGGAAGTGCCTGCAGAGGAAGAATCGTATGAAGAAGCGCCAGCGACAGAGGAAGAAGCTCCGGTGGAAGAATCCTATGAAGAGCCGGCAACAGAAGAAGAGGCGCCGGCTGAGGAGTCCTACGAAGAGCCTGCTATGGACGAAGAAGTACCGGCTGAAGAGGAGTCATACGAAGAAGCGCCAGCCGAAGAGGAAAGCTACGAGGAAACAACACCTTAAACCACAAGTTTTTCAGCATAAAAAAAGCCCGGAAGGAGCATCTTCTCCTTCCGGGCTTTTCTATAACTATTTCCGGCCGATGCCGTGATAAATAAAGCCGGCTTCTTTAAATTCCCTGGCTTCAAATGCATTTCTGCCGTCAATCATGACCGGCTTGTTCATAATGCTTTTTAGTTTCTCCGGCGTGACCTGCAGGCATTCATCCCACTCTGTCACAAGCATCGCCGCGTCTGCGCCTTCGCAGGCATCCAGCGCGCTTTCTGCGAAATAGATGTCTTCCTCGAGCAGCTGCTTGGCATTGTCCTCTGCTACCGGGTCAAAGGCACGTACCTTCACACCGTACTCCTGGAGCGAACGGATGATTTTCAGCGACGGGGCTTCCCGCATATCGTCTGTGTTCGGCTTGAACGCCAGTCCGAGAAGCGCCACCGTAATATTGCGGATGTCTTCGTTAAAAATCACATTCAGGTGGTCCACCATGCGCAGGCTCTGCTTTTCATTCACGTCATTGACAGCCTGCAGCAGCTGCGGATAGTAGCCTTTGACCTCTGCCAGGTGCTTGATCGCTTTGACGTCTTTCGGGAAGCAGGAGCCGCCATAGCCGATCCCCGCGTTCAAAAATTTCGGCCCGATCCGGTTGTCCATCCCCATTCCGCGTGTAACCGCATTGATATCTGCACCGTAGTAATCGCAGATGTTTGCCACTTCGTTCACAAAAGAGATCTTCGTGGCAAGAAAGGCATTGGAGGCGTATTTGATCATTTCGGAGCTGCGCGGATCTGTCACGACGATGTTGTCTGTAAGCGGCTGGTGCAGCTCAGTTAAAATGCCCGCTGCTTTGTCGGAATTTGTACCGATAATGACACGGTCAGGATTGAATGTGTCCTTCACAGCTGATCCTTCCCGGAGAAATTCCGGCACCGAGCATACTTCGATCTGCGCATCCGGATTTTTGTCTGCAATCAGTCTGCGCACGCGGTCTGCAGTTCCTACCGGTACCGTCGATTTATTCACCACGACGCGGAATTTATCATCATCCACCGCTTCCCCGATTTCGTCCGCCACGCCGTACACGTAGGACATGTTCGCTGCTCCTGTTTCCGACTCAGGCGTGCCGACAGCAATAACCACCACGTCTGATGCCTGTACGGCAGGCTTCAGTTCTGTTGTAAACTGCAGGCGTCCGGCTGCCCGGTTTGAGTCCACCAGTTCTTTAAGCCCCGGTTCATAAATCGGGATCTCCCCATTGTTCAGCCGGTCCACCTTCTCCGGAATTTTATCCACACAGATTACGTCATTGCCAAGTTCTGCAAAGCTTGTGCCTGATACAAGGCCTACATAGCCGGTACCTACTACTGTTAGCTTCATACATCTCCCCAACCTTTAATTTATGTATTTTCGTTCTTTTATACGCGTGAATGACCGCTTATTGTTTAAGCGTTATTGCCAAATTTTATTGTATCATATTTTGCCATTTATTCTACATTCACTTCTGCATACATATTAAAGGTCCCGGTCTTCGACCTGCGAACGCACTGGCATGCCGGTCTGGGCTCCTTCCTTTTCGACAGAAAGCGCTGAGGCGGCATTGGCAAACCGGCAGGCCTTTTCAAGCGGCATCCCTTCTGCCACTGCTGTCGCAAACGCCCCATTAAAGGTGTCACCTGCCCCTGTGGTGTCCCGCACGTCCGCCGTCCGCACTGGAATGACGGCCTCGCGGCCATCTGCCCGGATAATCGATGCTCCCGCCGCTCCCTTCGTGATCACTACATTTTCACGGCGGCCGGCAATCGCCGGGTACGCCTCCCGCAGTTGTTCAAACTCCTGTTCGTTTGGTGTCAGATAGGAGGCTTTCCCCCAATACTCCGGGGACAGCGGCTGCATTGGCGCCGGATTTAAAATAACCGGCGTCAGCTCCTCCTCAGCGGTTTGAAGCACCTTCTCCACCGCCGGCGCTGGAATTTCAAGTTGTACGAGCACTGCGTCTGCCTCTCTCAAAAGCGACCGGCTTTCTTCAATATCATCAGGGCTGACCGTGGCGTTCGCCCCCGGGGTCACAATAATGCAGTTGTCTCCTTCAGATACAATAATTACAGCCACACCGCTCGCAAGGTCTGGACGCGTGCGGACATGGTCTGTATTGATGCCTTCTGCGTGTAAATGCTCCAAATATTCTGTGCCGAAAGCATCGCTTCCAACCGCTCCGACCATTGACACCCGGGCACCGAGGCGGGCAGCGGCCACTGCCTGATTGGCCCCTTTCCCGCCAAAATATGTATGAAAGCCTTCCCCGAGGATCGTTTCTCCCCGGGAAGGCATACGTTCCGCTGTGGTAACCAGATCCATGTTAATGCTTCCAACAACCACTATATTTGCCGGCATTCATCTATCACTCCCTGCTTGGACTAACAAAATTCTGCGTATAAAACGGACGGTTTTCGTCGTCAAATGCCACGCCGACACCAAGACCATCGTAATTGCCAAGCATCGCTTCGCGGTGCCCTTCATACGAATTCATCCATCCGGCTGTAGCATACAGCGGCGCCCGCTGCCCGGAGGCGATATTTTCGGCAGCCTGGACGTAGCGGATGCCGTCACTTTCGAGGCGGTCAAACGGCGACTGGCCTTCCGGATTCACGTGATCGAAAAACTGATTTTCAGCCATGTTTTCACTGTGCGCCCTTGCAACATCTGCCACCGGCTCATTGTAGGCGAGCGTATCCCGGCCGAGCTGCACACGCTGCGCATTGGTTAAATGCCATACAAGCCGTTCATACGACTCCCGTACTTCTTCGGACTCTTCGGTATAAAACGACGAGTTTCTTTCCACCTCTTTATCCACCAGCAGCAGAGCATTCACCCTGTTTTCTTCATGGACATCATAGAAAAAGGTCGCAAAGCCTTCCTCCACTTCGTAAACGCCCTGCTGCTGTTCATCCGTTTCCGTGCGGATGTTTCCGCGGGTTACCGTCTCCATCGATTCACCGTACGTATCTTGAATCACATTGCGCCCGGTGCCCCAGCCGTTTCCTTCACTGTCCTGCCACGTCTGCTGGTTGGAATAAAGTGCCACTACACGTCCGTCCTCAATCCCGTACTGGGCGTACTGTTCATAATCATCGTCGTAATAAATATGCCAGTCGAACGAATAGCTGCCGGCCTGCACGTCCTTCGCTTCCCCGCGTGCCGTTTCCACTTCTTCAAGACTGTCTCCAAGACTCACGCCTGCAACCTCCCAGTCCCCTGTTCCTTCAGGCACTTCCGTTTCTACAGTGCCAGCCTCTGGAGCGCCTCCGCTCGTTTCATCCGCCTGCAGGTTTTCCCCGAGCAGATTGGATAAAAACAGGGCCATTCGTTCGCCCTGTGTCTCCGTTCCTTCGTATGTCGTGCCGCCTGCTTCCTCGAGACGGTCTTTAACCCCGCTCCAGGGAGAATCCGCCGGGCTGTAAACTACGAACGCTGCCAACAGAGCCAACAACACCGCCGTACCAACCAGACTCTTCATGTGCATAACTCCTCTATTTGCTCATTTATTGTTTGTTTTACTCGTATATTTTAATTGTACAGGAAAAAGGCCCGTGGGAATATTAACTTGCATTTGGATATTCCCCTTAAAAGTCCTTCGGCAGAATGATATACTATAAGGACGTACAGACTATCTTTAACGCCGGTGCATGTATATAACAAACTTTATAACTATGACATTTATAAAAGGGTGAAAAAGTATGGCTTTATTCGGTAAAAAAAAGCAATCGTCCCAGGGTGACGCTGTTAAACCAGAAGAACTGGCAGACCAAACCCCGGCGGATGAGGAAACCATAGACGAAGCACATGATGACAGCGGACGGACCGTAGAAACGACTCTCAGCCTGCATCCGGACGCCGAAATTCCGGAAGAGGATGAATACTACCTCCGCTTTTTAAACGGGGAAGCACCCCGGCTAAAGCCGGGGCAGGTCGCTCTATCGGGCATAAGTGCACAACGGGATGAAAACGGACTGATGCTTGTCACCGCCTTTATCCGCAACGGCGCAGAAAAAGCCATCCGTTTGAAGCAGTCCACGGTGCTTCTGATGAGTAATGACAACCAGGTGATCGCGAAAAAGAAAGTGGATTTAAGCGGTGTCGGCGACATCCCGCCAAGAAGCGCCCGGCCGTGGAACTTTTATTTCGCGCCTAAGGAACAGCTTCAGCAGGAACTTCCTAAAGACGGATGGAAAATCGGCTTTCACGTGGAAAAACCAAAGCGCGAGCACCATCTTGACCTTGCCGACAGCTGGAAAAGTGCGCTCAGCGACCAGCAGGTGGACAAGCTGAAGGACATGATCCGTGACATGAAGCCGCCGCGTCCCGGTGAGGTCAACTTCATGGGGATGCGCGCCGTGCAGTCGGAAAACGGTGACCTGCATGTAACGCTTCTCATCCGCAACGGGGGCAACAATGAGCTCAAGCTCGACAACGTGCCGCTGCAGGTGGAGGATGCGCACGAAGAGGTCATTGCCCGGGGCGGATTTAAGCTCGACGATTTTGCCGTGCAGCCGTTCTCAAGCCGGCCATGGACGTTTGTTTTTCCGCATCGTCTTCTGAAAAAAGAGGAAATTGATCTTTCCAAATGGAGAGCATATCCGATTAAAAAGAAACAGAATGAAGACAACGCGTAACGAAGGAGCCCAAACCGGGCTCTTTTTTTACGCAAAAAAAGCCGCCGTGGCAGCTTTTCTCTACAATGACTACTTTTTATCCGTTTCGGTTTGCAGAATATTGTTCTGCAGGTAATCCTCAAGCGGCTCACGCAGATCTTCCCGGTCGAGCGCAAAGTCGATCGTCGCTTTAACAAAGCCGAACTTATCGCCAACATCGTAGCGCACACCGTCAAATTCATACGCCAGCACGTCCTGGCTTTCATTCAGCTTCGTAATGGCATCCGTCAGCTGGATCTCATTGCCGGATCCTGGCGGCAGCGTTTCGAGAATGTCGAAGATTTCCGGTGTCAGAACGTAGCGTCCCATTACCGCATAGTTGGACGGAGCATCTGCAAGATCCGGCTTTTCCTTTAAGCCCTGGACTTTATGCACGCCGGCTTCTTCCTCGCTTTTCGGATCAATGATGCCGTATTTGGAAACGTCCTGGTCCGGCACCTGCTGGACGCCGACAACCGAGCTCTGGTATTTATCAAACACGTCTGTCAGTTGCTTCATGCATGGCTCGTCCGAATGCACAATATCATCCCCAAGAAGCACAGCAAACGGCTCGTCTCCGATAAAACGGTGGGCGCACCAGATGGCATGGCCGAGGCCCTTCGGCTCCTTTTGGCGGATGTAGTGAATATTTGCCATATTGGAAATCTGCTGGACCTCCTCGAGCTGCTTCGTTTTGTTTTTCTTTTCAAGCGTCTGCTCGAGCTCATAGGAAACGTCGAAGTGGTCCTCGATCGCGCGTTTGCCGCGTCCGCTTACAATAATAATGTCTTCAATGCCGGCAGCAATCGCTTCTTCTACTATGTATTGAATAGTGGGTTTGTCCACGATCGGAAGCATTTCCTTTGGCTGCGCCTTTGTCGCCGGCAGAAAACGCGTTCCAAGCCCTGCGGCCGGGATAATAGCTTTACGTACTTTCATCTTTTTTCCTCCTTGATAACTGTGATGCGTGCCCTGCACGCATGTTAAATATAAGACAAATTAAGCTGTATTCAACATACCATATCGAATGGGAAATACAAATACATGGGATAAAATCATACTGCTTGAATTTTCCAAAAGCAGGGCAGGGCTCCCAAAGTGTTGTCACATTCTGCTTCTTCCTTTTGTTGGAATATATGGTATAGTAGTTATATTCTAACACGAAAGGAGGCGCAACCGCGTTTTTTTCTGCTCCCAAGGTCCTGTCTGCGGCCTTATTTTCACCAACCCCCTCCTCTTGGTGAAATACTCCCTACAAATTTTTAACGAAAGAGGTGTATGCCCGTGCCCCGGGAAGAACGCCTTTGGTTTCCTGGCACCGTCTATTACATTACTGCAGCTGGGGCTTCCAACCGCACCTTATTTCCCGACGAAAAAGACTATAAACAATACGTATACTTATTAGCCAAAGTAATCAATACTACGAAGCTCGATCTTCATGCCTACTGTCTGCTTCCGGACAGCATTCATCTGCTGGCCGAATCCACGTACGTCTCCATCTCCACAATTATGCGGGAGCTGCATGCGTCCTATGCCATGCACTACCGGCGCCATTATGACACCGGAGGCCCCGTTTTTCAGTCCCGTTACCATTCCGAACTTCTCCCTGATGAAACCTCCTTTTTTGAACAAAGCCGCCGGATACACCTGCTTCCTTCTGAGAAGCTGGATCATCCCTACCCCGGATCGTACCGGTGGTGCAGCGCACGGGACTACCTTGCGCCCCAGCCCGAGTATGCCCCGAGGCATCCCTTTTTATCCCTCGAACGCACTCTTGCCTTTTTTCCTTCTCCAAGACATGAATACTTTCACCAATTTTTATACCACACGTCTGTAACCCAGACCCACTAACTATTCAGGAGTGATTACATGTTTAACCAAGTGACGCTTGTCGGCAGATTCACCCGCGATCCCGAATTAACCTATACGAAGGACGGGACCCCGGTATGCAACTTCACCCTTGCTGTTCAGCGGTCCTTTCGCAACCAGGAAGGGGAATACGATGCCGATTTCGTTCCCATTACCGTATGGCGGCGCCAGGCGGAAACGACGTGCGAATACTGCCACAAAGGCGCTATGGTCGGTGTGAAAGGAAGAATTAATACACGTCTGTACGACAACAAGGACAATAAACGTGTGCAGGTGGTTGAAGTAAACGCTGAAGACGTGCGGTTTTTAAAGCTGCAGTCAGGCGCTTCTGACGCACCGCCGGAAAGCATCGGCTTAAGCACTGAGCCTTTTCCCGCCGGTATGTAGCAGTTCTCCCCTTGCTTTATCCCCCGCGTTACCCCCTCTTTCATAAACAAAGTCCCCCGCACTCCTCTGCAGGGGACTTTTTACATAAAGCGCGATCCGTATCTCCATAGCCAGCATAAAACAACAATCACTGCCGCAGCGGACACTCCGGCCATGTCGAGAGCAACATCCTGCCACATGCCGTGCCTGTCCGGGCTGAAGTGCTGCCGGAACTCGTCAAGCATGGCAAACATCAATACAAACCCGTACGCCCCGGCGAGCTTTCCCCAAAACGGCAGGCGGTACGGGTAAACTGCGAGCAGAGCTGCCAGAAATATAGCGGTGAACATAAACACGTGGCTTGCCTTGCGGATGAAAAATTCTACATAGCCTTCCACGCCGGAGGCAGCTACACTCACCGGCTCTCCTCCATAGGAAAAGGACGGTACGGATACATACGGCTGCAGCCGCTCAAACGGGATGTGCTCGAGCCACGGACGAATGTCCTGCTGCTGATATGGCATGGAAGTTGAAATGAGAATAGTTAGTACAGCACCTGCAAGCGGCAGTGCAAACAGCCATTTATGCGCGGACAGACTTTCTGCACGTATATCCAAGGTGCTTACCTTCTTTCTTCTTTATTTTCAGTATAAAAAACCTGATGACGCTTTTCCAGCTTTTAACCCCATACTGCCCATGTAATACTGATGGTAATAACCATAACAATCAGACTCACTGGCGCACCGATTTTCATGAAATCCGTGAACCGGTAGCCGCCCTGCGTATACACAAACAGATTCGTCTGATAGCCAATCGGCGTAATAAAGCTCGCGGAAGCTGCAATTGCGACAATTACCGCAGCTGCCAGCGGAGAAACAGACAAAATATCCGCTGTTTCCAGTGCCACCGGCAGCATCACGATGGCCGCCGCATTGTTGGTCACCACTTCGGTAAACACATTTGTCAGAACATAGAGGGCTGTAAAAACTCCGAGCACCCCAAACGGCATAAACCAGTCAATCATCCGTTCTGCGAGAAGCGGAGCCGCCCCCGTACTCATCATCGCTTCTCCGAGTCCAAAGGCAGCAGCAATGACGATCAGCACTTCATATGGAAGATACCGGTGGGCATCCATCAGCGAAAGCGATCCTGTCAGGAGCAGTCCGGCGACGGCGATCAGCGCTGCATAGAAAATAGGAATGATCTGCAGGGCAGCGAGCCCCACCATCAGCATCATCATGACGAGCGGCAGCCAGCTCTTCCACCTCGGCCCCTTCAAAAAAGGATTCACGCTGTTTTTCAGTACGTGAAAGTCATTGTGGGCGCTCGTTTTTTGTTCAAATTCCGGCCCAGCCAGCAGGAGTAGTGTGTCCCCCGGCTTTACCACCATTTCTTTCATTTCGGACGAATAGCTCTCATCATAACGATGAATGCCGATAATCGCAGCATCAAATCGCTGGTCAAAGAAAATGTCCTTTAGCTTTGTAAATAGAATGTTGGAGTAGTGGGTTACCATTACTTCCATCAGCTTGCGGTCATTCGGCTCTTCAGCTGTTTTTTTCTCACTCGTTTCCGTTCTAATATCAAGGCCATCCGTATTTTCGAGCACCGCTATCTGTGCCAGGTCTCCGTATACCACCAGACAGTCACCCGATTCAAGAATGTGGTGTTCGCCGGCCTCCCTGCTTTCCGCTTCCCCGTTTGGCAGTAAAGCCAGCAGCTGCAGAGACGGATCATTAATAAAACCCGCCCGTTTCAGTGTATCTCCGAGATGCTTATAATCAGGTGTGATTTCGAGCTTGAGCATGTATTTCCGGCGGCCCTCCTTCTGGTAAAACAGCGGAGGCTTCCGGTCCGGCAGAATCTTTATGCCAATCGTTAAAATAAAGATGGTCACAGCAATTGTTGCAGGTATGCCGATTAAAGCGAGCTGAAAAAAATGAAACCCCGCGTATCCCCGCTCAAGCAGGAGCCCGTGCACGACAAGGTTGGTGGACGTTCCTATCAGTGTAATCGTGCCCCCGATGATCGTGGCGTAGGACAAGGGAAGCAGGAATTTGGACGGCGCCAGATCATATTTTTCGCACCACCGTTTCACAAGCGGCGAAAACGTCGCTACAATCGGCGTATTGTTCAGAAAACCGCTCATAAGCGCCGAGGGCACGAGCATTTTCATTAGCGATCCTCTAGGGGTACGGCCTTTACTCAGTACTCCTTCAACGAACCGGTCCACGATGCCGGTCTGCTGGACAGCACCTGCAACAATACAAAGAAGGCCCACGGTCAGCATGCCCTGGTTGGCAAACCCCTTCAGCCCCTGTTGTGGTGTAATAATCCCTGTGATAAGCAGCAGTGAAAGAACGAATAAAAAAATAATACCCGGCCGCGCTATTTCTTTCATCAGAGCACCAATCATCGCCAATACGATAATCAGCACCCATACAATCTCCCAGGACACGCCGTCACCTCCCTTTTTTATAATTCATAGTATTTTAATATGTTTAATCAATTTTAGACTCACAACCTATTATACTTATCGCCAGGTAATTGTAAAGGAACACTATATGTTTTACACTAGAGAAAGAGAGGTTTCTTACTAGGCGCTGGCTTTCTTCAATGGAGAGACAGTTTTTCGGCGCGTAATCATAAATCTCTTGAAATACTTTGAAAAGAGGTGAACCAAAATGGCATTCGTCATTACATCGCCATGTATAGAAGAAAAAGCAGGGGAATGCGTGGATGTTTGTCCTGTAGACTGTATTGAAGAAGGAAAAGAGCAATTTTATATTGATCCAGACGTCTGTATCGACTGTGGTGCCTGTGTAGTTGTCTGTCCAGTAGAAGCTATCATCGAGGATACTGAACTGACACCGGAAACAGAACCTTATCTGGAAAAAGCAAAACAATATTTCGGTACAGAATAAATCGAATCCCGCTTTCCATCAGCGGGATTTTTATATTTTTACAATTAGGCAGATTAAATCGGGGGAAAACGGGTATACCATTACTACCCCACCCCATACCTCGATTATTGGACCATCTGAAGCCAGTTATATCTGCTGGCCCGGTTCATAATTGTGCCACTTCCTGATGCCCGCAGGCAGATGCCTGCGGGCATTTGGTATGTATAAAAACAAAAATAAAACCGAAGCTCCTGAGAGCTCCGGCTTATCATTATACTTATTCTTCCGCTTCAAGGTCTTCGATGGATTCAATGTCCATGTATTCCGGAACGACCAGGCCGGTAATAGCGCCTTCAAGGTTCGCACCAAGGTCTTCATAGTCATCGCCGTATTCTTCCATCTGGCTTGCGTGCGTGTTCGGGAACCAGCCGGCAACCATGCCGTCTGCTTCGCCGTCAGCAACAGCCGCAAACATTGGTCCAGCTTCAAGCTGTGTTAATGTTACGTCGTAGCCAAGATCGGTAAGCACTTCTCCGACTACGTTAGTGGAAGCAATTTCAGAGTCCCAGGCCACGTAGACGAGTTCAATCGCTTCGCCGTCGACCTCTTCCACGCCGTCGGTCCATTCAGATACCATATCTTCGTTTTCATCGACCCATGTAGCAGCAGCTTCAGCCGGCTCGGTGCCATCCTGAATCTCTACCATAATATCTTCCATGTTAGAAGCTTCCCACTGGAACTGGTCGAGGAACTGATACGCTCCCGGCATATCCTCTTCAAGTCCCTGGCGTACGACGGTATGAATATCGTCACCTTCGCCGTAGGAGCCTTCCGGGTCCTCGAGGTATTTCAGGTCATATTCCGAAAACATCCAGTGCGGGGTCCAGCCGGTAACAATAATCGGCTCTTCGTTTTCAACAGCATCGCCGAGTGCACTAGTCATCGCCGCACCGGAGCTTGACTGCAGATTCCAGTTGCTAAGGCCGTAATCTTCGATGGCCTGTTCACTTTGAGACATAATACCAGCACCGGCATCAATACCGGTAATCGTGTAGTCTACTTCTTCACCAAAACCGCCGCCGGAAGAGGATTCTTCACTCGATCCGGAATCGTCAGAGCCGCCGGATTCCTCTGAATCCCCGCCTCCTCCGCCACCGCAGGCGGTCATCACTGCTGCCATTGAAATCCCGGCTGCGCCTAAACCAGCTTTTTTCCATAATTTCTCCATGTGAATTACTCCCCTTTTGTTCTTAATTGTATGGATACTCCCTGTTCCGGGAGGTATACCTATTTTCGTTTACTTGCTCCAATGCCCTGCGTCAGCCGATCCAGAATGATCGCTACAATCACGATCGCAAGGCCGGCTTCAAAGCCGCCGCCGACATCGTTCCGGCCGACCGCAAAGTACACCGCCGTCCCGAGGCCGTCTGCCCCGATCATCGAAGCAATAACAACCATCGAAAGTGCCAGCATGATCGTCTGGTTAATCCCGGCCATGATCGTTGTTTTCGCCATCGGCAGCTGTACCTTAAACAGCTTCTGGTTTCCTGTCGATCCGAAGGCCTCCGACGCTTCGATAATTTCGGTCGGCACCTGCCGAATCCCGAGATTCGTAAAGCGGATCGTCGGCGGCATCGCAAAGATGACCGAGGCGACGACGCCCGGCACCATCCCGATGCCGAAAAAGGCAACTGCCGGGATCAGGTACACAAAGGCGGGCATCGTCTGCATAAAGTCGAGCACCGGCTTGATCGTGCCCTCGACTGCAGAACTCCTGGACATCCAGATGCCGACCGGAACCCCGATGACAATGGAAATTACTCCGGCGGTCAGCACAATCGCAAGCGTCAGCACCATGTCCTCCCAGTAGCCCAGGTTCCAGATGAGCAGCAGCCCAAGCAGGACAAACACGGTAAGCCCGATTTTTCTGCCGGCAAACCAGAACGTTAATCCAACAATAATAATCAACAGCAGCCACGGCGGAAAGATGCCAAAAAACCATTCAAATCCACTGATAATATAGCCTATAAAATCGGTGAGCGGCCCAAAAATAAATTCGGCCTGGGTCAGCCAGTCGACAAACGCATCAATCCAGGCAGCAAGCGGCAGCGGTGTAATGTTACTCAACGGCTGACACCTCCTTACCCGAAAGCAGCGCCATAACAGCGCCTCTTACAACTATGCCTACAATCTTATTATCTTCATCAACGACGGCTACTGGTGTGTTTTTGTATGTAAGCAGCTCGATCATTTCCTTGACTACTGTATCCCTTTGTACCGTAGGCACATCTTCATGCAGAATGCTTCGCATATCTTCCGATCCCTGCTCCACCAGGCGCGATACTTCATCGGCATGGACAATACCGAGCAGCGTCCGGTCTTTATTCGTTACATACAGGCTCGAAATACCTTCCTTTTTCATGCGCTGAAGTGCGGCTCTCGGCCCGTCCTTATCGATCGTGAGCGTCTCGGGCCGCTTCATGACGGATTCGGCGGTAAATACCTTGGAGCGGTCCACGTCTTCCACGAACTGGGCGACGTAATCATCCGCCGGATGCTGGAGAATTTCCTCCGGCGTACCAATCTGAACCACCCGTCCATCTTTCATAATCGAAATGCGGTCCCCGAGCCGAAGCGCTTCGTCCAAATCATGGGTGATAAACACAATTGTCTTTTTCATCCGGTCCTGAAGCTCCAGCAGCTCATCCTGCATTTCCTTCCGGATCAGGGGATCAAGCGCCGAGAAGGCTTCATCCATCAGCAGAATATCCGTGTCTGCCGCTAGTGCCCGTGCCAGGCCGACCCGCTGCTGCATTCCGCCGGACAGCTCATCCGGATACATGTTGCCGTAGCCGCCAAGCCCGACCAGCTGCAGAGCTTCGTCTGCTTTTTTCTTTTTTTCCTGCTCCTCGAGTCCCTGAATTTCCAGGCCGTACGCGACGTTGTCGAGAATTGTCCGGAACGGAAATAGTCCGAATTGTTGGAAAACCATGCTCATTTTTTCCCTGCGCACCGCTCTCAGCCCTTTGTCGTCCATACGGGCCAAATCGTCACCGTCCACCCAGACGCTTCCTTCGGTCGGATCAATTAACCGGTTCAGAAGTCTCACAAGTGTAGATTTTCCACTCCCGGAAAGTCCCATGATCACAAATATTTCTCCGGCCTCCACCGAAAAGTTGGTCCGGTTCACGCCAACCGTGCAGCCGGTTTCTTCCAGGATTTCGTCTTTCGATTTCCCCTGTTCCAGCAGTTTAATTGCACGATTCGGGCGTTTGCCGAAGACCTTAGTTAAGTTTTCCACTTCTATCTTCGCCAACGTTTCACACCCCGTTTACTATGTCTCTGTCTAAATTTATTATCACTCTTATACTATATATTATTAGGCTAAAAGTTACAAAACTTTTATCATGCCATTTAGGGCCGTTTGAGGCGTAAAGTATATACTGTACATACATTATATACTTATATCTATTAATATCTGCTGATTAAAGGACTTAACGACCGAATATTCAATTTTTTTATTTCACAGCCATTTGCTAAACTTTAACCATACATGCAAAAAGGGGGGTCCGTATGGAAAAGAAGCAGCATATTCAGAACAAGCTGGATGAAGCAAAAAACCAGTTCATTTCCACGATTGCCCAGAATATGGGCCTATACGGTGTTTCCGATACAAACGGACGCCTGTACGGAACCATGTTGTTTGCCGAGCGTCCAATGACACTCGATGACATGAGCGAGGCACTGGGCATGAGTAAAATGAGTATGAGCACCGGTATACGGGCCCTCATGGATGCAGGCATGGTCGAACGGGTATGGGAAAAAGGGGTACGCAAGGATTTGTACCAATCCAACGACGACTGGTATCAATCATTTACCTCTGTTTTTGTCAACCGCTGGCGGGAGGCCTCGGATAATAACCAAAATGCAGCCCGCCGTGCCAAAGAGGAATTTGAATCCTGTTTAGAGGAAGCGGAGGATCCCCTCCTTATCGAAGAGCTTCAGCACGATCTTGAAAAAATCAATTACGCCCTGAGCTATTATGAATGGCTTGATGAAGTGATCCGCATTTTTGAAAGCGGTGAAATTTTTGCGAAGATCCCCCCAAAGTAACTCCCGCTTTCAAATTTCCAGCAACGGCAGCCGGTGCTCAAGCCGGATCTGCTCCCTTATTCTGACTGCTGCCTCTGCCCCCGTGGCATCTTTTTGCCAGAGGAGAGCATACTGATACAGGTCGTGCCATTCCAGAATATTCGCAAACTGTTGCAGCGAAGAAAGCGGTATGCTTCGTACACTGTCATAGCCGGCGAGCAGTTCATTAAAAACCATCCGGGCAAAGGGCTGATAGTCCTGTTCTCCGGAAAAGGAAAGCAGAATGTCCCGCAGCAGCGCAGCAAGATCATATAAGCTTACATGAACTCCCGGCATCGCTCCCGGGGACAAACCCTCTCCCCCTGCATTTTGCTCCCTATTTATTTCTCTGAAAACAAAACCTGTGTTCTCCAACTGAAGGGCTGCACGTTCGATCACGGGAAACAGCGCATCGATGCTTCGCCGGATCATCATCTGGCCTTTTGGAAGCAGCAGTTCCATCTGCTGGTATTCTGTCTTTAAAGTCTGCTCCGCCAGCCAAACGCTGTCTTTATCGTTTAGCGGCAGTTTCTCTTGCCAGCTGCGGTGCTTTTCTGCCAGACAGGCGCCAAGCTGCCGGTAATTTCCCCCTTCCTTACCAGCGTGGCCACGGCTACCCGGCTTCTTCTGATACATATAGGCCCAGCCTGCCTCCCCGGCCTCTGCCAGTTTTTTTCCCTCTCTTGTCTTTTTGATGCTGATATCGTTGTCAGCTTCAAGCCACCGGACCGTATCGTTTTCCGGAAGCGCAAGATCACCGGTCACAAGCTCCCACACTAATCCTTCTTTATCACTTACACTCCAGCATCTGGCTCCTTGCTGCCCGGACGAAGCTGCTTCTATACCGTATACCTGTTGAATCCAACGACGGATCGATTCTGTGTTCATTGGTCTTCCCCATTTCATTTACTGTAGATTTTTTCGTTTTTCTTTTACACTGGACTAGCATAGAAAAGCATTCTGTTTAGCTGGAGGAACGCAGATGAATATCAGTATTCTTGATCAATCACCGATTGCAGAAGGCGAGACCCCCGAAAAAGCCTTCGAACACAGCCGCGAGCTCGTTCAAATGGCGGAGAATTGGGGATTTCACCGCTTTTGGGTAGCCGAGCACCACAGCACCAGCGGTTTGGCCGGCTCTTCGCCAGAAATTCTGATGTCACATCTCGCAAGCGTCACCACAAGCATCCGCATTGGCTCGGGAGGCGTCCTGCTCCCACAGTACAGTCCGTACAAAGTAGCCGAAAACTTTAAAGTGCTTGAAGCTTTATTTCCGGGCCGGATCGACCTTGGCATTGGAAGATCTCCCGGCGGAGGTAATACGATCCGGGAAGCCCTGACGGATGGAAATAAAAAGAGCATGTCCGCCTTTCCCCGCCTTCTTCAGGAGGTCCAGGGGTTTATTGACCGCTCTCTTCCCGGTGACCACCCCTATGCGTCGATCAAAGCCTCTCCGATGAGCAGCTCCCTGCCGGAAACCTGGGTACTCGGTTTGTCCGAGCGCGGCGCCCGGGATGCCGGCAAACAAAGCGCCGGCTTCATGTTCGGCCAGTTTATCAGCCCGGACCAGGGCGTCGAGGCTGTCCGTAAATACCATGCCTCCTTTGTACCAAGTGACCGGCAGCCCCGGCCGGTCGCCGCCGCCTGTGTATTTATCGTCTGTGCGGCTACCGATGAAGAGGCTGACCGCCTGGCGCTGAGCCAGGACCAGTGGCTTTTAAATATCGAAAAGGGCACAAATACAAAAGTCCCTGCTCCGGAAAGCGTAAATCCTGCTGCCTGGACGCAGGAAGAACAGGAAAAAGTGCGGGAGAACCGGCGCCGGGCTGTTATCGGCTCCCCGGCCACCGTGCAGAAACAGCTGCGTGAACTGCGGGATAAGCTCGGGCTCGATGAACTGATGGGCATTACCAACATTTATGATTTTGAAGCAAAAAAGAAATCCTTCCAATACGCCGCCGATATTGCCGCCAACCTTTAAACGAAAAAATCCGCACGCTCATTTTCCGAGCGTGCGGATTTTTTGTTTTCCTAGTAAGAATCTGCTGCCGGTACTCCCTGGCTGCTTTCCTGGGATTCTTTTTCGCTGGAGCGGAAGGAGAGCCACGAAAGCATCAGACCTAACAGCGTAATGAAAGCGCCGGCCATCCCGATCATCGGCAGGCTGAGACCGAGACTGATGACCACACCACCAACCCAGGCGCCAAAGGCGTTCGCCAGGTTAAAGGCAGAGACCGCGGACGCGCTTGCGATCGAAGGCGCCCCTTCCGCTGCCCGGATAACCGTTGTCTGCAGAATTGGTACTGTACCAAAGGCTCCCATCCCCAACAGAAGCACCGATACCGGGGCTAGCCATGGGATGGTACTCGTTAAGGTGAGCGTCGACAGAATCACGGTCAGTGAAGCCATCACGACCATCAGTGGCTTCAACAGAGATTCTGCATTCAAACGCCCCGAAAGCATGTTACCCAAAACGCCTCCGACCCCGAATAAAAATAGGGAAAGCGTTATACCTGCCGGACCAAAGCCTGTTATATCCTGAAGCAGGGGCTCAATATACGTGTAGGCGGTAAAAACACCTGAATAGCCGAATACTGTAATAGCGAGTGCAAACAACACCTGTTTTCTTTTGAATACGCCAAGCTCTTTTCTCATGGACGTTGGTTCTTCAGCATTCATATTCGGCACGAAAAAGATAATTCCGAGCAGGCTGATCACGCCGAGTCCGGCAATACCGGCAAACACTATGCGCCAGTCAAATAAATCTCCGATATACGCACCGAACGGTACGCCGATCATTAAGGAAATCGTCAGACCGCCATTAATGGCAGCCACCGCGCCGGACTTTTTCGACGGAGGGACAACTTCGCTTGCCATAACCATCGCAATGGCAAAGAACGGACCGTGCATCAATGCAGAGAAGACGCGTGCCCACAGCAGCACCGTGTAATTTGGCGCCAGGGCGCTGGCAACGCTGGATCCGATAAACAAAAGCATTAACCCAATTAATACATACTTCCTTGGAAACTTCACCAGAAGAGATATAGCAATTGGCGAGAGCACGGCGACGCCGAGCGCATACATGCTGACAATCAGACCCGCGGCAGAAATCGTGATGCCAAAGGAGTCAGAGACATTCGACAAAATCCCCATGGCGACGTATTCAGTAGTTCCGATAGCGAACGTAGAAATCATAAACATGGCAATCATCACCATTGGGCGGAACGTTTGGCCATTGCGTACGATCATTGTTATCCCTCCTTGATACATTAGTTAATTAATTTTTCACTCTGTTTTATCTCACAACGAGTTCTTATTCTATAGGCTGGGCTTTTATACGTCTAGACTGTAAAACGCTTACGACACAAAATCGTCACATTTTTTCTGTTGATTTTTTTATTTTTATCATGTAAGGGTTATCATTTCCTTTTTATCAATATTTTTATTTATTTTACGTATCCATCGTTATGATGCTTTTTATACAATTCGCTGTTATCAGGGGTTTGCGCGGAATTTGGCAGGGGTAAACCTTTTTTCGTGCGTACTATTCAAAACGTTTCGATAAACTCATACAGCAGGAAAGAAGGGACATCATGTTTTCACTTTTTACATTCATACTTATTACTATTGCCATTGCCGTCTACGCCGCCTACCGGACGAAAAACATTAACATGCAGAGTCAAGAGGGGTATTTTCTCGGCGGCCGCAGTCTGATGGCACTTACCATTGGCTCATCCACCCTGCTTGCCAATCTCTCCACTGAGCAGCTCGTTGGACTTAGCGGGCAAACGTACACTGGCTCGATGGCTTCGATGGCCTGGGAGGTTACTACACCAGTGGCACTCATTTTTATGGCATTTATGTTTTTGCCTAAATACTTACGGGCGGGCGTAACTACCGTTACCGAGTTTCTTGAAAAGCGCTATGATCAGCGGACAAGGCAGATCGTTTCATTACTTATGCTGCTCGGGTTTGCTTCCTCGTTTCTGCCGACCGTGCTGTATTCCGGCTCCCTCGTGCTTGATCAGATATTTGATATTTCGGATGTGCTTGGCACGAGCCAGTTTTTCACCGTCTTAATCGTTTCTGCCGGCATCGGACTTGTCGGCATGCTTTATATTGTGTTCGGCGGCCTGAAGGCTATCGCTTCCGCTGATTCACTGTACGGCGTCGGACTAATTGCCGGTGGTATTCTTATTCTCGTACTCGGACTCATGGCACTCGGCAATGGCAATATGTTTAACGGGGTTGGAACGCTCACCTCGGAGCATACTGACAAATTAAACGCCATCGACGGCAGCAACGACGCCCAGGTGCCGTGGCCGACAATATTTATGGGGCTTTTATTTAACAATCTTTTTTACTTTTGTATTAATCAGGCCATCGTCCAGCGCCCGCTTGCGGCACGTAATTTAAAAGAAGGTCAGAAGGGTGTTATGATTACTGCCCTATTTAAATTGTTCGGTGCCTTTTACCTCGTACTTCCTGGCGTCATCGCCTATCATCTGTACGGCAGCAGTCTCGCTAATGGAGACGCCGCCTATCCGACGCTCGTGACTGACCTGCTGCCGCCGGTACTGACCGGTGTGTTCGCAGCTATTTTGTTCGGCGCTGTCCTGAGTTCATTTAACGGAGGCATCAACAGCGTTATTACACTGTTTACGCTTGATTTATATAAACCGTTGTTTCACCCGGAGGCCGATGAAGCAGCCCTCGTTCGTTCCGGGCAGCGGTTTGCCATGATCGTCGCTATTGTCTCCATCTTTATTTCTCCCTTTATTTTGTTTGCACCGTCAGGGTTATACAATTACCTGCAGGAAATGTTTGGTTTCTTTAATATTCCGGTGCTTGCCATTATGGTCGTCGGCTTTTATACAAAAAATGTATCACCGTTTGCTGCAAAGGTGGCTGTACCGGTACACATCATTTTGTACGGCGCAAGCAAAATCTTTATCGGAGAGCTCAACTTCCTTTATGTATTGAGTGTGCTGTTTCCGCTCAGCGTCATTGTGATGCTCGTTGCAGGGAAACTCAAGCCGATGGATAAGCCTTTCGAATTCAAAAACGAAGCACCGGTGGACATGGTGCCGTGGAAATATGCCAAGCCGGCAGCGGCCGGCCTGATTATCGGCATCGGCATTCTTTATGTAATCTTCTCTCCTCTCGGAGTCGCTTCCTAACCTCAAAAAAAGTGCACCGCGGCCGGAGTGGCTGCGGTGCTTTTTCGTTTACTCCCATTGTTCAAGGACAATTTTACCAATCGTTTTACCCGACTCCACCCGTCGATGTGCTTCTTTCATCTGGCCGGCATTCAGCGGGGTCAGCGTTTTGGTGAGCGTCGGCTTGATAGTTCCTTGATCAAACAGATCAGCCAGTTCACCCAGAATTACGTGCTGCCGGATCATATCCTCCGTCTGGTACATCGGCCGCGTAAACATAAACTCCCACATAAAGGCGGCACTTTTTGCCTGCAGCTCGGTCAGCGGAAGCGGCTCCTCTGTTTCCACAATGGAACAAATGGTTCCCTGCGGACGAATGCACTCTGCCATCCCTGACCAGTGCTGGGCCGTATCGGTGAAGCAGAGAATATAGTCGACTCCGTCATATCCTGCCTCCTGGAGCTGCTTGAACAGAGGCTGGTGATGGTTAATCACTTTGTCTGCCCCCATCTGTTCGCACCAGGCCGTTGTTTCTTCACGTGAAGCAGTAGCGACTACATTAAGACCGGCCCATTTGGCGAGCTGAATCGCAATGGAGCCGACGCCGCCCGCGCCGTTTAACACGAGTACAGAAGCTCCGCGGTCCCGTTCCGGTACAATTCCAATCCGGTCGAACAGCGCTTCGTACGCAGTAATAGCAGTTAAAGGCATGGCAGCACTTTCGGCCACCGAAAGCTGCGCAGGCCGTCTGCCCACTACCCGCTCATCTACCAGGTGATACTCCTGGTTCGAGCCGGACCGCTGATTACTTCCAGCGTAATACACTTCATCGCCGGGCTGAAACAGCGACGCCTCTTCGCCCGCCGATTCTACGACACCGGCTGCGTCAAAGCCGAGAATCTGCGGCTCTGCTTCTTCCGCTCCTTCATTTCCTCCGCGGATTTTTGTATCCACCGGATTTACGGAAACCGCCTGGACACGCACAAGCAGATCCCGGCCCTTCGGTTCTGATTTTGCCACGTCAAACATTTCAAAGCTTGCTTGTTCTTCAATGGGAAGGTGTTTTTTAAAACCTATTGCTTTCATTAATGGACCCTTCTTTCCTCACTTGGTTAAAGCCATTCTGATTTCTCATACCCGCCCCCTTCCATCCGGCAAACAAATCCGCAGCTATTTATACCTGTTCGAAACTCTGCAGAAAATGAGTTATAATGATGAAACTATTCTTAATGAAAGAAGGCGGCGTATGCAGGATCAAACCCACACGTTTACTAAAAGGGAAGAATTCGCTAACGCAGTCACGCACGGCATCGGTGCTCTGCTGAGCGCTGCTGCGCTTATTATTATGATCGTTTTCGCTTCCATGAACGCTTCAGCCCTCCATGTGGTAAGCGTTTCTATTTTCGGCACATCCATGCTTATCTCCTACATATGCTCCACCCTGCTTCACAGCTTTCCGCCGGGCAGACTCAAGGATTTGTTTGAAGTGTTTGACCACTCTGCCATCTACCTGTTTATCGCAGGCACGTACACACCTTTTTTGTTTCACGCAATCGACGGTACCTTAAGCTGGGTCTTATTCAGCATCGTTTGGGGCATTGCCGCCATCGGGATTATTTTTAAAGCCTTCTTCACTAAACGGTTCCGTATTCTGTCGACCGTTTTTTACATCGGCATGGGGTGGATCATTATTATCGCCTGGCCGGCGCTTGTGAGCGCTCTGCCCTACGGCGGCCTCGTGCTGCTTGTTATTGGAGGCGTATTGTACACCGCCGGCACTATTTTTTACATGTGGCGAAGCTTTCCCTACCATCACGCCGTCTGGCATTTTTTTGTTCTCGCCGGCTCTGCCGCCCATTTCTCTGCCGTGTTTTTCTACGTTATCCCTTTATAGCAGACGAAAGCCCGTACTTTTCAGAGAGCACGGCTTTTTTTACATTGCCCGTTAACAAAGACCTCGGTTTGTGATAAGAATAAAAGTAAATATATACAAAGGATGTTTTTGCTTGCCGACACGTGCGCACACCTATATCAATTACGCTCTCGCTGTTCTGGCTGTCTATGCTGTGCTGCTGACGACCAGGCTGTTTTTTACCTCCAGCGAGCTTCTTACCTATATCACCCATCCGCTCGTTTTAATCATCCCGGTTGGCCTCACGGTCGCAGGCTTGCGGTATTTCATCGTTTATACCGAAGAGAAAAATAAAAAACGCTTCCTCTATTCTTTGATTGCCGGAAGCATCGCCCTGTTTCTTTTGTTTTTACTGTTTTTATATATTATTTCAAGGCTTGTTTCCCTCTGAAGCAATTTACTTCTATTCAAAATTTTGATAAGCTTCAAGATATTTACCAATGGTTTTTAAAGGAGAGAGAGTATGGCACAATCAGCACACTGGCGGACAAAAGCTCCCTACCGGGCAGACCAGGTAGGAAGCCTTTTGCGTACTGCCGCGATTAAAGAAGCACGTGAAAGCTATGCGAATGAATCCATTTCTGCGGATGAACTGCGGCGTGTAGAGGATAAGGAAATCGAACGCATCGTTCAGAAGCAAAAAGAAACGGGGCTTCAGGCTGTCACAGACGGAGAGTTCCGCCGCGCCTGGTGGCATTTTGACTTTCTTGAGGATTTAATTGGTGTGGAGGCCTACGATAAAGACTCCGGCATCCAGTTTGAAGGGGTACAGACAAAGGCCCGCGGCATCAAGGTGACCGGAAAAATTGACTTTAGCGATAAGCACCCAATGCTGGAGGATTTCCGCTACCTTCATCAGATCACCGGCAGCACCGAGGCAAAGTTTACGATACCAAGCCCGAACATGCTGCACCTTCGAAGCGAGATTGAGACCGACCTTTACAGCGGTCCCGGAGACATGATCGACGACCTGGCGAAGGCTTATCAAAAAGCGATTCAGGCGTTTTATGACGCCGGGTGCCGCTACCTGCAGCTCGACGACACATCCTGGGCGTATCTGTGCTCCGAGGAACAGGTCGAGCGTATGAATCAGGAGGGCATCGATCATCGTTCCCTGGTGGAACGCCATGCGCGGGCGGTCAATGAAGCCGTCGCCTACAAGCCGGAGGATATGACAATTACGATGCACATCTGCCGCGGTAACTTCCGCTCTACATGGATCTCCTCTGGCGGCTACGAGCCCGTAGCTGATATTTTGTTTGGCAGTGTCAATGTAGACGGCTTTTTCCTTGAGTATGACAGCGACCGGGCCGGCGATTTCAAACCGCTCCGCTTCATCAACCGCGAGGATGTGCAGGTCGTGCTCGGCCTAATCACCTCTAAAAGCGGAGAGCTTGAAAATGCGGAGGATGTAAAATCAAGAATCATGGAAGCATCCGAGTACGTACCGCTTGAGCAGCTCTGCCTGAGTCCGCAGTGCGGGTTCGCTTCGACTGAGGAAGGCAATGTTCTGACCGAGGACGAACAGTGGAAAAAGCTCGAGCACGTTGTAGCCATCGCAAAAGATGTATGGCAGGGATAATACAGAATAAAAAAGCAGGACCGAAAATTTTTGGTCCTGCTTTTTATCGTATTTAGTTGCTTAACACAGGAGCTTCCCTGGAGAAGTCACTCGTTTCAAGCTGTTCGTACAGAAAATCCACCAGCGTCTGGCGGTAGAGCGTGTTTTTCAGGTCATGCCGGCCGGGATAGCCTGCGGTCGGCGCGTTTTCGCCGGAAGGCTTATCGGAAAGCACCGGCACCCGAACGAGCGTCCAGTCCAGATTTGACTGGCGGATAATATCAGCGGCGTTCGCATTTTCATTCGATCCTTTAAACTTCGCCACTTTCCAGCCGGTGGTGAGCAGGCTGAACCGCTTGGACGTGCCGTCCTGCGGGGTTTTCACATCCGAGCTCGTGACTGCCACAAGACGGCTGATCCCCCGTTCCTGCATCGCGTTTACAATGTGGGACATGCCGGTGCTGAGCGGTGTACCCTTCGCCGCTTCCTTGCGGCCGAGGAGGCTGACTACCGCATCTGCGCCCTTCAGGGAGTCATAGACGTTCTGATAATTCGTAATTTCCCCTTCATGAACAGTCAAATTTTCATTATCAATCAATAATTTTTCCGGGTCGCGGGCGTATACGACTACTTCACTGCCTTCTTTTAATGCTTTACGGACAAAACGTTTTCCCGTATTGCCGGTCGCACCAAATACAACTATTTTCATATCGGTTCCCTCCTGTTTGTTCACACTGCTTCTTCCATTGTACCGGAGATGGAGGGCAAACCCAACCACAGTCGGAAAAACACAAATAAAAGGAGAGCGATTGAGGCCCCGGTTGCTCAATCGCTCTCCTTTATATCCATCGATGTGTCAATCTGCTGCCAAAAGCATCTGTTCGCTTTCTTCTGTAAGCTCCGTGTAAACGACGAGCCGTTCATCATGCGTCCCGTGCTCCTGTTCGAACGTGCCGGCGCAGGTGATCAGATTCAGATTCCGGCTGTCACTGCTTCCGAAAATTTCCTCAATCGGAGCTTCCTCCCGCGGATAGCTCACTACCTGCTGAACTTCAAACATAAGCTCCTGCCCGTCTTCAGTTGTCACCTGGATCTGTTCCCCTGCCTGTACGCTTTCGAGCTCGTAAAATACAGAGGGTCCGTCAATACTATCTACATGGCCTGCCATCACGGCATTGCCTTTCTCTCCAGGCTCCGGACCCGGCTCGAACCAGGCTACTCCGTTTTCGCTCGAGGGTACGCCCATCTGCCCATTGTCCAAAACTCCTACCGGCTCTAAAGGAGCCGAGACATCGATGGATGGAACAGATAATTCCTCAGGATCAGAGAGCGATATATCCTCTTTTTCTGCAGAAGCAGCCATATCCTCCACCCCGTTCACGCTTTCTTTTTCTGCCGGAGCGTTGGTATCTGCTTCTGAAGCTTTTTCCTGCCCCGCCGGTTTCCCCGAAAGCACTTCCGTTTCCGGGGGCGGGGAAAATACAGGAAGGAGAGCGTAGACACCGAAGCCAATTGCGATAGAAATCACAGCAGCTGTAAGCCCCGTTACTATCCACTGCTTCATACCGCCCGCCCCCTTTACCTGCGTGATGCTTTTTTGCAAGAACTACTCAGTTTACGCACGAAGTTTTTGATTGGATCACTTTTATTTAAAAAAATTTAAGAAAAATAAAAAAGCCTTCTTTTGAAGACTTTTTTACATTAAATAATCCCAGGCGTTTTTAGCGATTAAAGCGATGGTTACGATGATAAACAGCATCTTCACGTAGGCCGAGCCTTTTTTTATGGCGACATTTGCACCGACGTATGCGCCGGCAATCATCGCAGCCCCCATCGGCAGACCGTACGCATAATGAATCGAATCAAACCAGATAAACGCGAGCAGCCCGCCAATGTTGCTTGCAAAATTCAGCACCTTGGCATTTCCCGCAGCTTCGACAAAGTTGAAGCCAAGAAAAATAAAGGCAAACAGCAAAAACGATCCCGTCCCCGGGCCGAGAAAGCCATCATAAAATCCGAGGACCACAGCGACAAGCGCACCAACGATCCACACCTTCCGGGTGATGCTCTGAAACGTGGACAGGCTGCCCAAATTTTTGTTCACAAGCGTATAGATCGTCACCACGACAAGCAGAATTAAAATGATCGGCTCCAGAATATCCGGCGGAATCCGCTGCACGACGATTACGCCGAGGACCGATCCTGCAAACGCCAGGGGGAAAAGCGTAAACACGAGACGCTTGTTAATCTGGCCGTGCCGGAGAAACGAGATCATACTCGTCCCCGAGCCCATCGTCCCTGCGAGCTTATTCGTTCCTAGTGCCGTCTGCGGCGACATACCCGTAAAAAGAAGCGCCGGCATGGCAATCAGCCCGCCTCCGCCAACTACCGCATCCACAAATGCGGCGAGAAAACCGATCAAAACTAAAAATAACAATACCGATACCGAGAACTCATCCATATGTATGCAGCCCGCTTTCTGTAAAAACCAAAGATGTCCCTGCTATTTTACCGATTTCCGGCAGTCATTTCCACCCGTTTCCATCCGCCGGCCCACGCCAGCAACCTAAAAAAGCAGCCGGCGCCGGCTGCTTTTTGTTTACGTTCGTTGCTCAGATGTTTTTTCCCGCTCGCCTTCCGGTGTTTCCTCCTCTTTTTCTCCGTCCTGCTCTTCGTTTTCGGCATTTTGACCGCTGTTGGTGATTTCCCCGGCGTCGATACCGTCTTCATGCAGCCATTTGGCAATAAAGATAAACCCGACAACCGCGATAAAGCTCATGGTCCACGAAAGCACCTGCCGCAGAATAATACCTTCGTCGAAGGCTTCCACGCCGTAGCTTTGCACGAGCCAGATTTTAACGAACGCTAGAATAAACTCCCGAAGGGCAAAAAACAGCGTGATCGCCTGAAACACCCATAAGTATTTGCGCACGTAAAACTGTTTTTTCAGCTGCTGGCGGTCCCCGCCCTGCAGCTCCATAAAATCAACGGTAAAAAAGAGCCAGATCGGCCGCATAAAAATGACGGTTAAAATAAAAAACGCACCCATCACAAAATCATAGTAAATATTATTCCACAAAAGCTGCAATCCGCCGCCGGCAATAAGATCGAGGACGGTGCCAATAATCAGGGTGGCGATCATATAGATACCGAACGTATTCACCTTTTTCAGCAGTACGAAGCGGTACACTGTATAAATAATCCCCGGTACCGAGGATATAAGCATCGCTATATAATCACCTGTATAGTCCCGCGCCATATTCCAAATAAAGATTGGAAAGACGACGTAAAAAATAATGTCAAACCACATGATGTGCTTCTGCTGCACGCGCCCCACCTCCTTTATATATCCTATCACAAGTATAGAATATTTCGCGCCCGGGTATAGAAAAGTCAGGACGTATGCAGGAGGGAATACATTTGCTGCCAGAAGCCGAAGTGGAAAAAGCGAAAAAAAGAATGGTGGGACATCGGTGTGAAGGCTTTCTTAACGGGCCAAACCCGGTCGACCCTGTCGTCATGATGATCGGCGAGGCGCCGGGTGAAACGGAAATCACAGGCGGCGGTCCTTACGACGGACGCGCAGGGAAACAATTTCTCTCCTATTTGGAGGTTCTGCCATTTCCGCTGGAGGACATTTACGTCACCCGCACGATCAAAAGCCGTCCGTACCGTTGGGGCAAAACGCCCTCCGGTGTCCCGCGCAAATATAACCGCACACCAAACCAAAAGGAAATTATGGCCCATGCCCCGCTTCTCGATTGGGAGATCCGCTCGGCTTCGCCGAAGATTCTATGTCCGATGGGACGCACCCCGTACTGGCGGCTGTTCGGACGTTCACCTCGTATGCCGGATACCGCCGGCATACAATTTACATCTCCTGTCCGGCAGGTGAATACTACAGCGGAGGAGTACATGTGGAGCGGCGGGCACTATATAATTTACCCGCTGTATCATCCGGCAGCGAGCCTGTATAACCGGTCACTTGAACCTTTGATCCGACAGCATTTCTATGACCTTGCCCGCCTTTGTGCCAGGTTCACATAGACTCCGTCATATTCTGTTTTCTGCTTGTATGTTATAGTGATGAAGCGAAAATAAAGCATTACATATGCATATTATTTTCGCGCGTATTCCCGGCTAAGAAGTTCGGAAAATTCAGGCAATTCAGATACTATGGTGATGATCCACTCCCGCATCCGGTAGCTTTTCACGGCATTATAAAGTTCAGCATTGTCGCTACAGAAATAAATCATGTATCCCTTTTTCTTTAAATAATCCAAATCCGTTTCCCGTCCGACGATGACTTCACTTAGCTTTCTATCGCACCAGTACGCGTATCGAAGCTCCATCTTACCCATCTCCTCCAGAGGTTAGTGGACTAAAAAGCCAGCACCAAGAAAGCTCTTGATACTGGCTGTGAAGAAAAAGCACTCTGTCTTTTCTTATCCGGCCGGTGTATAAACATTTTTGCATTCCTGCTTCTACTTAAAATAAACGTCACGGACCGTTGGCTTCATTTCCACCAGTCATATGATCAATATATTAAAATTATCATATAAATAATGAAATATCTACCTTTTTTATGATAAATATTATAAAATATTAACAATAAAGGAGAATTCCAGTGATTGATATTCAAGCAAAACAAAAGGACATCGCAAGCTACGTTGGACGTCTGCTACGGGACTCTTTCGGAAAAGGACCCCAGGCAGCCTATGTGACTCTTGGGGAGACACACGCCATTATTTTCTTACGCGAATTCATGTCCTCCATCGAGGAGCATCTGCTTGAAGATAAAGGCGCCGAAGCCGTGCATGAGCTCCGGGAAAGCATGATGAAAACGATAATACCCGAAGTCAAACGCTATATTGAAAGCACGACCGGCATTGAATTAAACGAACTGTTTTACGACTGGAACATGGACCATCGTTCCGGCGTCATTATCGGATTAAAACCCGAGTCTTACAGCAATGCCGGACAGACTTCAGAGCCGATTGCAAAAGAGTATCCAAACAAGCAGAAGCTCGAGCAGGTGATCGGGGAAACGAGCAACAAAGCAGAGCGTGTGCCTGACGATGTTTCTTCGGTCCAGGTGAACAACCGGACGACGCTGATTGTCCGTACCGGTATTCTCGTACCTATCGAAAAGCGGCTGATTGCCCTCGGATACGAGGACGTTTTAAAAATTGCCAAACGCGAGCTCGAAAAGGAACTATTCATGGAAGAGGATTTGTTTACCAGCCTTTTAGGAGCAAAAGTGGAAGATATTTTTATCGACTGGAATTTTGAAAAAGACAAAAGCACAGTTATTATCGTAACAGCTCCTGTAAAATAACATTTCTTTATTACACCACTGAAAGGCCTGATATCCGTGATTCCCATTACGTTTCACCATGTGCATACTCCGGGGTCGCTCATCGAAAACCACCGCGATTACCGGCACTACCATTCCATAGAATGGAAGGATCACTTCGACAGCAATTTTATTTCATTTAAACAGATGCCGGACCCTGATTACTTCCAGGAAATCGAAGCTTACTTACGCGATTTTCACAATTCCCGGGGCCAAAAGCATTTGAAATTTCATTTTCCGCCGAACACAGAGCTTCCGCTGGCATTAAATCAGTATCTGCACAGTACCCTGTATGATGTGACCGTCATGGAGCTGTACGCTATCCGACCGGATGACTTTCCGCGAAAAAACGCCCCTGAAGGATGCGATATCCAGCGCGTCGATGTTGAAAACCTGCCCGCTTTTCTCGCGATGCAGCTTGAGCAGGATCTCCCTCTCGGCGAAGCGTACGCAGCTCAAAAACAGCACATGCTCGAACAGCGGTTTTACGATGCTTCGTTTATTCAGCTGATCGCCTATCACCACGGACAACCTGCCGGCTTTGTAGAACTGATTGCCGGCGATCATTCTGTAGAACTGGATAATCTGTTTGTCCACGATGAGCTGCAGCAAAAAGGCATCGGCCACGCCCTGCAGCAGTTTGCCATGAACCTTTTTCCGGATAAAGCAATCTTTCTCGTCGCAGACCAGGAGGATACCCCGCGCGACATGTATCGAAAGCAGAACTATAAACGGCTCGGCTTTCAGTACACCGCTATTTTTCAATAATATGAGTGCACGCAAAAAGACGCCCGGGACAGGCGTCTTTTTTGATCAGTACATGATATGCATAAACAAAGCAATAATAGGAATTGCAATAATCGTGCGTTCAAAAAAGCAGATGACGAGTTCCCAGAGCTTTACCGGCATTCTCGTTGCTTTAATGACAACAATGGATTCAGAAAAGAACACAATCTGTACTAACGAGAGCGTCGTTACAAAATAAATCGCCCCTGCTTCAAGTGCTGCCAGATCTCCTGCAATTAAAAGAACCGGCAGAAACATTTCAGCAATACCTACGGGGATCGACGGCGCGATCATTGCCGCATTAGGCACACCGAGAATATTTAAGAGCGGAATGAACGGCATGCCGAGCCAGTTAAATAACGGCGTATACTCAGCGACAATCAGACCGGTAATACCGATAGAAGCAAGCATTGCCACCACCCGGGGAAGCACACCAAGCGCTCCCGCCACACTCGTCTTCACTTCTGAGCCGAGCGGCCTGGCTGCTTCGGCTCTTTTCGCAGCACGCTGAAAGCCGCGCGGTATAATGCCAAACTCAAACTTCGCCTCTCCCTGTCTTTCTTCTTCTGTCTGCTCCCGTCCGTCAAAATAAACGTCGGGCTGCTTCGACAGGGGCGGAATCCGGATCATAAAGAAAGAAATAATAAACGCAATCAGCATACCGGAAAAGTATACCTGCAGAAAATCCTGGCTTAACTCTGCTGTGTTAATGACAAGCACTGCAAATCCGACACTGACTGCGCTGAAGCTTGTAGCAATTGCTATAGCTTCGCGCTTTGTATAAACATTCATCCGGTACAGGCTGCTTGTAATTAAAATAGCAACAGAAGATGAGCTGACAAAAGAAGAAATAGCGTCTATCGTGCTTTTGCCAGGCACCTTAAACAGTGGACGCATGACCGGCTCCAGGATCGAACCGATAAAATCAAGCGCTCCGTAATTTAACAGCAGCGGCATAAACACAGCGGCCAGCGGAATGATCCAGCCAACGGTAAGTACAATCGATGGGATAATCGTCCCGCCTGTATCCGGCCCCACCATCCATTCCGGTCCAGTGAACCCGGCAAAGCTGTCGTGAAGAGCGTATACTGACATAAAAACCGCGCCCAGCACGTAGAAGAAAATGTGTACCCCTGTATCTCCCCCGTAGTAATCCAGCAGCCGTCCGCTGCGTTCCGGAAACAGCTTTACGTAAATGCTCGTTACGGCGTTAGCAAGCACCATGACCGTAAACAGCCACAAACTAAAAGGCACAGAAAGGTTCAAAAGGAAGTTGTACAAGTAGCCGAACACGACATCAGTTTCCCCGTCCACTACCACCGGAACAAAGAAAACAATCACAGCAATGGAGGTCAGCAGGAATGATTTGATCAATCCATTTCTCAGCTGGCCCCGGCTGATTTTCTGCTTATCCAGTTCCTTCCCTTCGAGCGGTGCTGTGTCTCCAGGATTCTTTTCCATCTGGTCCAAATCCTCATCAGCTATGTTCTTCATTTACATGCTCCTCCCTGCGAAACATTTTGCATAATTGGCTTTTTACGTCGATGATTTAACCGCCTCTGCGTTTTTCCAGCCTTTGAAGGAGCTGATATCTTCTCCTTCAGCACTGCTTTCGCAAATAAAGCCCATCACATTGCGTCCATCGTTCAGCTTGACCGTGCCGATACCTAACGGAGCAGGAATCTTTGCGGCAAACTTCCCCATTTCCCCGATCGGCATCCGCCACAGCTCAACCTCAATTTCTTCTCCCGTCTGCTCCCGTATTAAGCCGGGTTTGGCCGGTTCGCTGTTCAGACGGATCAGTTTATATTCCGGGGCTGTCGAAGCTTCTTCCACGAATTCAGCCCGGTGCTCTTTCATCTGTTTTTCAAGTGGAAAACCTTTCATATGAAGTCCGCATACAGCAATCAGCTTTTCGGCTGGTTCCTCCGGCAAAGAAAGTTCTGTCCGCTGCCAGCTTTCCGCCGCGCCCATCAGCAGACTTTCTGCGTCTGCACGGCTGAACAGTGTTACGCCAAATGGCACATCCGGCGCTGCTTCACCGGCAGGCAGCGCTACCGCACTCATATCAAGCAGATTGCAGTGATTCGTATATTTCCCCATGTCGCTGTTTGTCTGCACCGGGTCTTTTCGGACCTGTTCTCTTGTCCAAGTCCCTCCACATGTCGGAAGCACGAGCACATTATTTTCGAGCCACTGCCCGGTATGGTGCTTGATTTCCTGCAGCCGGTGCATCGCTTCGAACAGCTCTGCGGCCCCGTATGCCTTGCCCTCTCCTTTGGAAAGCACTTTTTCGGTTACCGGAAATACCTCATCGCGATGTTTTTCTACAAATGATCCAAGCGCCGCCCAGCGTTCGGCAATCCAGGGACCGTCGTACAGCACCGATGCCGCTTCACTTAGGATGGACGTATCCACATACGATACTTCCTCTGCTCCTTCTTCAAGCCACTCGACTGTTTTTTTCCATGCTTTTCGGTACTGCTCCTCATATGGTCCGTAAAATTCCGGCTCTTCCTCCGGCAGCAGCCATTTTTTCGGCTTTTGCTTCTTTAAATTACCGAACGGCTTCGACCAGGGATCATTCAGGTCGACACCCCGGGCTGCCTGATCCACCAGGGGAATATCATTTACCTCCCAGGCAAATACCGTCACACAATCCAGACTTTCACATGCCGGCACGACGCCGGCGATCGGCCAGGCGCCGAGGGACGATTTCCACCCAATCAGCCCATGCAGCGCGGCCGGAACCCGCCCGGAGCCTGCAGTATCTGTACCGAGGGAAAAGGCAGCCAGACCGCACGCTACCGCTACGGCAGAGCCTGCACTTGACCCACCGCTGATCAATTCATCCTTCTGTCCGTTGTGTGTTTCTCCGTAAGGACTCCGTGTGCCGACGAGCCCTGTAGCAAACTGGTCCAGATTGGTTTTCCCAACCGGAATGGCGCCGGCGTCCACGAGCCGCTTCACTACGGTGGCGTGCTTTTCCGGAGTGTAGGTGTATGCTTCACAGCCAGCTGTTGTCGGCCATCCCGCTACGTCGATATTATCCTTCACAGCAAACGGTATGCCCCACAGCGGAAGCTCCTCCGGCGAAAACGCAGCCAGCCGGTCAATATAAGGCTGAATCCGCTCTTTAGATGGAGGCAGCACCCAGATGTTTTTGTGCTGATATTCCCCGGCCCTTTCGAGAATGCCGGCTACCACTTCTCCGGGCTCTATACTTTGGCTCCGATAAGCTTTTAACAGCTGCTGTACGTTTAATTGTTCTGTCATGTAACCGACACCCCGCTTTCTTTTTCTGCACGCAGGCCGACGATTAACTGCCCTGCCTGCACTTCGTCTCCGGGCTCCACATGGATGGAAGCTACGTACCCTTCTTCGGGAGCCTGCTGTGGAAATTCCATCTTCATGCTTTCCTCAATGACCAGCACGTCGCCTTTATTTACGTACTGCCCTTCCGTTACTTCGACCTTCCATACACTTCCCGGCATCGAGCAGCGAACAGCTGTCTCGTTTGCCGGCAGCTCTTCTTCAAGCACCGCAGCATTTCCGCTGTCATCCTCGATATGCTCTGCAATACCCTGCTCTTTCCAGCGTTCACGTTCTGCCTGAAAGGCTGCCTGCTGATTTTCTTTAAATGCTGCAGCACTTTCCTGAATCGACTCCTGGAATGCCAGGTATTCACCCAGATCGAAGGTTGTTTCTGTAATATCTGCTTCAAACCGGCCGCGCAGGAAATCCTCCCGCAGTTCCGTCAGTTCTTCATGTGTCACCGGATAATACTGAATTTGGTCGAAAAAGCGGAGAAGCCACGGTTTTCCGGGCTCAAAGCTTTCCGTCGCCTGCAGCCGGTTCCACATCTGGATGGTCCGGCCGACAAACTGATAGCCGCCCGGGCCTTCCATGCCGTACACACACATATATGCCCCGCCGATACCGACCGCATTCTCCGGCGTCCACGTCCGCGCGGGGTTGTATTTGGTTGTCACGAGCCGGTGTCTCGGGTCTGTCGGCGTAGCAAGCGGCGCCCCGAGATACACATCACCAAGTCCGAGCACCAGATAATTTGCATCAAACACAATCTTCTTTACGTCATTAATGCTTTCGAGACCGTTAATACGCCGGATAAATTCCAGATTGTCCGGGCACCACGGAGCATCCGGCCGTACGTTCTGCTGGTAGCGCTCAGTGGCAAGCTGTACAGAGGGGTCGTTCCATGAAAGCGGAAGCCTTACGATCCGGGAAGGAACCTGAATCGACTCCAGCGGCGGAAGGTCTTCGTCAATCCGGAGTACGTGCTGCGAAGCCTCCTGGACCGTCATCTCCAGCGGATCAATATGAATCTGCAAAGAGCGAACTCCCGGAGTCATTTCAATAACTGGCAGCACGCCCTCTTTTTCGACTGCCTCCATGAGCACCTGCACCTGAAAACGAAGCTTCAAATCCAGTTCCATTTCGCCGTATTCCACCAGCAGATACTCATCCCCGCTCATGCGGACCGTAATAGGAAACCGGCGCTCTTCGCGTTCATCAACAAGCAGCGGATATTCCGGATCCAGCACGTCATTTTCATCTGGCAGCACAGCTGCTTCGACCGCCCGTCCTGCTCTTACACCTTCGATCAACCGTTCCTGCGCCTGACGGAGGTTGTTCGCTTCCTCAATAGTCAGCAGCTGAAAATGCACCTTGTCCCCAGGCTGCAGCTGGCCGATTTTCCAAAACTCCGCAGAAGCAGTTGTCACCGGACAGACGAAGCCTCCCAGGCTTGGCCCGTCCGGACCGAGCAGGATCGGCATATCTCCTGTTAAATCAAGCGTGCCCACCGCGTAGGCATTATCATGAATATTGGACGGGTGCAGGCCGGCTTCTCCCCCGTCCTCACGGGTCCAGGCCGGCGCAGGTCCAATCAGTCGCACACCGGTCCGGGAGCTGTTAAAGTGCACTTCCCATTCTGCTTCTGCGAGCTGCCGCAGATATTCAGGCTGCAGAAACTCCTGTGTGCAGTGCGGGCCGGGGATCATGCCGATCGTCCACTCTCTCTTTAATTCCGGACGTGCGTCCAAAGCAAGCGACTGCTGCTTTTCGCTCTCCGCGCTGCCCCGGACACCCAGGACATCCCCCGGGCGCAGGGCTCTTCCGGCATGTCCGCCAAACTCTCCGAGAGTGAACGTAGAGGAGCTTCCAAGCACCTTCGGTTTATCAAACCCACCTTCAATCAGCAGATAGGTTCTCATGCCTTCGGTCGTTTTTCCAAATTTCAGCGTCTGCCCTTTTTTGGCCTGCACCGTTTCATATAAAGCGATGGGTTCATCCTCAAGAGCAGCGCCCATGTCACCGCCGGTAACACAGAACGTAAGATCGTCCCGGAAAACGTAGGATCCTCCCTGCAGTGTCAGCTCCAGCCCGCTTGCATCTTCCGCATTATTCAGCAAGGCATTGCCAAGCCTGAAGGCGAAGGGGTCCATAGGACCGCATGGCGGAACGCCGACGTCCCAGTGGCCGGTTCTTCCCGGCACGTCCTGGACCGTCGTCTGAACGCCTCCGTCCAGCACCTCCAGTGCTTTTTCTGCCGGGTCGAAATCATTCAATAGGCGGGTAAACACTCGGCCTTCCCGTACACGCGGCTCCTGCAGGAGTCCGCGGACGTACTGACGGTTTGTGGTGACTCCGTAAAAACGGGTTTCTCCAAGAGCGTCGTACAGCTTATCGAGAGCAGCCTCCCGGCTGTCGGCATGCACGATGATTTTGCCAAGCATTGGATCATACAGTGTCGTCGTTTCCACGCCGTTTTGGATCCAGGTCTCATTTCTCGCCTTCTCCGACAGCATGACGTGGTCGATGTGACCTGCACTCGGGCGGAAATCGCGGCCGCAGTCTTCAGCGTATACCCGGGCCTGAATGCTGTGCCCTGATGAAGCAGGCACTTTCTCCGCAAGGTTCTCCCAGCTGCCGGCTGCTTCTTTTACCATCCATTCCACGAGGTCGATACCGAGCACTTCCTCTGTTACTCCGTGCTCCACCTGAAGACGCGTATTCACTTCCAGAAAGTAAAACTCGCTTTCGTCCGGATCGTACAAGAATTCGACTGTACCAGCACTTCTGTATCCTGAAGTTTTCGCCAGACGTTCGGCAGCCTGCCACATTTCCTGTCTCGTTTTTTCTGTAATATTTGGCGCCGGCGTTTCTTCCACGACTTTTTGGTTTCTCCGCTGCAGCGAGCAGTCCCGTTCGCCTAATGCCACAACCTCCCCGCTTTGATTGCCAAAGATCTGAACTTCAATATGACGGGCGCTTGGAATGTATTTTTCCAAAAACATGCCACCGTCATTAAAATTTGCTTCCGCCAAATGCTTAACACCTTCATATGCTTCGTGAAGCGACGCTTCATTTTCGCAGATACGCATACCTATTCCACCACCGCCGGCCGTGCTTTTTAAAATGACCGGATAACCGATGTCCGCTGCCTGTGCCACCGCTTCCTCCCGGCCCGACAGAAGATTTGTGCCGGGGAGCAGAGGTACGCCCGCTTCTTCAGCAGAAGCACGGGCCGTATGCTTCAGCCCAAACAGCTCCATCTGTTCCGGCTCCGGTCCGATAAATGTAATGTTCTGCTTCGCACATTCGCGCGCAAAATCAGCATTTTCACTCAGAAAGCCGTACCCGGGATGAATTGCGTCCGCTCCTGTTTCAAGCGCCGTTTCCAGAATCTTTTTTTCATTCAGGTAGCTTTCCTGCGGGGGGCCTTCACCGATATTTACTGCTTCATCGGCGTATGCCACGTGCAGACTGTCACGATCCGCTTTCGTGTATACAGCTACAGACGGAATGTTTAATTTTTTTAATGTTCTTTCAATTCTGACAGCAATCGCTCCACGGTTTGCGATGAGTACCTTTTGAAACATTCAGTCTCTCTCCTTTTAATAATTTATTTATCCCAGATGAGTACACGAAGCGGTGTTGGATTAAAACCGCTGCACGGGTTATTCAGCTGCGGGCAGTTGCTGATGAGTGCAGTCACTGCACATCTGGCTGTCATTTCCACATAATAACCGGGCCCTGAAATGCCATCATCAAAGTCCAGACCGCCTTCGGGCGTAACCGGCACGTTCATAAAAAAGTTAATATTCGGTGCAATATCACGCTTGCTGTACTCATGGCCGTATTTGGCCAGCTGGTACATAAACGTATCGCGGCAGTTGTGCATCGGCTCCCGGTCATGGGCGTAACGGACTGTGTTGCTCTGTGACGAGCAGGCCCCGCCGAGCGTATCGTGCCGGCCGACTGTGTCTGCCGTAATTTCAAGCAAATTCTTTCCGGACTCGGCTTTCAGTACTGAACCTGCCGTTAAATAAATATTGTTTTGCGCATTGATGGTGTTAATCGCACTGTAATGATCCTCCGGGTGCTCCGTATCAAAAAAGAGGGTGTCGGCCGCTTCATTCCCTTCCACGTCTTCAATCCGGAATACCTGGCCAGGCTGCAGCTCCCTGATCCACCCTTCGCCTGCCGGAATCAACTGTTCATATACGGCCGTTTCCGCGGTTCTTTCACTTTGTACCTTTGCGAGCATATTCATGTTAAACTCCCCTTCACACTAGTAATGAATGATATTCCCATGTATTTTCGAACGCCCGTCTGTTTTCCGGCTGATAGTTGACGCAATAGTCCTGTTCGTCTGCTTCCTTTACATTAAATACTTCCATTTTCACCGGAACTGACGGAAAATCCGCTGCCGGATCCTGGGGATTCGGCGTATTGGAGATAATCATTAAGCTGTCCATCTCCAGACGGAGCGTCACCGTGTCTCCCGCTTTGGCGTGCTCCGGGTCAAAATGCATGCTCCCGGCTTCATCGGCATAAATTTTTGAAAATAAATTGATGTTCGGCACCAGGTCTCTTTTCGTTAAGCCGTGACGCATCAGTTCCTTGACGAAATTTTCTTCGCCGCTCCGGTAGTAATCGTTCAACAGCTTTTGAAACGTGGTTTCACCGTACTTGCTGTCGGTCCCTGCTCTTGTCGAATAGCCTCCGATAGGATCATGCCATCCTGAGCTGTCTTCAATAATGCTTGCCATCGCCCGGCCATTATCGGTCATCAGAATGTTTCCTTTTGTAAATTTCGATGTGTGCTGGGCCTTTAACGAGTCGGGCATATTGTAACGATCTGTCGTATTTTTAGCGTTGTACAGCAGAAGTGAAATGTTGGCTCCGTCTTCGAGCGCGGTAAACCGGACGGCCTTTCCTTTCGCCACCACATTCGACCATTTGCTTCCTGCTTCAATTATTTTTTCCATAATGGAGCCTCCCTTAGTAATATAAGCACCTGAAAATAAATAAAAAGCCCGGAAGAGTTTTCACTCTCCCGGGCTTTTGTCCCTCCGTGTATACAGGCATCACTGCCCGTACCGCATTCTCTCGGACCTGACCTTCTTTTTTCAAGAAGCGGAACCCTAGAAAGCATTGGCGTTTCCATCTGCGGAAACCTATATACTGTTTTTGCTGTTGATTTGTAGTCTAAGCAACATTACCGCAGATAACAACTACTATGTAAGCTTATCTAACACATTAATTTTCAGATTTATTTTTTAATTCTGCTTTCGTTTATGAATTATGACCCATCTTTTCTTCTTTTAGTTTATTTTTTCACTGAAAAAGGAAAGCGTTTACTAGTACTCAACTAAAGGAGCGATAGCAATGGCGGAAGATCCAAAAAAAGCAGAACAGTACGTCGATAAGCTGGATCAGGAAGACAAAGACCAGATTATGCAGAACTTTAATACGTTCAAAAACTATCTGGGCGACCAGGTGAAAAAGGGCGAAAGCATTGGTCTCGGAGAAAAAGGACTGGCGAAAGCCACTAAACGTGTCGCCGATCATCTGGCCAAGCACGAAGAGCCTCGCAACCGGGAAGAGAAAGTATTAAACGAGCTCTGGCAGAACGCTGAAAAAGACGAAAAAGATGCTATTGCCAAAGCGCTTGTCCGCATGGTCGACCAAACGAATAAAGACGAAGCCGAAGAATAAAAAAATCCCGCTTTTCAGTTTTTACTGAAAAGCGGGATTTTCATTTATTCACTGTCAGCCGCCCTGTATAGAACGGTAGATGAAATAAGCGATCACGAGTACAATGGCCACCGGCAGGATAAACTTAAAGAAACAGCCAGCCATACGAATAGCCAGAAAAACAAATACGATAAGCAGCAGAATACCTATAATAAATTCCACGGATACGGCCTCCCTTCTGCAACAAAGCTATCTATCAAACATTATTAACTATTTTTCACTTTAATACTGCTAACATATATCTTTCCACCGTGGCCTTTTCATAAACATTATTCAGCTCCTTTCGTTATTATTACACATTTCTTCATGCAAAAAAGCCCTCATACAAGGGCTTTTCAGCTGCCGCTATGCGGCTTTTGGTGTTTGTTGTTCTTTAGGCCCCCGTCCGACTTTTCCTTTCAAAGCTGGAACAAAGCGGTCGAGGCCGATTTTACCGGCATTACCTTTTCCAACCAGGAGAAGGATGGCGAGAATAAGCATGATCGGGTTCGTCGACACTGTACCCGCCAGCAGAAATGCCATATTCATCGTACCGCCGAAGAAGGCGGCAGTGGTTGTAAACAAGCCCACAATTAAGCCGGCGCCTACCAGTACTTCACCCCACATGACGAGAAAACCAAACAGTCCGGCATTCGGAATAGCGACATTTTCCAGGAAGGCTGTGTACCATGGATAAGCAGCTGCCGTGCCTCCGCCCTGCATGACTGGTTCAGCTACCGCCCCCTGCAGGAATCCGCCAGGGTTAAAGCCCTCTGCAATTTTACCAAGCCCAGAAGTGAGCCACGTCCAGCCTAAGTACAAGCGTGCTGCCAAAAACAGTACCGTCGCAATCGTCGATTCCTTCAAAAAACGAATAATCATTATGATTCCTCCTTTTGTGAATGTATTCACATATTTCTTATCTTTAATATATCATATTTTATTTTATTGTGAATACTTTCACATGAATGGTCACAAAGTGTTCATATATGAAAGATGATGAAAATGATAAGCAACTTTTTCGCGAACTTCTTTTGGATCGTGCTATAGTATTTTGGCAGAAGGAGGGCTTAAGCAATGAACGAAAAATATACCCCACTATTTCAACCACTAACATTACCGAATGGAGTTACACTAAGAAACCGCTTTGTACTGGCGCCGTTAACCCACGTGTCCTCCAACGAGGATGGGACTATTTCTGACCGCGAGCTTCCTTACATTGAAAAACGGTCGGAGGATGTCGGATTGGCTATTACGGCAGCAAGCAATGTGACAGCTTTAGGGAAAGCATTCCCCGGCCAGCCGTCGATCGCCAGAGACTCGGATATCGAGGGCCTGCGCCAGCAGGCTGCTGTCATGAAAAAGAACGGTGCAAAAGCCGTCGCCCAGATTCATCACGGCGGAGCCCAGTCGTTGCCTAAATTAACTCCAGGCGGCGACGTGGCAGCGCCAAGTGAAATTGAACTGGCGAGCTTTGGCGAGCCGCAAAAGCATCAGGCTCGTCCGATCACGCATGAAGAAATCAAAGAAACGATTCAGGCGTTCGGGGAAGCTACAAGACGTGCAGCCCAGGCAGGCTTTGACGGCGTGGAAATTCACGGCGCCAACCACTATCTCATTCAGCAGTTTGTTTCTCCGTATTATAATCGCCGGGACGATGAATGGGCTGACCCGTTTAAGTTTCCACTGGCCGTGGTCAACGAGGTAACCGCCTCAGCCAGGGAACACGGCGGCGACGATTTCATCGTGGGATACCGCTTTTCCCCGGAAGAAGCCGAATCTCCGGGCATTACTATGGAGCTGACGAAGGAATTGATTGACCGTCTGGCCGAACACCCGCTGGATTATTTCCATGTGTCGCTGATGGATGTTCATTCCGAAACACGGGAAGGCCAGTACAACGGACAAAAACGTATTCAATTGATCCACGATTGGATTGGCGGCCGTGCTCCGCTGATCGGTATTGGCTCCATTTTCACGGCAGATGACGCACTAAGCGCCCTGGAGACTGGCACAGAACTGGTTTGTCTCGGGCGGGAATTGCTACTCGATCATCAGTTCGTGAGCAAAATCCAGGAAGGCCGCGAACAGGAAATCAATGCCACCTTTGACCCTGAAGAACCGACAAAATACCATCTTCCGGAACCTCTATGGCAGCAGCTCTACAATGGATTTTATCCACTGCCTAGAAATGACGGCTGACACCCTTTCATAGACGAGTTATACGAATTTGTTAAATCATAATAAAAACCCACTCCCAGACACGAGATTTTTCTTATCATGCCGGGGGTGGGTTTTCCTATATCCAACTGCTTTTAAAATCATTAATATACACCTTTATATCTGTGGGCTCTTTCGCTGTTACTTTCTGATAATCATGCGTAATTCCTTTTGCGAATCCCAGCTTCGTGGGAAAGTGAATGCCAATGACCACATTGATAAAATCATCATCTACGTTCATTTTTTTCATAAATTGTTTGAACTCTTTTACCGACGGATCAGCATATTCAATATCAACATCTAAAATATCCGTCATAATGTTTGCTACCTCATAAAAATTGAGAGCTTCCCCGCCTGTGATGACATAGCTTGTATTCCGGTGTTTCGCAGGATGCATTAATGCTTTGACTGATATTTCAGCCAGATCTCTTGTATCCACAAAGCTCGTTTTCCCATTGCCGGCCGGCACAAAAATACGATGCCTTTCTTTAATTTCTTCACACAAAAAATCGTTCAAGTTCTGCATAAAATAACCCGCGCGCACAAATGTATAAGGAATGCCTGATTTTTTTATTAATTTCTCCATTTTATAGTGGTGAATAAATGGCATAAACTGCACATCCTTTAACGATAAATAAGAAATATGCTGAATGCCATGCTTTTTAGCCTGTTCTAAAAAGCTGCCAAATTGCAGATTATCTCCCGGGGGATACATTAAAAATATACGATCCACCTGGCTAAGAGCTCCATCAAATGTATCAGGCTTTGAAAAATCAAGCGTTACAAATTCATAACCATCACCAAATTCCGCTTTAGCTTTTTCGGGATTCCGCACAGCACCCACAAAAGGAATATTATTATTCGTAAGCTTTTGAGCAGCTTCAAATCCAACCTTTCCTGTAAAACCTGTCACTAAAACCTTCATGACCATCCCTTTCCTTTAGACAAGTCATTATCACAGTCACCTACGGTACTTTGAAATCTTTATTTTAAGGCCGTAAGCCTTTTCAAAAACCACAGCCCCGCCACCATCAGTACCCCGTCAGATCAGGATCGGTTTTTCGTTCCACTGATTCGATATTTTGAATAATATCGGATACGACATATGATGCAATCGCGGGAGAGGCAGTTACCCCCGGGGAGTCCAGCCCCGCCAGATGAATCAGCCTCGGATCCTTCTCCGAGGAACGGATGTAAAAATCCGGCTCGGTAATGCTCGAGCGTATACCGGCATAATGGCGCTCCGTGAATTCATAAGGAATGCCTGTTGCAAGCATGTTGACTTCGTTTTGAATCTGCTCCATTCCTTCTTTTGTCGGAAGAGCAAAGCGAAAGCTGTTTTGTTTTATATCTGTCGGACCGAGACGGATTGTTCCGTCCGGCTGGGGAATGATCAGAATACCCTTCGTCCGGCTTGTGGGCGGCGGATAAATGATGTGATTAATAAATCCCGAAGCCTGTTTTCCGAGCACCATATATTCTCCGCGCCTCGGAACCGGCTCAAACGGCACGCGATCCTCAATCATGCCGGCAACGGAAGCAGCGGCGGCTCCGGCAGCATTAATCACAAACCGGCTTTGAAAAACGATTCCCTCTTTCGTTTCCACTTCAAATCCTGTTTCTGTTCTACGCAGATCGATAATCCCGGTATTCGTATGAATTTCCGCCCCGTTAAGGCGGGCATTAGATGCGAGTCTATCCGTGAGCACAGCAGTGTCTGCACTCATGGCTTCGGGCATAAACAGGCCGCCTTTAAGCTCTGGGTGCAGCTTTGGTTCCCGCTCAAGCATTTCTTCCCTGCTTAAAATGGTGATCGTATGAACACCCTCTGCCTCACTCTGCCGCTTCAGCCAATGTAGTTTTCCAAGCTCTTCATCCGTGCGTGCCGTTGCGATCGCTCCGTGTTGAAAAACGGGAACGTCAAAGCGCTCCGCTAATATCCGGTGAAGGCGGCTTCCGTTTCTGCCAAGCTCAGACTTCATTTTTCCTTTGGCAGCGGGCATCATTGCAGGGGGATGGACAAGCGCGCTGTTATGCGTCGACTGGACGCCGGAGAGCGTAAGTCCTTTTTCAAGAACCACCGTTCGTCCCCGGTAATGGGAAAGCTCATGCGCAAGTGCCGTACCAACAATACCGCCACCAATAATCAAAAAATCAATCATCTCCCTCACTCCTCTTCGGGAAGCATATTCACAATGCCGGAAAACGAGTTATACGCTTATTCTATCCACCGCGAAAAACAATTGGCAACTCATCTGTCTTTATAGCAGCAAAAATATGTGTCTAATGAAAAACAAAAGCACGCAGCTTCAAAATTATTACGAATGCAATTTCTCAGTCACTCTTATACTGTTTGCGTAAATTGTTTTCTTCAGAAATGTTCAGCATAAATCCTATTACGATGATTTGATCCCTGCTCCGCAGAGGGGGATAATTACCGTTTCGCTTTCTTCTCTCTGGTACTGAAGATATCCCGCATAGTTAATGGCCGAGGTAACTTCTACATAAAACCCTTTGCTGGCCAGAGCTTTCCTTGCGCTTAATATTTTTTCTTCCGGAATCCGGATGAACGTCCCATCTGTTTGACGAACAGCCTGCAGAATTTGTGCCGAGCGCGCCGGCGCTGCGATGGCAATCCCTTCCGCGAGTGTGGATTTCGCAGCAGTCGGCTCCGCTATTTCAGCTCCCTTTTCATAAGCCTGGACGAGCGGGGCGCAGTTGTCAGCCTGCACTGCCACGATTTTAGGCATCTGATCAATCAGATTATTTGTCAGCAGCTCGTGAAAACCGTAGTAAGCTCCTAAAAGCAGTGTCCCGTTACCTACGGGAACAATCACGGTTTCAGGCGCACGTCCGAGCTGTTCATATATTTCATACGCATATGATTTGGTGCCTTCAAAAAAATACGGGTTATATACATGGCTCGCATAAAATACCTGCTCCTGTTCGACTGCCTGCTGGGCGGCTGCGGCCACCTCTTCCCGAGTCCCCTGGATTTTTCGAATACGGGCTCCGTGTGCACTGATTTGATCGATCTTTTTCGGCGACGTCCCAGCACTTACGTATACGTCACAGGCAATACCTGCCCGGGCGGCATAGGCAGCCATGGCGGTGCCGGCGTTCCCGCTGCTGTCCGCGATTACTTTCTCCGCGCCCAGCTCTTTTGCTTTTGTTATCAACGCCACCGCGCCACGGTCTTTAAACGACAACGTTGGCATCATGTAGTCCACTTTAACGTATACCTCAGGATCTCCGGGTGATAAAGGAAGCAGCGGGGTCTGGCCTTCTCCCATAGACACGGCTTCCCATGGCCGAGTTTCCTTCGAAAACGGCATCGTTTCTGCGTACCTCCAGATGGATAATGGATAGCTTTCCCACACCTCCGAATTTACGGAAGGTGTTTCTCTTAAGAGATCCAGCACTCCTCCGCATACCGGGCATTTCCAGATAGTGAGGGTGATCGGGTGAATCTGTTCACACTCACTGCAAATATATTGGTTCATTCCTATCCCGCCTTTTCGAATGCTTTAATGAAAAATTTAAGCTGCTTTTTCATTACTTTCCCACACTTAAGCGAAAATGCCAATGCCAGCAACAAAAGCTGAAGCCGGAGCACCCGCCCCGGCTTCAGCCAAATTAATAATGCATGATTTTTCTTACAGCTCTTCCCCGTTCGTCTGAATCACGTTTTGATACCAGTAGAAGCTGTCTTTTTTGCTGCGCTTGTTGGAGCCCTTTCCGTAATCGTCCCGGTCTACGTAAACAAAGCCGTAGCGCTTGGACATTTCGGACGTGGAAAAGCTCACAAGGTCAATCGGCCCCCAGGTGGTGTAGCCGATCAGCTCCACCCCGTCTCCAATCGCTTCTTTCATCTGTTCGATGTGGCTTTTTAGGTAATCGATGCGGTACGGATCATGCACCGATCCATCCTCTTCCATCTTGTCGTAGGCCCCCAGGCCGTTTTCCACGATAAACATCGGTGTGTCGTAGCGCTCATACAGCTGGTTCAGCAGCGTCCGAAGGCCGACCGGGTCAATCTGCCAGCCCCAGTCCGACGCTTCAAGATACGGGTTCTTCAGCTTGGTCAGCAGGTTGCCCCCTGCCTTTTCTCCCGTCGTTTCTTCACGCGCGGATACCGCTGACATGTAATAGCTGAACGGCAGAAAATCGATCGTGTTTTCCCGCAGCAGCTCTTCATCTCCGGGCTCCGTCTTCAGCTGGATGTCGTTTTCTGCAAACACCCGTGTCATATAGCCCGGATAGCCGCCCTTCGTAAAGACGTCAGTGAAGAAAAGCGTATTGCGCATGTCCTGGTGGGCGGCGAGCACGTCCTCCGGGTGCGGACTGTTCGGATAGTTGATCATGCCGATTACCATGCAGCCGATACGTGCATCCGGACTGATTCTCCGGCACGCTTCAATGGCCTTTGCGTTCGCCACAAGCTGATGGTGAGCTGTCTGGTAGATCGCTTCAAGCTTCCGGCCTTCCGGGACTACGTCCGGAATCAGCCCGCCGCCGACGTACGGGGCCATCATCAATGAATTAATTTCGTTAAAGGTGATCCAGTATTTCACCTTTCCTTTGTAGCGCTCAAACACGGTTTCGGCGTAGCGGGCAAAATGATCCACTGTTTCTCTTCCGTAAAAGCCGCCGTATTCGGTCGCCAAATGCAGTGGAATTTCATAGTGGGAGAGGGTAACAAGCGGCTCTATGCCGTGCTTGTGCATTTCATCAAACACATTATCATAAAACGCCAGTCCCTCTTCGTTCGGCTCTGTTTCAGTACCGGTCGGAAAAATGCGCGCCCAACCGATCGAAATGCGGAACGTTTTAAACCCGAGTTCCTTTAAAAGGGCAATATCTTCCTTGTACGTATCATAAAAATCGATGCCGAACCGCTTCGGAAAGACCCGGTCTTCTTCGGTTTTCAGCACATGTTCAATCTCCTCCCGGCTCGGATATGGCAGCTTCATGGACGTCCGGTCTTCAGGTTCAATCAGTTCGATAATGTCTGCGGTGGAGAGCCCCTTCCCGTCTCTATTATAGGCTCCTTCAACCTGGTTGGCGGAGATAGCTCCACCCCATAGGAATCCTTCTGGAAATGATGGTTTAAATGTCATAGTGTCCACTCCTTCTCTATTTACTGAATAATTGAAAGCATTGTATCGCCTGGTTCAACGTTGCCGTCATTGTCTCCAATCACATCTAAATAATCGTTTGTGTTGGTAACAATAATCGGCGTGGATAAATCATAGCCTGCTTCACGTATGGCTTTAATATCAAATTCTGCAAGCAGCTGTCCCTTAGTGACCGTATCACCCTGCTGCACGTTCGCCTGGAAATATTGCCCATCCAATTGTACCGTATCGAGCCCGATATGCATAAGCAGCTCCGCCCCTGAATTCATTTTAAGGCCGAAGGCGTGCTTACTCGGGAAGACGGTGGACATTTCGCCGTCTGCCGGAGCATAAAGCTTTCCTTCTATCGGAATCACAGCGATGCCTTTCCCCATGGCTCCAGAGGAAAACGCAGCATCATTTACTTCTTCAAGCGGAATCACAGCGCCCTTAAGCGGGCTCGCAACTGCCTGGTTTTCCTTCGATATGGTTGACGTTGCCGCTACCTCCTTCGCAGTCTGGGCGTCAGTAGTCGTTTCTTCCGGTTGGTCCGGTGCTTTCTCTTCAAGCTCATCCTTATAGCCAAACAGGTAAGTGAGGAGAGCCCCGAGGGAAAACGCGACGATAATCGATACCACAAACAGCCCAAATCCTTCCCCGAAGTATACCGGCAGGGCAGCCAGACTTGGCAGTGCTACCGCAAGCGCAGAGGCATTAGCAATACCTGCAATCGCACCGCCGACACCACCGGCAGCTGCGCCTAAAATAAACGGACGTTTATAGCGAAGCGTCACCCCGTAAATTGCAGGCTCGGTAATACCGAACAATCCGGAAATTGCAGCCGGACCGGCGATCGCTTTTACTTTCCGCTGGCGTGATTTTAAATAAACACCCAACGCTGCTCCGGCCTGTGCAAACACAGCCGGCGCAAGCAGAGCGGAAAACGTATCCTCCCCGTACACGCTTAAGTTGTTGATTCCAATTGGTACGAATCCCCAGTGCAGACCAAAAATAACAAACACCTGCCAGAACACACCCATAAACGCCCCGGCAATCATTGGACTTGCGTCATAAATCGACGTATAGCCATCAGCAAGCCAGCCGCTGATTACCGTACCAACCGGACCGAAAACAATCAATGTTAACGGAACCATAATAACTAGAATAAGAAGCGGCGTGAAAAACATCCGGATGCTTGAATGCAGCCAGCCGTTCAGTACCGCCTGCAGCTTCGACATCACATAAACAGCTAAAATAATGGGAATAACCGACGATGCGTAGTTACCCATCAGCACCGGAATCCCGAGAAATCCAAAGCTGCCACCCTGTTCTTCCCCAAATGCGATTAAATCCGGATACAGAAGAGCTCCGGCGATCAGCACTGCTACGTATGGATCTGCCCCGAATTTACGGGCAGACGTGATGGCTAAAAGCACCGGAAGGAAGTAGAACAAGCTGTCCGAAGCAGCGTTCAGTACCTGGTACGTCCCGCTTGTCTCCGTTAATACGCCCGTGGCCAGCAGCACCGCTACCAGCCCTTTTAGAATACCGGCTCCTGCAAGCGCTCCCAATATTGGAGTGAAAATAGCGGAAATAATATCAATCGCCCGGTTAAATAAATTACCCTCATTTCCCTTGTCCTCCGAAGCTCCTGCATTGGCATCATCGTCGCCAAGCTTTGTGTCCTTCGCGATCGCTTTGTAGACGTCGGATACTTCATTACCGATAACGACCTGAAACTGACCGCCGCTTTCCACGACCTGAATAACTCCTTCAAGCGCCTCCACCTGCTCCTTGTCTGCCTGGCCTCTGTCTTTCAACCGGAATCGAAGTCGTGTGGCACAGTGAACGAGCGACTGTACGTTTTCTTCGCCGCCGACGCCGGCGACGACACTTCTGCCAAGCTCCTGATAATCTTTTTTCATGTCTACACCCCTTTTTATTAGTATTTTAGGCAAAGAAAAAACCTAAACTGAACAGATGACAGAAAGGAAAAATCCCCTTCCACACTCTGCTCAGCTTAGGTTTTGCCTGCTTCATCAGTAACAACCCTACTCTGAGTGGTTTTTATTCAGTTGATGCCGGGATGCGACCCGGTGAATGTGAACCGTTAAATAAATCAGTTCGTCGTTGGATACGCTCCAATCATATTTGTTTTCGACGTATTTTTTAATTTTTTCACTGCACAGAAAGGCTTCTTTGTACTGCTTTTTCACCTGCTGATATAAAAAATCATCATCGGCATCATACTGCAGCCGCTCCTTCCGGACGAGACGCCAGGCAAAAAAGCGCAGATGCGTTAAAAAGCGTTCATAATTCAGCGTATCTTCATCAAGCTCCATTTGAAAGTGGTATTTCACGATACTCAGCATATCGTTAACGATGCCTACAGTTTCTACAACTTCTTCGAGGCCTTCACCGGACATTTGGCTGTTCACGAGATGCAGCGTAATCGAAGCTGCTTCGTGCTCATCAAGCCGGTGGCCGGTTTCTGCTTCAATAATGTTCAGTGCTTTTAAAGCGACAGCAAATTCTTTACGGTAATACTTCCTGATTTCCCAGGCGAGTGTATTCTGCAGCGACATTCCCTGTTCATAGCGGCGGATCGCAAAGCTTAAATGATCCGTCAGTGCCACGTATAAGTAATCATCAAGCTTTACACCAAGATCCTCTTTAGCCAGGGAAATAATCTGTTCTGCAATCGACAGGTAGGTTTCGGGCACATCTGCCAGAAGCTCAGCCAGCTGGTCGGAGACGTTTTCATTTTCAAGCACAAACGTTTTCTCCACCTGCTCCTGATCGACCGTTTCCCCGGCTTTGCGCTGAAACGCCAAACCTTTTCCCATCACTACCATTTCTTTTCCGTGGCGGTTTTCCGTCAGAACTACATTGTTATTGAAGACTTTTTTTATCTGCATATCTCCTCGCCCTTTGCCTGAATAGTCCAATAAAAAAACCTAAACTCACACACACCATTCTACCAGAACGGCGCGGAGTTTAGGTTTTGCCTGCTTCATCAGTAACAATCCTAATTTAAGGGAATATTCTTTTGTAAACGTTTTCTATATATATCTATTTTTATCACAGGCAGTGGCCGGGGTCAATACTTATTTCCTAAATAACAACCGGGACTTTAGATTTTCGTCGCAGCTGGCGGCTATTTTTTAACGAGCTGCACCCCCGCTTCTTTTTCAAGCACGAGATTAAAACCGGCTTTGCCCTTTTTCAGCACTGCCTGTCTCCAGCTTTCCTCGGGCGGGTCGAAGAGCTGATGAAATTCCTTCTGCAGTTCACGGGCATCTGCTTCTTTTTTTGCCCCGTACCAGTAGTACTGGTTTTCGTGCACGACAATATCGAGCGCTCTCATCTGATCCGGCAGCCGGTTGCCGATTGTGCCGAACTCCAGCAGGCAGGAGAAGATATACTTATCCGGATGTCTTCGGCTGTAGACATCCTTCACGTATTCTGCGTCCTCTCCTTTGATTTCCCGCACATCTGTTTTTTGCACATCGTTTACCTCAGGATGCCCAAACTGCTTCTGGAGCTGCTTTTCCTTGCGCGGGTCTGAATGCGGCACCTGCAGCCACAGCTGTTCGGAAGGCCCCAGCCCGGTATGAATGTCAATATGGACGACCGTTTCGTATTCCTTTACCCACTCATCCATACACGACAGGAGCTTTTCCACCGGCTCTTCATAAGCTGCTCCGCCGTAAAAAATACCGGTTGGATACTGGTACTGTCCCATCGTTGCTGCTTTTTCCAGCCCGGATACGCCTCGCTTAAACACCTTTGCCCCGAGAGAGTTTAATAGATTCCACCGCTGTTTTTTCCAGCTTTTCACCGGTCCCTCCGGCACAAAGTGCTTCTTTTCCTTTTCAAATCGCTTGTTCAGTGAAGCAGGAACATTGTTCCAATCCTTCATAAAATTACGGTTCAGGTCCACGTTGTTTTCACTCACCCGCCGCCGGTTTTTCATCCCCCATGGATTTACGGCATGAACGAGACGTATCCCCGTTGTATTCGGATTCAGCTGCGTTATATACTCATCGATAAACAGCTGCAGAAGCGCCGACCCTGCGTAGCCTTCAATTCCGTGCACGCCAGTGGTGACTACAATCAGCGTATTTGAATGATATTTGGCGTCCGCTGCAATAATATCGGTAGTGTTATTGTTTTCCGGCTCTCCGACAGCGTACTGGGTCAGCGAGGCCTCCGGCCAGACTGCTGCCACGTCTGCGCTTCTTTTCCGGAAAGCCCTTCTTGCTTCTTCGTACGTAGGGAAAAAATATTGATCGGACGGTTTCATTTTGCTGCCTCCCTCATCAAAATTGGTCTTACGCTCATTATTCCTCGCCAATTCGGGTACAAACCTATTAGCGGCAAAAGAAACCATAAAAAGGATGATAACTATGCAGCTGCCTTCTTCTTTAGTACAACTCGCCAACGAACGCATTGAACCATTTGCCTGTGAAGGATTTCTGCCGGGCGCCGGACCGGCTGATGCCACAATTATGTTTGTCGGGGAAGCTCCAGGCGAGACCGAAATTCATAACGGCATCCCCTTCAGCGGCAGAGCGGGCGTCATTTTTGACTCGTATCTCGACGACTTGAACATTAAACGGGACGATATTTATGTTACAAGCGCCGTGCGAAGCCGTCCGTTTAAATGGGGACAAACGAAGGCCGGGGTGCGCCGGAAATACAACCGGACGCCAAACCAGAAAGAAATACAGGCCCATGCGCCTGTATTGGATTATGAAATATCCCAGGTACAGCCCGAGTGGCTTGTGCCGATGGGCAAAATCGCCTACCAGCGGCTGCTCGGAAAAAGCCCCAGACTCGGTGATGTGACCGGCAGAATTCAGACGTCTCCAGTACAGCAATGGGATGAAGAGGCCAACTCGTACATTTGGACGAAGAAAAATTACAATATTTTTCCGATCTATCATCCGGCCGCGATTCTGTATAACCGAAGCCTCGAACAGACAATGAAGGACTACCTGAACACACTCGCCGCCCACGCGCTTCGCACCTGAAAAAGCTCCGGAGTACAGATGAATGTCTGTGCTCCAGAGCTTTTTATTAGTAGACTTCGTACGTCTGGCCGGTCTGCTGGCCTTCAACGCTTTTCTGATATGCAAGGGAAACTTTATCTCCCGGCACGGGATCAAAGCCGCGGAAAAAGCCGCCAAGCTTTTCTGCCGATTCGCTCAACAGGTTCGGACTGATATTGTTAATCCGGATGCCTCTCGGCAGTTCAATAGCCGCAGAGGTGACGAAGCCTTTTACGGCACCATTCGCCATCGCAGCGGACGTTCCCTGAGGAATCGGATCGTCCATCATGACGCCGGATGTGAGCGTGAAGCTGCCGCCGTCGTTCACGTATGGAATACCGAGCAGCACCAGGTTGATCTGGCCCTTCATTTTACTGTTGATTGCTGTCTGGTTCTTTTCTGGAGTCAGCTCAGTGAGCGGGGCAAAGCCGGCGCTTCCTGAGGCCGTAATGACTGCATCCACGCGGCCGGTGGACTCATACATCTGTCGGATGCTGTCTTCGTCCGTAATATCCACCTGCACGTCCCGGCCATTTCGCCCGGCACAAAGAATGTCGTGTTCGTCTTTTAAGCGTTCGTATACGGCACTTCCGATCGTACCTGAAGCCCCGACTAACAATATGCGCATGAAAATCTTCCTTTCTGTCTCCAAAGTTTCTCTACGCTTATTGTTCCACTTTTTTCCGTCTTACAAACACAGGACGTTTCATCATTCCCATTGCAGAGACTGAAGCTCCCATGCATCGACATGAAAGACTGCAGGTGTTTCAGCTGAAAATTGGAGCTCCCCTTCTTCCTGCTCCGGGAACAGGCGGGAGGTCGAGACATATTCCCCGTCGTTCACAAACACTTCTGCAGAGGAACGGTCAAACAGGCAGCGAATCGAACGCACGCTGTTTACCCGGCCCGTACGGCGGACCAGAGCGCCCGTCTCCAGGTCCGGCCGTTCAAAGGTAATCGTCTGCTCCCGGGCATTATAGGAAATATGAAAATAACGGCGCCAGGAAACGGTCCAGCTTTTATCCTCCTCCACATCCAGATAAACCTCTGCCACTGCGGCATTCCATGACTGCCATACTACCGCCTCATTATTCACAGCAACGACCGCGGATGCGTGCTCTTCCCGCAGCTGCCGGTACTCTTTAATTGGCTGCTGGTACAGGTGCCCGTTTTTCATTGTCAGCTCCCGGGGGACCGTCAGACAGTGAACCCAGCCATCGACAATCGTCGGCTGCGCCTGTTCCTGCTGGTCCGGCACTCCCATCCAGCCAATCATCAGACGCCGACCCCGTTCATCCAGAAACGTCTGCGGGGCGTAAAATTCAAAACCGAGGTCAATTTCACGAAACCTGCCATGGGAAAACGTGCCCAATTCCGGGGAGAATTCGCCGGCAAAAATACCGGTCTGATACTGATTCTGATACCGATACGCTTCTGCTTCAAGTCCCTGAGGAGAGATGAGCAGTACCCGAGAGCCGTCCAGTTCAAAAAAGTCCGGGCATTCCCACATGTAGCCAAAGGAGGCATCCAACGTAACGCCTTTTCCGGCAAGTGGTCCTAAATATTCCCACTCCCACAGGTCCGCCGAACGGTACAGCAGTATCTGTCCTTCCAGGTCAAGGCGCTGGGCACCGATCACGAGCCACCAAAAATCCGCCTCAAACCATACTTTTGGATCACGGACGTGAGCAGTGTACCCTTCCGGCTGATAAATCACCGGGCCGTGCTTTTCAAACTCCACTCCGTCACTTGAGACTGCAACACACTGATAGCTCGTCCGGTTCCCGTGTTCGTCTTTGACATTTCCTGTATAAAACAAGTATAGAAGGCCCTCATGCGCTACCGCACTGCCGGAATAGCAGCCGTTTTTCTCAAAATCGTGCACTGGTGCAAGTGCCGGGGGCAGAAGCTCCCAATGGACCCAGTCCCGCGTCGCCGCATGCCCCCACCATTTGCTGCCGTGACCGGTGTGAAACGGCATCCACTGGTAAAACACATGGTACACTCCCTGCCACTGCACAAGACCGTTCGGATCATTCATTAATCCTGCTGGAGGCATCAGGTGAAACTGCTGTCGAAAGGGGCCAGCCGCTTCAACTGTTTGTACTATTTGTTCTGCTTCCTTTCGAAGCGCCTGCTCCTCTTTCATTGCTTCCTCCTTATACAGCTTTTTCCTCACTGTCTTTTTCTGTGTTTGTTTTTTCTTTCTTCGGCTGCTGTTCTTCTTCCTGCCAGCCGAGCAGCCATGCCGCGGTAAATGCGCCGCCAACAGCGACCAGTAAACCGATTGCGTAGTTAACCGGATCGTTTGCAATCGCAAACATCGGCAGGCCGGTCACCCCAATGCCATTTGCTGTGACATTGGTAATTGTCACGTACGCGCCGCCAAGAGCACCGCCAATTGCAGCCCCGATAAATGGCCGGCGGTAGCGGAGGTTTACCCCGAAAATGACTGGCTCTGTGATGCCAAGAAAGGCAGCGAATGCTGACGGTCCAGCGATTTCTTTCATTTTTTTGCTCTTCGTTTTCACCCATACGGCAAGCCCGGCTCCGCCCTGAGCTACGTTAGCCATCGCCCATATAGGGAGCAGGTAGTTGAAACCGACCTGGCCGAGAATTTCTGCCTCGATCGCGTGAAAGCTGTGGTGCACACCGGTTAAAACAATCAACGAATACAGGCCGCCAAAAACGAGTCCGGCAAAACCGGCACCCGAATCATACAAAAATGACAGCGACGTAGTTACGCCTTCTCCGAGCAGACGGCCTAGCGGGCCGACGACCATTAGTGCTACAAATCCTGTCGTCATGATCGTTAAAAATGGAGTTACGAGCAAATCCACCATATTAGGTACAAATTTACGGAACAGCTTTTCGAGCCAGCACATGACATACACAGTCAGCAGCACCGGAATAACCGTACCCTGATAGCCGAGCAGTTCGATATTCATGCCGGCGAAATTGAGCATTTCCGGCTCAACGCCGCCCTCCTGCAGCCCCCACGGGTTCAAAAGCGTCGGGTGGGTCATAATCCCGCCGACAACAGCCCCTAAGTACGTATTACCGCCGAATTCACGTGCCGCACTGTAGCCAATTAAAATCGGGAGAATAATAAAGGCAGCCGAGGAGAACATATCAAGCAGAATGTATAACGAGCTGTCGCCGTCCGCCCAGCCGAAGCGGTTCATCAAATTCAAAAGACCCATCAGCATACCGGCGGCTACAATAGCCGGAATGATCGGCACGAAAATATTGGATAGCACCTTCGCAAATCGTGATACCGGATTCATTTTCTTTTTTACAGCTTCATTATGATCCATTTGTTTTTGTTTATGCTCTGCGGATTCGTCATCGAGACCAATTTCCTCTGCAAATGGCTGAAACACCTTATTAACCGTACCTGTGCCAAAAATAATCTGAAACTGTCCGGAGCTTGAAAAAGCTCCCTTTACGCCTTCCAGGTCTTCAATTTCCTGCTTATCGATTTTGCTTTCATCGTCGATGACCAGCCGGAGCCTTGTAGCGCAGTGGCTGGCGCTGATAACATTATCTTTTCCGCCAAGGAGCGGTACAAGTTCTTTTGCTATTTGTTTATGATCCATTCGGACATTCCCTCCCCTAAAGTAACGGAAGCTGTTTTTAAACATAAAAAAGACCCAAAACGAGAAGGGTAAACGTGTGCCTAGGATACACGTTTCCTGTCCTCATTTTGGGTCTTGCCTGCTCGAAGCAGTAACAACTCCCGATATGTGTAATGTACGAAAAGTATACAAAATGAAAAGATTTATGTCAACGCTTTCTTTTCAAATTTATGAAATCGACTGATTCGATAAAATGCGTTGAATATGAAGCGCAATATAGCCGATTTCCGGCAGGGGAAATGGAAGACCTGCCTCCTGTTTAACGTAATCGGCCAGCTCGTACGCGACAGTATAGGCCTTCTCATATTTCGTCTGAATCAGCTCGAGCATCTCGGGGTCCATGTCATCAAACACTTTTCCGTCCTCTGCTCTCGAAAGGGCGAAATTTAAATGAACGACGAGCCGGTGATATGACATACCGCGATCCGCAAGCTCGAGCCCGGCACGGTCTTCCACAATTTGAATCAGCTCCTGGATCAATGAGGTTCTGTGCATCGTCTCCTCCATTGATCCGGTCTGCAGCTTCGCCGTATGCAGATGCAGTGCAATATGGCCTGCCTCGTCCTCCGGCAGCTCGACGCCCAGATCTTTTTTGATCTTCTGAATGGCCCAAACGCCGATGCTGTACTCCTCCTGATAAAGCGCCTTAATTTCATGAAGCAGCTTATTTTCTATTTTAAACCCCTGCTTAATACGTTCGAGCGCAAACGCCAGGTGATCAATGATGGAAATATGGATGTGATCGCTGAGGGGCAGATGCATTTCGCCCTCCGCGTAGCTGATAATTTCTTCCCCGACTTCAATAACTTCAATCGGAAGAGTCTTCAAAAGCTGCTCAAATTTTGGCGTTTCTTCTTCCATGCTGAATATCTTTTCTATTTTCTTCTGGTTAACGGGATCGTTTTTACCTTTTTGAAACCCAATTCCCGCACCAAAAACGATCTTCTCACGGTCTCCGTGATGGACGACTACCGCATTATTGTTCAGTACACGCAGGATCTTCATGCACCGGCCTCCTCTCCTTCGATACTATATCACCCTCCGGCCGAGATTTCACGTGGAGCGTAAACCTGTCTTTCTCCGAAAAGATAACACAAAAAGCCGCCGGTCGTATAACCCGGCGGCTTCATGAACGTGCAGATAAATTTATTTCAGGCCGTGTTCTTTTTTATACGCTTTCGAGTACTGATCAGCTGCCTGCATGGCGCTTACCACGTCGTAAGGAGTCAGCGCAAACGGCATATTATGGCTGCTTTCTCCTTCAGTTAAGGCCGCTTCCGCCACCTTCATCAATTCTTCCTCCGACGCGTCTCCAAGATGAAGATCATCCAGAGTGATCGGCAGCTCCAGGCGGTAATACAGATCCACGTACTTTTCGAATTCCTCTTTCGAGCGGTTCTCAAGTGTCAGCTGGCTCAGCGTGCCAAAGGCTACTTTTTCCCCGTGCGTCATGTGATGCACGTCCCCGTCGAGAACGGTAAATCCGTTATGAATCGCATGAGCAAGCGCAAGGCCGCCACTTTCAAATCCAAGACCGCTCAAAAGCGTATTTGCTTCGACAATCTGTTCAAGGGCATGGGTGACAATCTGTCTTTTGTTGGATTCATAGGCGAGGAGTCCATATTGAAACAGCGTTTCTTCACACTTTTCCGCAATTGCTGCGCCAGCAATCGTGGAAAGTCCGCCGGACATTGCGTTGGCGTTCGCCTGAATAGCCATGCGCGCTTCCACCCATGTGGCCATCGCATCTGCTATCCCGGACGCGAGAAAACGGGGCGGGGCGCCGGCGATGATTTTGGAATCCATGACGATTAAATCTGGATTTTTCGAGTAAAAGCGGTACGATTCGAACACACCCTCGTCCGAATAGATAACGGAAAGGGCGCTCGTCGGGGCGTCTGTGGAAGCCGTCGTCGGAACGATGACGCAGTAGGCATCAGGAATCTGGTCACGTACCCCTTTTGCTGTATCGAGCGTCTTACCGCCTCCTACAGCCACAATCATTTCTGCTCCAGCCGATTGGGCTTCTTCGGTAATCCGGTTAATTTCCCCGGTGGAGGCTTCCCCGTTAAAGGTAATGTTTACGGCTTCTATACTCTGCTGCTTGAGGCTGTCGACTACTCTGTTGCCGGCCAGGTCCCATACAAATTCGTCTGCAATCACAATTGCTTTACTGCCCATTTCTTTAACATAGGCGCCTACCTCATCCACAACGTCGACTCCCTGCACATATTTACTCGGACTGATAAATACTTTGTTTCCCATTTTCATTCCTCCAGGTTCAATTTTCCACTCTTCAACATTATTCCCTTATGTAAGATTTTTACTCATCATTAAAAAGCGAACTTATGTTCGTATAAAGGTTGTCATTTTTAACAGAAGATGCCTTTTATACATATAACATACAAGGAGGAATCCATATTGACCGCGACCTTTCATCAGCAAAAGCTCATTCAGCAATTTTTAGACTTCTCCGACCATCAATACTTCTGGGAACACGGGTATACAGACAAGCTCGATGAGGCCTTCCGCACCTTTTTTCTCGATGTGAAAAAGCGGGTCTTCATGCAAAAAACAATTTACTGGGCAGCGGTTCACTATGATAAGCGGGAAAGAAAGCAACGGGACCGGTTTCCACTTGCTGTTGATACAGGGGAAGAAACGCCTCAGACGCTCCTTCCCGCTGTTTCTTTTGCAGATCAGGCCCGGAGCTTTTCCGTCAAACTTTCCGGACATATTGAAAATCCGGAGCTTTATGAAATTATTCAACAGCGGCCTGAGAAGGAGCAAGCGGTGTTATACGCTTTGTTTGTTGAAGGAGCGACAACGGCGGAGACAGCCCGGACGATGAACGTGTCCCAGCAGGCCGTTTCTAAAATCAAACAAAAATCCCTGCGCATCCTAAAAACACATTTGGAAAACTGCGTGGCATCCATTGATAAGTAATTTATGTTTTTTCTTGTATTCCTTTACAGGAATTCCTTGAAAACAGTGTCCGAGCGCCTCTGAAAAATGTATAATAGATGCAACCTTAATTGAAGGAGGATACATATGGGAAATTGGTTAACAGCTGATACATGGTTTTATAACCTTGTAGGGTCTCTCAGTGACGTGATCTGGAGTTACCTGCTAATCGCACTCTTACTTATTTTAGGCGTTTATTTCACCATCCGCACCGGCTTTGTGCAGTTCAGGCTGCTCAAAGAGATGGTTGTACTTTTATTTAAAGAGGGCACTGATCGCTCAGGCTTTAGGGAACGCAAGGGTACTACAGCGTTTCAGGCATTTGCGATCAGTACCGCTGCCCGTGTCGGTACCGGGAACCTTGCCGGGGTAGCCCTTGCCATCAGTGCCGGCGGTCCTGGTGCAATCTTCTGGATGTGGGTCATCGCTATTATCGGTGCTGCTACCGGGTTTGTGGAAAGTACGCTTGCACAGATGTATAAAGTAAAGGATAAAGACGGCTTCCGCGGCGGCCCGGCCTATTATATGGAGCAGGCATTGAACGCCCGCTGGCTCGGTATTATTTTCGCTGTTTTGATTACCCTTTGTTTTGGTTTTATTTTCAATGGCGTGCAAACCAACACGATCGCCCAGGCGTTCAACGGTGCTTATAATATTCCAACAGTTTATGTCGGGATCGCCATTATGCTTTTAATTGGCGTTATTATTTACGGCGGGGTCCGGCGTATCGCTGTCGTAGCCGAAATTATTGTGCCAATTTTTGCTTCGCTGTATGTAATTGTAGCCGTTATCATTATGATTATTAACATCGCAGACGTACCGCAGGTATTCGGTCTTATTTTCGGTCAGGCCTTCGGAATTCGTGAGGTCGCCGGAGGCACAATTGGCGGTGCTCTCATGCTTGGTATCCAGCGCGGGCTCTTCTCCAACGAAGCCGGTATGGGTAGTGCACCGAACGCGGCCGCAACAACGTATGTAAGCCACCCGGTCAAGCAGGGACTCGTTCAGTCTCTTGGTGTTCTGACGGATACGCTTATTATATGCAGCGCGACAGCGTTCATCATTCTGCTTTCCGGTACGTACGCTGATGCCGGGGCAAATATTGAAGGCATCCAGCTGACCCAGCAGGCACTCGCCTTTCACTTAGGGGACTGGGCACAGACATTTGTGTCTCTTGCCATTTTCTTCTTTGCTTTCAGCTCCCTGCTCGGGAACTATTACTACGGGGAAGTAAACGTGGAATTCATCTCTCCAAAACGCAGATACGTCCAAATTTTCCGTGTCTGCTTCCTGCTGTTCGTTCTTCTTGGAGCAGCCAGCGGCCTCGAGCTTGTGTGGGCGATGGCAGACCTGTTTATGGGCTTAATGGCAGTCGTCAACCTTATAGCGATCGCGCTGCTCGGTCATATAGCTGCCGCTGCCCTCAAAAACTACATGGATCAGCGTAGACAGGGCATTGATCCGGTCTTTTACAATGACAGCATACCGGGACTGAAAAATTTAAAAGTCTGGGGCAAAAAACGGTAATTCTGTTCCATCCAGCCTGCATCTTTTTAGAAGATGCAGGTTTTTTGTGCATTTTTTTCTGTATATACCGTGTTACGTGGTACGATAAAAATATAATGTTATAAACTATACCTCGTGCCGGGCACGGGTTTTGAAAGGGGTACCAATATGCCGGACCGTTCCACCGCCCTTCAGCCTATCGTCTCCTATTCGCCGGAAGAGGGACTTTACACAGCAGAAGACCAGGTTGCCCTGGAAAAGCCGATGACGATTGTCGTAAACGATGAAGAGTTCGCAACACTTGTATGCACCCCCACCCACGTTGAGGAGCTCGTCGTCGGGTTTCTCGCATCTGAAGGAGTCATCTTATTTTACCGGGAGATTGAATCGGTTTCTCTTGACGATGACCTGGGCTTTGCCTACGTTTCCATCAACTCCAACCGGGTAAAGGAAGCTTCTTTTTACTCAAAGCGGGTGATTGGTTCCTGCTGTGGCAAAAGCCGCCAGTTTTATTTTCAAAGCGATGTCCAGACAGCGAAAACAGCTGTTACCAAACGCACGCTCACACCTGAGCAGTGTCTTGGTTTTATGAAGGAAATGCAGGACAACAGCGTCGTGTTTAAGAACACCGGCGGAGTCCATAATGCTGCCATTTGCAATACAGACGGCATTATCGTTGACCGCTCTGACATTGGCCGGCACAACGCGCTCGATAAGCTGTACGGGTACTGTCTGATGAACGGCATCCAGGTACGCGACAAAGTACTTGTTTTCAGCGGGCGCTTAAGCTCCGAGGTGCTGACTAAAGCAGCCAAAATGGGCATGGGCATTATTTTATCCAAATCCGCTCCGACAAACCTTGCAATCCGCCTTGCAGATGATTTAAATATCACGGCTGTCGGGTTTATCCGCGGCTCTACCTTTAACGTTTATGCCCATGCTGAACGAATCAGCGCCGACGTCCCTTCTGCGACAAAATAAGCACTGGCCTTTATGGCTCAGTGCTTATTTTTCAGTTTATCCAGCTTTTTATACAGGGACTTTTTCCATTCTTCTGAAAGAGCGGCACACTCCAGCGCTTCTTCAACTTCGGCCGGATCTTCTGAATGGTAGGTGATCCGGTTCACGCTAGCAACACTTAAGGACGTGGTTCTCGTTTCGAGGTGCAGCGGCTGATTTTTTTCTATGGTTCCTGCCTGGCGCACCCGCATGTAATAGCCGGAATAACTGGTGTCACGAACATAGAGGGGCAGCTTTTTGATGCCGTGGCGTTTCGCAATTTTATAGCAGGGCTCCCGCGGCTGGCTGATTTCCACAACTGCTTCTCCCCAGCGGAAAACGTCGCCGATCATCACATCCTCCTCGACACCGTTCTGAACCGTCAGGTTTTCCCCAAACCCTCCGTGCGGAAGAGCGTCCTCGAGCGTTCTGCTCCAGTACGCGTAATGCTCCCACGGATACACACAAACTGCTTTCTCCGGGCCCCCGTGGCTCTTTTTGTCTGCCTGCTCATCTCCATCCAGGCCGGTCTCCGATAAATACAGGGAATCTTCGGATCGTTTTGTTTTATTAATAGCCGAAAATACTGGCTTTTCTTTTTCGGCTGATATGTCTTCCGGCTTTCCCGTAAACCATTCCATTACCCGTATGTTCATACACTGTACCTCCTCGTGTAGTATATTTAGATTCTTTCTCAGCTTATTATTTAAGACTGACGGTTTAAGGATGCTTTCCCCAGCATTTTGCCGAGCAGCGTATCCCCGTAAACCGTAGCAATAATTGCCACAAAGACGAGCACAATGCCGAAGGTCTGCCAGAGCGTGAAGGAATCACCAAAAACAGCTACACCGATGACGATCGCCACCACCGGCTCGATAATCGAAAGGATGGAAGCCCTTGATGATTCCACATGGGCCAGACCGGCTGTATATGCTACATAAGCTATCGTTGTAGCTGCCACAGCAAGCCCAATGCCGTTCCACCATACACCCGGCTCTGTAAAAGCCTCCGCCTTTTCCCACAGGCGGCTCGCAGGCAGTAAAAACAGGCCGCCGAGGATCATGGAATAGGTCGTGATCGTAAGCGGATGATACCGGCCACTTAAAAACTTTCCAAAAATGCTGTAGAGCGCGTAAAAGAAACCAGAAGCAACACCGAACAAAACGGCCGCTGCGGCGACACTGTCCGACCCAAGAGGGATCAGTCCGACCGCGTACATGCACCCGGTAATCATAATCACAAGCGCCGCTATTTTCCCTGTCGTCAGCGTTTCCTTAAAAACAAACCTGGCAATAACGGCCACAAACAACGGCCCCGTGTAAAGCATCACTACCGCAAGAGAGATGCCGGACACCTCCATCACCGAGAAGAAGAAAAAGTTAAAAAAAGCAATACTGATAATACCAGTGCCGACAAACAGCGGCAGATCCTGCCAACGGATGCGAAGCAGACTTCTCTCCACAATACTCAAAAACAGGGTAATAATAACCGCTGAAAAAATCAGACGGATGCCTACGACCTCCCATGGTGTGAATCCATATGTATATAAGTTTTGCACAAACAGCCCCGTTGTGCCCCACAATGCTGCCCCTGCCAGGACTAGCAGATACGCTAACCGTGCCGGCATGACTCTCTCTCCTTTTATGTTTCGCTGCATTATTTATATGAATTAAGCTTATCATATCCCCCGTCTCAGCTGACAAAATCTGCATAAAAAAAGCAGAAGACCATACAGCCTTCTGCTTCTGTTTACATCGCGTGCTTGATGCCTTTGTCGACGAGCCACCAGTTCACCGGATAGCTGGTTAAAAATCCGATAACCATCGCAATCTGCATCATAAACCAGAATGTTGGGCCGGCCGGGCTTGGCGGAGCCGCAAAGAACACAAAATGAACTAAAGCCATAAAACCAAACATACCGATCTGATAAGCAACAAGCGAGAGTGTATCCGCTTTGGCGGCTTGTTTGATGCCATGGCTTTTGCTCATCTGTTCATTCATCGGCAGGATAGACGCCAGCTGAAAGAAAATCCCGAACGTATAGGCCAGTATAAATTCCACGATATAGTCAGCGAACAGCCTGGTTCCTGCAATCGTCCACCCTAAAGCCACAACGATGGGAATACCTATAATATCTCCAAGCGCACATCCGGCGCCGCAATGACTGGTGGAGGCGACCGTTGACTGCCACATCGGCTTATCACCATGCCCTTTACGTCCGATATAATAATAGAAAAACAGTCCCAGTGGTCCCGAATACAGCACGGTCAGCGGCCATACAATATTCATAACCATCATTGGCTGCGGATTTCTCCGGACATCCACGATCACGATTGCCGTAGAAATAAAGGCAGCTGCCAATGAAACAACAGCAACAATAGAAATCGTATCCATCATATTGCCCCCTTTCTTTTTGTTTCATGGACAATGATACCCCGCATACGTATATTTTACACATCTGCAATACATAAAGAAGGCTTTCCATTTCGGAAAGCCTTCTCCAGATTGTTGAGAAACAAAATAAAAGCGTCATGTTTGTTCGTGGATCGTTCGATCCACGTTCTTTTTTGGCTGGTGC